>CACZVR010000131.1 GCA_902784675.1 uncultured Bacteroidales bacterium | reverse complement strand
GTCAGTGGGCATCTGAAGGCAGGCATCCCCGTCTGTCCTCCTGAGGGTGACGCTGGAACGGGCATGGTGGCTACCAATGCTGTCAAGCAGCGCACAGGTAATGTGTCGGCAGGCACATCCAGTTTCTCTATGATCGTGCTCGAGAAACCACTGAGCAAACCCTACGAGATGATCGACATGGTGACCACCCCCGACGGTTCGCTCGTGGCTATGGTCCACTGCAACAACTGCACCAGCGACATCAACGCCTGGGTGGGACTCTTTAAGGAATACCAGCAACTTCTTGGTATCAAGGTAGATATGAACGAACTCTACGGCAAACTCTTCAACAAGGCGCTGGAGGGCGACACCGACTGTGGCGGTCTGATGGCCTACAACTACGTGTCTGGTGAACCTGTCACAGGTTTGCAGGAAGGTCGCCCCATGTTCATACGCTCCGCCAATGACAAGTTCAACCTCGCCAACTTCATGCGTGCCCACCTCTATGGTGCCATCGGCGTGCTGAAGATCGGCAACGACATCCTGCTGAAGGAAGAGAAGATCCGCGTGGACCGCATCACGGGTCATGGTGGTTACTTTAAGACGCCAGGTGTGGGCCAACGCATGCTTGCGGCTGCTCTCAACAGCCCCATCAGCGTGATGGAGACCGCTGGCGAAGGTGGTGCCTGGGGTATCGCCCTGCTGGCAGGCTATGTGGTAAACAATCCCGACAAACTGAATCTTGCCGACTACCTCGAGAACGTGGTCTTCGCAGGGAATACTGGCGTCTCTATCGCCCCCTGAGAACTACAAGCGCTGCCTCCCTATCGAGCAGGCTGCTGTCGACAACAAGAAGTAACAACAATAAATCCACTCTCTTAAGAAAGCCCCGCTTGAGCGAGGCTTTCTTTTTTTCCTCCCACACGGTCACGGTCACAGCTGTGACCATGTGACCGCAGAGGGGAATTGCAATCTTGTCCGAAAACTATTGTAATCTTGTCTGTGGACTTGTAATCTTGTCTGAAAACTATTGTAATCTTGTCTTTACTATTGCGGCATAGGCATTGTTTTTGTATATTTGCACCCAAAATCCAACACAACTTTTATATAATTCATTTAGATTAATGCTCGCTGTGGCGGCATCGGCCATCGCCGGGAGGCAAGATGGCAAACCTACAGCCCCGCTGACCGTTTGACAGGCCGGCGGGGCTAAATTGTTTCCTCACAAAGCCTTCATCACTCGTTCAGCTGCCATGTACAACTCGTTCCAATGCCTTGTACAACTTGTTCCGATGCCTTGTACAACTTGTTCCAATGCCTTGTACGACTCGTACCAAGCATTAGTATACCCCCACAGGGCCTATCAGAACAAGTCTTGGAAGGAATCAGAACGAAGCATTCAGAATACATCGCAGATGGAGCCTTGGAATTGACAAATAGAGACTCTTCCTGAGAAAAACTCCAATAACACTTGGATATTTGTCGGATTTGCATTATCTTTGCAGACGAATATAATCAACTATAAAACTATGCGACAGGCTCTATACATTATATTAGTTATAGTCATGGTGGCTTTGACGGCGGGCTGTACGGGATCGCCGAAGAACGACAAAGGCACTAATGCCAGCCATGCCATAAGTAGCCATGAACATCTATGGTTACCAACCAATACGTGCATTGCAAATCATCGATTCGGCAATCATTGTGGGCAACATCAGCGAACCGCAGGCCAGCCTTTGCAGGGCAAGGATCTACAGCATGAGCCTGATGCATGAACAGGTCGACTCGCTGCTCGGCGGGCCGACAGATGTCCGCCTTGACTCGGCACAGGCTATCGGCGAGCGCCTGCTCCGCCACGACTCCGTCAAGAACAATCTTACAATACACAGGGATTTGCTGGAGATTCTAATCAGTACCGCACGCATGAAGAACGACACGACAGGATGGCTGCAGCGGTCGTACGAAATGGTTAACGTCTGCCGACAGTTAGGAGCCGAAGCAAAGACCGATGCCCTACGAACGGAGGCAGAGATCGGCGCAGCACTCCACAGTCTGGGACAGCACAAGCAGGGCATGGCGAAACTCGACAGCGTGATTTGCCTGCTGAACGCCACCTTCCAAGAGGATGGAGGAGCCACCTTTGACGAACTCGACGCCCTCATCATCGCCTTGAAGCGGAAAATCAACGTGCTCGGTGCGCACGACAAGTATGCCGAGACGCTGCCTCTGGCACAACACATCATCGAATGCCTCAACGACTACGAGGCGCACCCCGATGCCTATCACGACGGCAGCCACCGCGAGCCGAAGAGTGATCAGGCGCGCAACGACTACATCCGCTTCTACCGCAACCAGGCCCAGAACTTCATCACCGCAGCCTACACCTCATTGGGCAAACACGGCAACATGTTCGAAACCTTCAATGAGATTGAGACCAGTGTGCGTGAGGTGACTGCCCGCGAACACATCGCCCGCTACAATGCCCTGCAGCAGCAAATGGAGGCCGAGCGCCAGCAGGTCATCGCCAACAAGGCTAAGCAGACGTCCGTCACCATCGGCATCCTCGCCATGCTGTTCCTCGCCTTTGGTATCATTCTTTTCTTCAAGAACAGGACCATCAGCCTTAAGAACCGCCTGCTGGCACAGCAGATAGCCGATGCCGTGAAATACAAGGAGAGGTATCTGAAGGAGAAAATCGCCCATGAGCCGAAGACCGACCCCGCCGACATCAACACACTCTCCGACGAACAACTCTTCCAGTACATCGACAACGTCATCATCCGCGAACACCTCTTTACTAACCCCCATTTCGGGCGAGAGACAATCATGGAGCGCTTCTCTCTGTCGAAGGAGCGCGTGGGTGCCGTCTTCTCCAAGGGCAGCAAGCACGCCAAGATGAGCACCTATATCCAACAACTGCGTCTTGAGCATGCCGCCCAACTGCTCTTGGAACAGCCAGAGAAGAGCATCGTGCAGATAGCCGCCGAAATTGGTTTCACCAGCAACGCCTACTTCAGCAACCGCTTCCACCAGCAATTCGGAATGTCTCCATCCGACTACCGTCGTGAAGCCTCGGAGCGTCTTTAATGGTTTTATGGTTATGATGAAAAAATAACATAAGGAATCATTGCCTTTTCAAAATTTATTATTAACTTTGCAACCTAAACGCTTATAAACCATAAATATTAGAATATGAAAAAAATTATTGTTACTGCGACTATCGCAATGGCCTTTGCCTGTGGGGCAATGGCTGGAGAGA
>CACZVR010000130.1 GCA_902784675.1 uncultured Bacteroidales bacterium | reverse complement strand
AATGTTGTGGACACCCAAGGCTTCGATAGAGATGCTGCGCTCGCTCCCTTCTTGCGCCTGTGCTGCCATGCCTCCCAAGAGGCACATCGCCAGCAGCAGTGTCAATAGTTTCTTTGTCGTTTTCATGATTTATTATTGAGTTAATATCATTTCGATGATGGCGTTGACGTCGGCCATGTTTACCTCGCCGTCACCGTTCACGTCGCCAACGATGGGCCCGTCTTCAGGACTGGGAGCATGGCCATGACCGCTTCCGCCGCCGTTGACGATAATATGAATCACATTGTTGGCATCGGCGATGTTGATTTCACCGTCGCCGTTCACGTCGGCGGGGTTGGGCAGGTCGCCATAGATGCGTGAGAAGCGTTTCCATCCGTCGGCAGCCCTGTACTTCTCGACACAGCCCACGGGTACATGCAACGTCCCGCCCTCATAGGCCATGCTTTCAAACACATTCTCATTGATGACCAGCGGCTCAGCAAGGTAAACCTTCACGTTCCTGAGTTGTCGGCAATTGCAAAAAGCCTTATCACCGATGTGTGTCAACGAGGCAGGAAGGGTGAGCGATGTGAGCGATTGGCAAAGCTCAAAGGCAGATTCCCCAATCCATTGAGTTGACTCAGGTAGCTCAAGGTTGATTATGCCAAAACCGTGGAACGCGTGGTTTCCGATGCTTATAATAGTATTGGGGATTAAAAATGTTTCAGGGATGTCTATTCCCCAGAAAGCATTGTCGCCAATCGCGGTAACGCCCTCGGGAATGACGGCGGCGGGACAACCGGTGATCAATTTGTTCTCACTGGTGAGGATGATGGCGTTGCAATCACTGCGCGAGTCGTAGGTGGGGTTCTCGGGGTCAACGACAAGCGACATCAGGCTGTCGCTGCCATTAATGAAACCAGAGGCAATGGAATCGACACCACGGGGAATGAACAGTTCCTTGAGTCGATGGCACTCAGCGAATGCGTGTTCTTTGATGGTCGTGAGTGTTTCGGGCAACGACACCGACTCCAAAGAATCACAACAAGCGAAGGCCGCCCACTCAATTGATTTCAGCCCATTAGGCAGCGTGATGTGCCTGAGGGCGGACGAAGCAAATGCATCACGCCCAATCGAGGTCACTGTTCCTGGCAACTCGACGGTTTCCAAGTTTATGCAGGTTTCAAATGTCTCCTCTCCAATCTCGTTAATAGATGTGCCGCTCAAATCAAGGTGAGTCAAATGCCAGCAAGTGGCAAAGGCCCGCTTTCCAAGGCTGGTAACCGTACCGGGTATCGTTATGCTATCCATTACCCAGCATTTTTCAAAGGCTGAAGCACCGATGGTGACGATGGAGTCGCCCAGTTCAATGCTTCGGAGTTTCAGGGCATCCTTGAACGCTTCGTCCTCGATGGTCTTGACGGTGTTGGGCAGCGAAACATGAACAGTTTTACACCATTCATAATTATGTAAATATGGATTATAGAAATCCCTGATGCATGTCACCGTATAGGTTTTCCCCTCATAGGTCACATGAGACGGGATCCTCACTGGCCGTCAACCATAAATGCCTTGCCGGCCGTTGGCACGGCCATCATCACGGCTACGAGCAGGATGTGTATGATTCTCGATTGTTTCATGTTTTCTTAATTATTGAAGATGCGGTCATTTGCCTCTCAGGATCAGGTCGATGATGGCATTCACGTCGGCGATGTTGACCTCGCCGTCGCCGTTGATGTCACCAAGCAGTGTGCCGTCATTATCGCCGGGAGCATGGCCATGGCCGCCACCACCGCCGTTGATGATGATGTGGATCACGCTGTTGGCGTCGGCGACGGTGACCTCGCCGTCACCGTTCACGTCGCCAAGGATAGTAAAATCAATACCTTCGATCTGATAGAACTTTTGCCATCCTTCATGGCTCTTGTAGGTCTCCAATGATTCCTGTGGCACATACAGGGTCGCTGAAGAATAGGGGAAGGCAGGATCTTGATCGAAATCGGGCGGTGTTGTCGCTTTGCTGACGACACGTGTCATGGCGGCAGTATTCTTGAAGGCTTCATTCTCGATTGTCCTGAGACTCTCGGGGAGGACGATGCTACTCAGTGAGGTGCAGGATTGGAAGGCCTGCTCTCTAATAACGTTTATTGAATCACCCAGGTTAACCGTGGTCAGTGAAGTGCACCAGTTGAAGGCCAACCGAGGCACCTCGGTCACGCCGCTCCCGATGGTCACGGTCGTTAATGCGCTACAGTTGGTGAAGATGCAGTAACCCATGGAAATCGCCGAGCCGCCTTCTATAGTAACATCTTTCAGGCCCGTGCATTTCGCAAAGGCATAGTTGCTGATGGATTGCACCGAGCCAGGAATGGTGAGTGACTGAATGGCCCCGCACTCTTCAAAAGCGCGATAACCGATGTGCTGGAGCCCGTTGCCCAACGAGAGATTCTGCAGGCTGTGGCAATTACGGAATGCGTCCTCGCCGATTCTTGTGGTGGCATCCGGGATGTTGATCGACTCCAGGCTCTGGCAATTGTAGAAGGCTTGGTAATCGATGTTGGTTACCTGAGCAGACAACTCGACATGCTTCAGGCTAGAGCAGCCTGAAAAGGCAAATTGGCCAATGTTGGTGATACTACTTGGCATGACAATGGACTCCAACCGTGAACAATCCATAAAGAAGTAGTATCCAATCGTGGTCATGCCTTCGGGCAGGGTGACGCTCTTCAGGTTGTAGCAGCGGCGGAAAACACTGTAGCCAATGCTCGTGACCGAGTTGGGAATCACCATTTCGGTCATTTTATTACTGCATCCCTCAAAGGCAGAAGTCCCTATGGTCTTCACGCCATCGGGGATAATGAAACTATTCAGATTGGTGCAACCTGCGAAGGCACTCCCTCCGATGCGTTTGATGGTATTAGGCAAGGTCACACTCGACAAGCTGCTACAGTTGGCAAACGCCCCGTTGTCGATGGCTGCGACCTGATAGCTGTGTCCATCGATGGTTACTCTCTCGGGGACCACCACATTGCCGCTATAGGAGCCTGTCCCGTTCGGTCCATGAGTCACCTGCATGGCAGACACGGC
>CACZVR010000129.1 GCA_902784675.1 uncultured Bacteroidales bacterium | reverse complement strand
GTGGTGGACTGTTTGTTGAGCGACACGCCCGCATTGAACCGTGAGCAGAGCGAGCGCTTGTTCAACGAGGTCTATAATGAGCTCACCGGTGACAAGCGCGAACGTTACAAACAACTCAAGGAACATCCATACTTTAATGCTCTGCAAGTCAAGTATGCCTATGCAGTAACCTGTCACAAGGCCCAGGGCGGCCAGTGGCGCAACGTGTTCATCGACATGGGAGGCATCATGCCCGATGCCATGCAATCGATGGATTTCTATCGCTGGCTCTACACCGCAATGACCAGAGCCCGCGACAGGGTGTATCTCATTAACTGGGTAAATGATAGCCAGGAGTGACCTTCAAATTTGAAAACTGCTAGCAGCTGACCGAAGAAATAGAAAAAAGTATTACCTTTGCCGACAACAACTAAATTCAAGCAACAATGATACTCAAGAGATTATACCGTGTGGCCATGATTGCAGTGGCTATTACCGCATGGGTGAATGCTGGAGCAACAATTCCTCCCGGTTACTATGACCAGTTAGATGGCAAGAGCGGGCAGGCGTTGAAGGATGCTGTCCACAATCTGGTTAAGCAGCATACGACGTTGAGCTATGGTAGTCTGTGGCTTTATTTTGCTGATACTGACTGTCGCCCCGAGGACCACAAAAAGGTGTGGGACATGTATAGTGACAAAACCTATTATTTTAGGGGTGGCACCAGCGGTGTCTCGGGCATGCACAAAGAGCATTCTTTGCCCAAGAGTTGGTGGGGTGGTTATGACGAGACTCAAGGCTATGCCGGGTATACCGATATCAACCACTTGTATCCCGCTAACGGTGATGCCAACATGGCGAAATCCAATTATCCGATGGGTGAGGTTTCCACCACGACCTTTGATAATGGTGTGACCAAGGTGGGTCACCCCAAGACAGGACAGGGAGGTGGCTGCAGTTGGGTGTTTGAGCCAGATGATCGTTATAAAGGTGACTTTGCTCGCACCTATTTTTACATGGCATGTGCCTATCAGGATTATAACTGGCGTTACACCTACATGATGACGAACAATTCATGGAAGACGCTCAATGAGTGGTCTATCGACCTGTTGTGCCGTTGGGCAAGAAATGATGCAGTGAGTGACAAAGAGGTGGACCGCAACGACGCTGTGCAGAGGAGTCAGAACAACCGTAACCCGTTTATTGACATTCCCATGTTGTTTGAGTACATTTGGGGAGACCGTCAGGGACAGGTGTTCTACTTGAGCGATGCAGGTGCCGACACCACGTCCTATACTGGTGATCCAGAGCTTATTGCACCCACCCAGGGTACAGTGCTTGACTTTGGTGAGGTGGCAATCGGCAAAACGCTGGAATACACTCTCTATGTGAAGGGACGCGGCTTGACGAATCCCTTGTCGCTACAGCTCTATCTGTATGATTATGAGATGTTCAGCATTCCTGTAACTACAATCAGCCGCACGATGGCCAACAGTGTCGAGGGTTATCCCCTGAAAGTCACCTACACGCCCACTGCCATAGGTAATCACACTGCCCGTCTGCTTGTTTCGGATGGCGGACTTGTGGGTAGCGTGGGTGTTGAACTGCGTGCTCGATGCGTCGAGGTGCCTCATTTGTCAAGGCTGACGGCCTTGCCAGCCTCGGATATTAGCGAAAGTGGCTATACCGCTAATTGGCAAGCTGCCAGTGAACAAGTGGATTATTACATCATTACCCGAACGGTTTATAACAAGGACAGCGGTGAATCGCGCACTGAGAGTTTTTCTACCGATAATAGCGAGGAGACCACTTTCAAGTTCGATGATCGTCATGCGAACGAGTCGCATACCTACAGCGTGCAGTCCTACCGCTTGGGTTATGTGAGCGAACCTTCAAATGTCATCACTATCGATAGCAGCGGTCTGACAGGAATCGAGGCAGACAAACCCTTGCAGGTGCTCGCATTGGAAGGCGGTATCCTCATCAAGTGCAGCGAGAATGTGGGTGATGCCATTGTCTATGACATGTCCGGTCGCGTCGTGCGACACATCAGTAATCTCACCGATGACACTGTCATTGAGCTGCCTCGCGGCATTTATCTGCTCAAGACCACGACAAGTCGCAGCGCCTGGAAAGTCGCTGTGAGATGATAGCAGGAACAAAACGGGTATAACATAACAAACGGTTGACCAATTGGCCAACCGTTTGTTTTTTGACTGATGAAGTGATGATTACTCCTTGATGAGGTTTCCGCCTTCCTTCAGAGCCTCCTCGTTGAGGGGGATGAGGTGCCAGTGGAGCATTGAACCCAGGACAATCATGTTAAAGGTCTTGGAGTTCTTCATCTCGATAGATTTCTCAGTAGCATCGATAGGATAAATCTTGATGTCGGTGCGAGTGGGTTTCTTGTGGATGCCATAGGTGTCATACATCAGGATACCACCGGGTTTTACCTTGCTCTCGAACTTATCCAACGACTGCTGGTTGAGGACAACCACCACGTCATAGGTGTTGAGGACGGGCGAGCTGATGCGCTCATCGCTCACGATAACAGTCACGTTGGCTGTACCGCCACGCTGTTCAGGACCGTAAGAGGGGAGCCAGCAGACTTCCTTGTCCTCCATCAGACCAGAGTAGGCAAGAATCTTGCCCATTGACAATACACCCTGTCCGCCGAAACCGGCAATAACTATTTCATTAATCATAGTGTCTTCTAAATTTTAGCGTTGAATACCATCTTTCAAGTCCTTCAAGTCTCCCAGAGGATACTTGGCGAACATATTCTCTTCCATCCACTTGTTGGCCTTCTCGGGAGTGAGTTTCCAACCAGTGTTGCAGGCACTAACGATTTCGACAACCGAAGTGCCCTTGCAGTTGATGCTGTTCTCAAAGGCCTTCTTCAAGGCAGCTTTGGTCTTGCGAACGTTGGCGGGGGTGTGAACGCTCTGGCGGGTCACATAGCAAGTGCCATCGAGTTGTGCCAGCAGCGGGGTGATGGCCAGGGGATAGCCATTGAGGTCCGGGCGGCGGCCGTAGGGGCAGGTAGCGGTCTTTTGACCCAGCAGGGTCGTGGGAGCCATCTGTCCACCGGTCATGCCGTAGATAGCGTTGTTGATGAAGATGATGACGATGTTCTCACCACGGTTGCAAGCGTGAATCGACTCGCAAGTACCGATAGCCGAGAAGTCACCATCGCCCTGATAGGTGAATACCAGGTTCTCGGGCCACAGGCGCTTTACAGCGGTAGCCAGAGCGGTGGCGCGACCATGAGGAGCCTCCTCCCAGTCAACGTCGATGTAGTTGTATGCAAATACGGCGCAACCCACGGGCGAAACGCCAACGGTCTTCTCAGCAACACCCATCTCCTCGATGACCTGTGCAACGAGTTTGTGTACAACGCCATGGCTGCAGCCAGGGCAGTAGTGCATGTGAACCCTATTCAATAATTTAGGTTCTGAATAGACCTTATTCTCAGGTTTAATGATATCGTTAAGTTCCATTGCGTTCTTTACTTGTTAATGAGTTTCTCTTTCAGTACGTTCAACAGCTCGTCGGGGGTGGGCACGTTGCCACCGAAGCGGCCATAGTGCTCAACCGGCATCTTGCACTCAACGGCAAGCTTCACATCCTCGACCATCTGGCCGGCGTTGAGCTCAACGCACAGGATGCCCTTGACGTTCTTGGCGGCCTCGCGGAGTTGCTTCTCGGGGAAGGGCCACAGGGTGATGGGACGGAACATACCCACCTTGATGCCCTCGGCGCGGGCCAGTTCCATCGTCTTCATGGCGACGCGGGCGGTGGTGCCGAAAGCGGTGATCAGGTAGTCGCAGTCCTCGGTATCAATGAGCTCGCAACGAGTCTCGTTCTTCTCGATTTCGCGATAGCAGGTCTGGAAGCGCCAGTTGTTCTCCTCCATCTTGTCGTCATCGAGCTCGAGGCTGGTAACAACGTTGCTGGGACGCATGCCCTTGCGGCCGTTAACAGCCCACGGGCACTGCTTGCGGATCTCGTCATCGGTGCGGCGCGGACGCTGCTCGGGCAGCACGACCTTCTCCATGAGCTGACCAATGGTACCATCGGCCAGAATCATCGAAACGCAACGATACTTGAATGCCAGGTCAAAGCCCAGGGCAACCATGTCGGCCATCTCCTGAACACTGCTGGGAGCGAGCACGATCATGTGGTAGTCGCCGTGGCCGCCACCCTTGCAAGCCTGGAAGTAGTCGGCCTGTGAAGCGTGGATGGTACCCAGACCGGGGCCACCGCGCTGCACGTTGATCAGCAGAGCGGGAACCTCGCTGGCTGCGAGATAGGACACACCCTCCTGCATGAGGCTGAAACCAGGGCTGGAAGTAGAAGTGCAGACGGCCTTTCCGGTCATGGCACCGCCATAAACCATGTTGATGGCAGCGACCTCACTCTCGGCCTGCAGCACAACCATACCAGTAGTCTCCCAAGGCATTTCTTCCTCGAGTTTCTCAAGCACCTCACTCTGCGGAGTGATCGGGTATCCGAAATATCCGTCGGCGCCGTAGCG
>CACZVR010000128.1 GCA_902784675.1 uncultured Bacteroidales bacterium | reverse complement strand
TCCCATCTACCACATCAAGAACATCGTGCGCCCCATCAGCCACGCTCCCGCTGCCAAGCAGGTGATCTTCTTGAGTGCTGACGCATTTGGCGTGCTGCCGCCCGTATCGATTCTCGACTCAGAGCAGACCAAGTACTACTTCCTGAGCGGCTTCACCGCCAAGCTCGCAGGTACCGAGCGCGGCATCACCGAGCCCACCCCCACCTTCAGCGCTTGCTTCGGCCAGGCATTCCTGGAGTTGCATCCCACGAAGTATGCCGAGGAGCTCGTGAAGCGCATGGAAATGAGCGGTGCCAAGGCTTACTTGGTGAACACCGGTTGGAATGGCACCGGCAAGCGTATCTCGATCCGCGACACCCGCGGCATCATCGACGCTATCCTGAACCACAGCATCGACAACGCGCCCACCAAGGTGATTCCCTACTTCAACCTCACCGTGCCCACCCAGCTCGAGGGCGTTGACACCGGCATCCTCGACCCGCGCGACACCTATGCCGACGCCGCACAATGGGAAGTGAAAGCCAAGGATCTGGCAAGCCGCTTCATCAAGAACTTCGTCAAGTACGAGGACAACGAGGCAGGCAAGGCGCTCGTAGCCGCTGGTCCCCAGCTGTAAATCAAGAGGATAAGATAAACCATTTTTCCATAATTCTAAAGAACGGTTTCCATGATGGGAGCCGTTCTTTTTTCATGTCTTGCTCATGAAAAAACAACATTTTTTGAAAAAGTTACTTGGATGTAACTTACATAGATGTAACTTTTTGTAATTTTGTAACAGATATGCGAGTGTTGATTGTCAATACGTCAGAGAGGACGGGAGGTGCAGCGATTGCCGCTAACCGGCTGATGAACGCCTTGAACCACAATGGTGTCGAGGCGCGGATGCTCGTGCGCGACCGTCAGACCAGCAACGCTGAAGTCTCGGCTATCCCGCAATCATGGCGGTTAAAGGCTAATTTCCTGTGGGAGCGGGGCGTCATCTGGCTAGCCAATGGCTTGAGCAGACATAACCTCTTCCAGGTCGATATCGCCAACGCTGGCACCGACATCACCGGTATGGATGCGTTCAAACAGGCCGATGTCATCCATCTGCATTGGACCAATCAAGGCTTCCTTTCGCTGAAGAACTTGAACCGCATTCTGGCATCGGGGAAACCCGTCGTGGTGACCATGCACGACCAATGGTATTACACGGGAATCTGCCATCACTCGGCTGACTGTGTCAAGTACCAGTCCCGTTGTGAGAAGTGCCCGATGCTGAAAAATGGCGGCATTGGGGTAGATCTTGCCAAGCATGTGTATGACCGCAAACGTGAGTTATACGCTGGCAAGAACATGACCTTTGTGGGCTGCAGCAAATGGATAACCGACCTGGCACGCAAAAGCACCTTGACGAACGGGCATCCTGTCACCAACATCCCGAATGCCATCGACAACGGTGTGTTTTTCCCAGCCAATCAGGCCGAAGCCCGCAAGAAACTCGGCCTGCCTGCCGACAAGCGACTGCTGCTGTTTGGCGCAAGGCGCATTACCGATGAACTGAAAGGCTTCCATTATCTAGCCAAGGCTTGTGACCATCTTATCAACAGGCACCCTGATCTTGCCAGCCAGATAGAGGTCGTTGTTCTGGGCGGTGACGCCGAACGTGTCAAGTCTTCCCTACCCTTGCCCGTGCATGCGTTGAACTACCTGAGCAGCGAATCAGAGATTGCCTCGATCTATAATGCGGTTGACCTGTTTGTCACTCCTTCATTGCTGGAGAACCTGCCCAACACCATTGCCGAAGCCATGTCATGCGGCACGCCCTGTGTGGGTTTCAATGTAGGGGGTATTCCCGAAATGATTGACCATCAGACAAACGGCTATGTGGCTGAATACCGCAATAGTGGCGATTTTGCTGAGGGCATCGCCTGGGCACTGGACACGACGCACTACAATTCATTGCGTGAACAAGCCCACGAGAAGGCCATGGCCTCCTATGGCGAGACGGCAGTCGCCCAGCGATACCTGGACGTGTACCGCACGGCTCTCAAAGAAAAAGTCTGAATCAAGTGTTGCGAGACTACTCCTCGTCGGAGTCGCTGACCACCTGGAAGTCCTTGTTCTCGTCCTCGTAATCGCTCTCCCAGTACTCTTCGCTCCATTGCTTGCTGCCCGAATCCACCATGTGGCCACCGGCATCGGGAGCATCGTCCTCCAAGTCCTCGGCACCGAAGATGAAGTCATCCTCGGCCTGCTCGCGATGGCGAGCGTCAAGGTCATGTTGAGTTAAGTTCTCGGGGATGCGGTTGCGCTCATCGTTGATGGTGCGCCACAGCAGGTCTTTCAACTCGGTCAATCCCATCTGGGCGACGCTGGAGATGAAGACGCTGGGCACGTCTTCGGGCACCTCGGGACGCATCTGTTCGATGAGTTCCTCGTCCAGCATGTCACACTTGGTGATAGCCAGCACACGGGGTTTCTCGACCAGGTCAGGGTTAAACGTCTCCAACTCACGGCACAGGATGCCGTACTCCTTGCGGATGTCGTCACTGTCGGC
>CACZVR010000127.1 GCA_902784675.1 uncultured Bacteroidales bacterium | reverse complement strand
GTGGGCAGCCAACTTCGTGGCAGGACGCATCAATGCAGCCAATCCCACGCCTGAGAAACCTTTCAAACTGGGATGTCCCACCGGTAGTTCACCACTGGGTATGTACCGCGAGCTCATCGCCATGAACAAGGCGGGCAAAGTTTCATTCCAGAACGTCATCACCTTCAACATGGACGAGTATTGCAACCTTCCCGAGGAGCACCCCGAGAGTTACCACTCGTTCATGTGGAACAATTTCTTCTCACACATCGACATCAAACCCGAGAACGTCAATATACTCAACGGTAATGCCTCCGACTTGGAGAAAGAGTGCGCCGACTACGAGGCACGCATCCAGGCAGCCGGCGGCATCGACCTGTTCATGGGTGGCGTGGGCCCCGACGGGCACATCGCCTTCAACGAGCCTGGATCGTCGCTGACCTCTCGCACCCGTCAAAAGACGCTCACTCAGGACACCATCATCGCCAACAGCCGTTTCTTTGACGGCGACCTGAACAAGGTGCCCAAGACTGCGCTCACCGTGGGCGTCGGCACTGTGATGGATGCACGCGAGGTGATGATTATCGTCAACGGCCACGGTAAGGCTCGCGCTCTGCAGCAGGCCATCGAGGGCGGTGTGTCACACATGTGCACCTTGAGTGCTCTGCAGATGCATCCCCATGCTGTCATCATTGCTGACGAGGCCGCCGTCGATGAGCTCAAGGTGAGCACCTACCGCTATTTCAAGGATATCGAGAAAGACAACCTGTAAACCACTGCAGGTCTCTCCCTGATAAATAACAGTTCACCCTATAGATACTATAGCAACTATAGCGTCTATAGGGTGAACTGTTATTCGATAGGGTGGGTATAGAAAATGCAAAAGCTGCTCGGGCCTAACGGCGGGAACAGCTTCAAACTTTCTCGTTGTAAGAGCTCTTGCTTACTTAGCGGGCTCCTCAGCGGGTGCCTCCTCAGCAGCAGCGGGAGCAGCAGCTTCCTCAGCAACAACAGCAGCGCTGTCAACAGTAGCAGCAACGGTGTCGGTGGTAGCCTCAACAGCCTCAACGGTCTCCTCAGCAGCAGCCTCGGTAGCCTGCTCGGCATTGTTGGTGCAGGAAATCATGCTAACGCTAGCGATAACGGCAAGAGCCAAAACTAACTTCTTCATTTCTTTGTAATTTTAAATAAATAAAACAATCAATTAATTTCTTTCGTTAAAAACGGTGCAAAGGTATAACAAAAAAATAACCTGCAAGCGTTTTTCCGATTTTTTTTGCAAGAATATTTAAATGGCTTTTTGGAAAAACGTCAAAATCTTGTTTGTAATTTGTTGTAAATGAGAGCAATAAACAAACAGATGCCGTTTTGTCGGCATCTGTTAAATCTTGTTAAGTGAGTGTGTATCGGTTGCCCGAGCCCTCAATTTCGGTACCAGAATCAGTTGCTGTAGAGGTAGCGTTTGATACTGCGCTTGGGTGTCTTGTCAAACTCGGTTGCCATGAGCTGGATCTTGGCGATGCGCTCATAGGGGGCTACCAACTTGTTCAGCTCGTTGCGGATTTCCTCCATGAGTCCATCCAGCTTGTCGCGGGTAACGCCCAGCTGATCCATGGCGTCATAGTCGGGATAGACGAGCGCCACGAGTTTGCCTTCGCGCATGACGACAAGGCTCTCGCTCACATATAACATATTGTTCAGTTTGGCCTCAATCTCCTCGGGGTAGATGTTCTGGCCGCTGGAACTCAACAGCATGGTCTTGAGACGGCCCCTTATAAATAATGTGCCGTCGGCATTCAGGGTGCCCATGTCACCGGTGTGCAACCATCCGTCCTCGTGCAGGACTTTCTCGGTGGCGTCGCTGTTGTGGAAGTAGCCCTGCATGACGTTCTCGCCGCGCACGCAGATTTCGCCCGGTATGTTCTCGGGATCGTCGCTCAGGATCTTGCACTCCATGATGCCGGGCAGGATGCGTCCCGCACTGTGGGGCACGAACTCGCGCCAGGGCGTGTGGCTCACCAGCGGGCCGCACTCGGTCATGCCGTAGCCCACGGTGAACGGGAACTTGATCTTATACAGGAAGTCCTCGACCTCGGCATTGAAAGGTGCGCCACCCACGATGACCTCCTCAAACTGGCCGCCGAAGGCCTCGATCAGCTTGTTGCGAATTTGGCCATAGATGCGGCGGTCCAGATAGGGCACTGCCAGCGCCCAGCGCAGCGCGCCTCTGCTGATCATGGGCACGATCATCTTGCTGTAGATTTTCTCCAACACCAGTGGTACGGTAAAGACTACGTTGGGCTTTACTTCGGCCATCGCCTTGACCAGGATCTTGGGCGACGGGATGCGTCCCAGCAGCGTGATGTGGCCACCCACTGCCAGCGGCACCAGCATGTCGAACGCGCACCCGAAAGCGTGGGCCAGTGGCAGGAACGCCAAGTCGCGCGAGCCCTTGAAGTGCAGCCCCGAGTTGATGCCATACACCACGTTGCCCGCCAAGTTGTTGGCGGTGAGCATCACACCCTTGCTGAAGCCTGTCGTGCCCGATGTGTAGTTGATTTCAACGAGGGCGTCGTTGGGCACCTCGGCATAGTGGATGTCGTTGCGGTAGAAACCGTTGGGATAGCGCTCGTTGAACTTGTCATCCAGTGTGGCCAATGCGACGTCGGCTTTCTCGTCGTCGGCTTGTGCGAGGAGTTTCTTGTCCTCGAGTTGGAAAACGGCACGCAGGCGCAGGATGGGTACGATGACGGCGCCATAGGTCATGGTGCCCATGAAGACGGTCACCCAGTTGGGGATGTTCTTGCCGATGAGGGCGATGCGGTCGCCTGGTTTGACGCCGCAGGACTCGAACAGCAGGTGTAGGCGGGCGATGTTGCGGGCAAAGTCGCCATAGGTCATGCGCTCACCCGTGTTATAGTCGGTCAATGCAGGCAGTTCCCAGTTGTCGATGAAACTGCGCTCATAAATCTTGATCAGGTTTTCTTTCATCATAAGCCAATGCGGTTTTAGACTGCAAATATACTGCAAAAATCCGACAATTCGGCACAATTAGAGAAAACTGCCGATTTTTCTATGCCTTCACCGCTCAAATAATCAACAACTGAATGGTCTGAGAGTTCTGAGAACAGATTCAAACAGGCAATAAAACACCGGCAAATGCTTCATTGCGTGTTTGTCGTCTGTTTTATTGTGAGTCGTCGTCGGTCATGTCCGGGAACTTGAGGGCTGCGATTTGCATCATGCGTGAGATGTCGAAGTAGAACCCCTCGGCGCTCTTGCCGGCGACGGGCTCGACCTTGATGTAGTCGATGCCGCCGTCAAGCGTCTCATGCTCGGTGGCGACGAACCCCAGGAAGTTGATGATG
>CACZVR010000126.1 GCA_902784675.1 uncultured Bacteroidales bacterium | reverse complement strand
TCAATGGCATAGACGGCGACGGGATTGGTCGCGCAGATGCCCTGATTGCCCGAACCGCTGTTGCTCATCACGGGAATCAAGGCGCCGCCCATGCGTGCGTCGGTCGCGAGTGCTGTTTTGGAGAGAATGCGAGAGAAGATCGTGTTGCCGAAAATGCCGTGACTCAATGGCCTGTCCATTGTCTTGCCCAAGCAATGACCATAGTTACCCTTGAGCGACTCTTGGGCAGCCTTGAGGTTATAGTCGCGAGTCGCTAAAATGAATGAAATCTCCTCGAGCGGGGCTTCCATGGCGAAGTCATAGACCAGACGAAGATTCAACGCTATATCACCCTCGTCGCGGTTGCTACTGCTGCCAGCTTGCTCGTCGAGCAGAACTTCATCGTCGCGTGTGACGCGGACAAAGCGGGTGTGCGAACCTTGAATAATGGCGGTGGAGGTGTGGCCGCCGCCTTCGCACAGAATCTCGACATAGAGTTTATCGCATTCACCTTGCTTGAGTTGGATGTCGATGCGGCCCTCGTCGATGTATTGCTTACCTTTTTCGATGGCTTCGGGATTCACGTCCTTGAGAACCTCGAGCTGATACTCCGACTTGCCGATGATGGCACCCAGCGCAATAGCGATGGGCAAGCCGATCATTCCGGTGCCGGGAATACCCACACCCATGGCGTTCTTGAGGATGTTGGCGCTCAACAACGCAGTGATTTTCTCGGGAAGGCAACTAAGCGCCTCGGTGGCGCGACTCACACACAATGCCACTGCCATGGGTTCGGTACAACCCACCGCGGGGACTACTTCACGCTTCATCAGCGCAATAATCTGCTCTCTGACACTTTTCTCAATCATATTGTTGTTTTTTCAAATAAAGAAAACAATAAATACAATAATGACAATTAATATGAATCATTGTATTTGTTGTACTTATTGTTTTCCTTTTCTGGTTTATTCTTTGAATTTAGTGAGGCCGCCGTCCAGGAAGTCGAGGAAGGCGGGGACGTCCTCCTTGTAGCTGAACGAGCCGCTCAAGGCATTACCCTGCGGATCAACGCACACATAGAATGGCTGGGTGTTGCTGCCGAATTTGTAACGCTGCAAGTAGCTCCACTTGTCGCCGATGGTGCGCAGGGTGCGTTTTTCGCCGTTCTCCTCGGTCACCTCGATGGGCTCGGGTAGCGGGCGCTTGTCATCGACGAATAGGGAAATCAACACATAGTCCTTATTAAGTTTATCGGCCACGCTGGGATCGGTCCACACGGCAGCCTCCATCTTGCGGCAGTTCACACAGCCAAAGCCCGTGAAGTCCAGGAAGACGGGCTTGCCAGCGGCGGCAGCGGCAGCCATTCCCTGCTCATAGTCGGTGTAGGCGGCGCGCACCTCCTTGGTGTTGAGGTTGAAGTCCTGGGTGTTCATGGGCGGTGCGAAGGCGCTAACGGCCTTGCACGGTGCACCCCACAAGCCGGGAATCATATAGATGGCGAAGGCCAGTGAAATCAATCCACCCATGATGCAGATCACGGGCATGGGTTTCTGCTCCTCACCCTCAACGATATCGCTTTGGAATTTGAGTTTGCCGATGAGGTACAGGCCCAGCAGACCGAAGATAGCAATCCACAGGCACAGGAACACCTCGCGGTCCATCAGGTGCCAGCCGTAGGCCAGGTCGGCGACCGAGAAGAACTTGCAGGCAAATGCCAGCTCGATGAAGCCGAGCACCACCTTGAGGATATTCATCCAGCCACCCGACTTGGGAGCCGACTTCAGCCACGAGGGGAACAGGGCAAACAGTGTGAACGGCAACGCCAGGGCTAATGCAAAGCCAAGCATGCCGATGGCGGGACCCCAGAAGTTACCACTTGTTGCGAAATCCACCAGCAGGAAGCCGATGATGGGACCCGTGCACGAGAACGATACCAGTGCCAGCGTAAATGCCATCAAGAAGATGGACAGCAGACCGCTGGTGTTGCTGGCCTTGTTGTCAACAGCGTTGGACCACTTGCTTGGCAGCTTGATCTCGAACATGCCGAAGAATGATAGCGCAAACACCACCAGCAACAGGCACAGGAAGATATTGAACACAGCATTGGTCGAGAGGGCGTTCAGCGCACTGGGACCGAAGATCGCCGTCACAATTAGGCCTAACAGTAGGTAGATGACGACAATCGAGATGCCATAGGTGATAGCATCCTTGATGCCTTTCTTCTTGTCATTCTTGGCACGCTTGAGGAAGAAGCTCACCGTCATGGGGATGATGGGCCACACGCACGGTGTGAATAATGCCACCAGACCGCCCAGCAGACCCAGTAGGAAGATATACCACAGCGAACGGTTCGAGCCGCTGCTGGTGCCGTCAATGGCTTGGATGTCGCCCACCACGGGCTTCCACAACGCGTCATGGTCCAGAGCGGCGAGGGCCGCACTGTCAACAGGCGCACCCATAGCGGCGCTGTCGGCAGCGGCTGCAGCCAGAGCGGCGAGCGAGTCGGCTTTGGCCTTGGCTTCGGCTTCAGCCTTGTCCTTGTCCTCTTCTTCTTTATTTTTGTCGGTTTCGCCATCAACAGCAGGCGATTTTCCGGCCTTTTTCAAACTGCAACTCGACGGTGGCAGGCACGACTGGTCATTGCAGGCGCCATATTCCAGGTCAGCGTCAATGTCGTAACTTGGTTTGGTGAATTTCACCTTCTGTACAAACTGCACATTGTTCTCGAAGAAGCGCAACTTGGCACCGAACATCTCGTCAAACTGTGAGATTTCTTTACCAATAGCCTTGAGCTTACCTACAGGTTCAACACCGTCTTTTTTGTGGAAAGTGATGCTGGCTTCGGTGGGACCTGCGTCCCCTAAGTTGGTGGAATACACGTGCCAGCCCTTGTCGATCTTGCCGGTAAAGACAATCTCACCCTCGCTGGAACCGTTAGTTGTTTTCAGTTGGGAAGTGAACGTGACGGGATTAGCCATCTGGGCAACGGCCATCATTGCCACCGTCACCATCGTCAACAATGTCGCAATCTTCTTCATCATAGTAGTTTGGTTATTTGGTT
>CACZVR010000125.1 GCA_902784675.1 uncultured Bacteroidales bacterium | reverse complement strand
GAGCAGGAAGACCGCATGATCGAAGAGGCCTACCAGAACCTGCTAAACATTTATCTGTCAAGCAACCACCGCAAGAAAGTGGAAATCATTGACAGTGCTTATAAGTTTGCACGCGAGGCACACAAGGGCATCCGACGACGTTCGGGTGAGCCTTACATCATGCACCCGCTGGCCGTGGCGACTATCGTGAGTCAGGAAATCGGACTCGGCTCCACAAGCATCAGCGCCGCGCTGCTGCACGATGTGGTCGAAGACACCGACTACACGGTTGAGGACATCGAGGCGCAATTCGGCACCAAGATCGCACGCATCGTTGACGGATTGACCAAGATTTCGGGTGGCATCTTCGGCGACAAAGCGTCGCTGCAGGCCGAGAATTTCCGCAAACTGCTGCTCACCATCGGCGAGGACATCCGCGTCGTTCTCATCAAGATGGCCGACCGCCTGCACAACATGCGCACGCTGTCGTCCATGCCCCCTAACAAGCAGTACAAAATCGCCGGCGAGACGCTCTACATCTATGCCCCATTGGCTCACCGCCTGGGCCTGTATGCCATCAAGACCGAACTTGAGGACTTGAGTTTCAAGTATAACCACCCGCTTGAGTATCAGCGCATCAGTCAACAGATTGTTGCAAGCGAGGAAAGCCGCAACGAGCTGTTTGCCCGTTTCTCGGCTCCCATCCGCGAGCGTTTGGACAACATGGGGCTGACCTATGATTTCAACGTGCGCGTCAAGTCCTGCTACTCGATCTGGAACAAGATGCAGACAAAGCACATCCCTTTTGAGGAGGTGTATGACCTGTATGCAGCGCGCATCATCTTTGACTGCGACGAGACTCAGGCGAAACGCCTCTGCTGGAACATCTATAACGAAATCACCGAGGTATACACCAAGCACCCCGACCGTGTGCGTGACTGGCTCACCACCCCCAAAGCCAACCATTACCAGGCGCTGCATGTCACCGTGATGGGACCTGACGGCAACTGGGTGGAGGTGCAGATTCGCAGCCGCAAGATGGACGAGATTGCCGAACGCGGTTTTGCTGCGCACTGGAAATACAAGATCGGCGAGAGCGAGGAAGAAGTGGAACTCACACAATGGATCGCCACGCTGACCGACATCTTGAGGGATCCCGAGCCCAATGCCCTGGACTTCATGGACACAGTGAAGATGAACCTGTTTGCCAGCGAGGTGCTCGTGTTCACACCCAAAGGCGAGACCATCAAGCTCCCCAAGGGCGCCACAGTGCTTGACCTGGCTTTCACGCTGCACACCGACCTGGGTGCACACTGCATCGCGGCAAAGGTGAACCACACACTCGTTCCCAACACGCAACGCCTCCAGAGCGGCGACCAAGTGGAAATCATCACCAGCAATGCCGAATCGGCTAAAGCCGAATGGAAGAAATTTGTGGTCACCGTCAAGGGCAAACGGCGACTGGCTGCGGTGCTGAGACACCAGCGGCGCATCATCATCGACAAGGGCGAGAAGATGTTCATGGACTTCCTCAAGGAGCACAACATGGAGTTCAGCAACGAGGTGCTCTCGTTGGCCATCAGCTACCAGCATGTGGCAAACAAGGAAGAGCTGTACTACATGATCGGCAACGAGGAAATACGCCTTCACGAGGAGATGGTCAAGAAGGAGAAAGGATCCCGCATGAACTGGCTGCGCCGCAACCTGTTCAAAAGCAAGGACGAGAACAAAGAGAAAACCGACAAGCAGGACGACAATGAGGCAAAGCCCACCATCAATCTCAAGGAAGTCTACAGCCTGAGGACTATAAACGGGAAAAGCAATTACCAGATTGCCACCTGCTGCAATCCCATCCCTGGTGACGATGTGGTGGGATACCTCAACGACGCGGGCGAAGTAATCGTCCACAAGATGGATTGCACGACGCTGGCACGCCTCAAGGCAAGCTACGGCTCCAACCTGTTGCAGACCCGATGGGAAGACCGTCGCGAACGCTTCACCGCGCGCATCCACATCGAGGGCTATGACCAGAAGGGCATCCTCCAGGACATCGTGGAAATCATCTCCACCAACATGTCCATCAACATGAAGCAGATGCATGTCACTGCCGACCACGGCGTGTTCAAGTGCGACCTCGAAGTCCTCATCAGCGACACCAAGGATGTCAACAACCTGTGCCAGCACATCAAGAAGTTGAAGAGTGTGAACAGCGCGACACGCGTTGACTGATACCCAATGACCCAATAATCACGACCAAAGGCTATCACACAATGAAAGACAAAAAGAAACGGAATACCCTTATCGTCACTGCACTGCTTGTGCTGTCGATTATTCTCATCGCCACAGCGCTGTTCTTCAGCCGTGAGCAAAACAGGACCTACAGCTTCGAGGTGGGCAAGCCATGGCTGCACCCTCGCCTGGAAGCCAACTTCCAGTTCGACATCGAGCTTGACGAGGCCACGCGCAAGCACATCATCGACAGCGTGAACCAGAACTTCGCCAAAATCTACACTCTGGACCGCAAGAAGGGTGAGCAGCAACTGGCACTGCTCTACAGGGCCAGTGCCGGCCATGTGGGCGCTCCGGCACTGATCACGGCAGTGAAGAAACTCTATGATGACGGTATCGTGGACAACGATGCTGCCAACGACATCCGCGCCGGCAAGCAACTGCGCTTCCTCGTGGGTAACAATCAGCTGCAAGTGGTGGACACCCGCGACATGCGCACCGTGGCACAAGCCTATGCCTACCTTACCGACTCACTAGCCGGCCAGTCCTATCTGCAAGAGGCTATCAAGGCGGTGGACATCACCAAGTTCCTGGTCCCCAACATGAAGGTTGACGAGGAGGAGAACGACAAATGGCTGGGCGAAGACCTGCGCGACGCGCTGCGCTCGCCTGGCACAGTACAGGCCGGTGAGGCCATCATCACGCGCGGCGAGATTGTCACAGCCAAGAAAGCCTCGGCCATCGAGAGCTACCAGAACGAGGTGGCACGGCGCAACAAGCAGCGCAATGTTGACGAGATGATCAGCTTGCTGGGGCAGATCCTGATTGTCGCCACCATGATGCTGGCGTTCTACTATTTCATGAAACGATTGCGCAACCAGGTATTCAGCAACACACGCCGCATGGTGTTCCTCATCAC
>CACZVR010000124.1 GCA_902784675.1 uncultured Bacteroidales bacterium | reverse complement strand
GCGGTGTAGCAATCGTTGCCGGTGGCACGGGCCGGAAACTCTCGGTAGGCTCCTTCTCCTTCACCCAAATCCACACCATTAGGTGAGAAGTCTTGTCCGGTGATATAATAGAAATTGTTTTTCGGGTCAAAGAACATCATCGGGTTGTCACTTTCTCCCAAGTCTTGTACGCCTTGAGGCTTCACATCGCTCTCATACTCGCGGGCGACATGATTGGGCACAAAGTCGATGATGACTTTCAGCCCTGCCTTGTGGGTGCGGGCGACAAGCGCCTCAAATTCCGCCATGCGTCGTTTCACGTTCTTGGCGAAATCCGGGCACACGTCATAATAGTCGCGAATCGCATAGGGAGACCCTGCGATACCTTTTACAACATGAGGATTGCATGGCTGGATGCCCTGGCGGGAATAGTCAGTTGCTGTGGCGTGTTCAATGATGCCGGTATACCACACATGAGTCGCGCCCAATGACTTGATGGAGCGCAAACGTGTCTCGTCGATTTCGTTGAACTTGCCTACACCGTTTTGGCGAATGTTGCCGTTGGGAACGCAATGCCCGTTGCAGTTGGTGAACCAGCGGGGCATCAGCTGGTAAATGATGGTCTTTTTAACTTTCATGAGCACAAAGATACTGCAAGCCGAGTGGAGTACCAAACAAAAAATCATTTTTGTTTGGGCTATTCCCGGGCTTGCAGTATCTTTGCATCGCCAAGGACGGGATTGATGAGTCCCGCCCGTAATTGTATTTTGAACGGCATGAAACCAAGAAGCCTCAAACTGCTGTGTGGCGCTCTGCTGCTTGCGGTATTTGTTGTGATGTATCTGCTCAATCGCTACTCACCCATGAGTTGCGATGACTGGCATTATGTCTTCAGCTTCGGTACGCTTGAACCCATCAACTCGTTGAGTGATATTATGGTCAGCCAGTGGCATCACTATCTGCGCTTTAACGGCCGTTTCGTGGTGCACACATTGGTGCAGATTTTTGACGGCTTGTTGGGCAAGGAGGTTTTCAATGTGTTCAATGCAGCGGTTTTCCTTTTGTTCTTGTGGGGACTTGCGCGTTTGGTCACCAGTGACAAGCGTGACTACTACAAGGTGATGTCAGTCACCTTTGCTTTGCTCTTTTTTGTCCTTGCGGGTTTCAAGGACGTGTTCCTGTGGCTGTCAGGTTCGTTCAATTACCTCTGGGCAGGAACTGCTTTATTGTTTTTCCATCATGCCCTCGAGCGCGAGTCGATGCCTCGTTGGTCTCTTGCCCCTCTAGTATTGTTCTCGCTGGTTTGCGGCTGGAGTAATGAGGCTTTCATTGTCGGATTATCGGCTGCTTATTTCCTGTATTATGTAATTTTGCACAGGGAGCGCTTGGTGGGACATCGACGTTGGATGCTGGCGGCTTTCTTTGTCGGTACAGCCCTCTTGGTGTTTGCCCCTGGGTCATTGAACAAAGCCGCCGCAACAGGAAGACCTGCCTCTTTCCTCGTGAGTCTGTTCTACATGCGCCACATCAGGTTGACTATCCTGTTGGCAGTTGTTGTGGTTTTGATGGCGCTGACGCGTCATTTGAAGTTGCGTGAATGGTTCAAGCGGGAACAAGTGCTGCTCATTGCCCTTGCTGTTGAGATTGTTTTCCTGATGATGATTGGGATGGATGCCGAGCATTCCCGCTTCGGAGTCGAGATGTTTGCCCTGGTGCTGCTGTTGCGACTCATCGACTGGAATCGCATTGATAATGTGGCCGTCTCGGTCTTGAATGTGGTAGTGCTGGCATTCGCGGCATGGGTGATACCGCTTGCCAATCGATGCAATCAAGTGTGCCAGCAGGAGTTGAATGTTGCCCGCACGAGTGAAATTGTGCCCACTCGCAACATTGTCCCTTATAGTTGGCTGCACCGTTATATTGTGGATTACTCCTATCTGAAAATCAACGACGAGAAGATATATGGCCATGACCCGTTCCTCACTCGGTATTTTGGCCACAATTTCCTGTTCATGCCCGAGGATTTCCTCAATGATGTGGCGCGCAACCCGTCAAAGTATGTGGGACAATGGCGCTCATGGGGCACGCTGCCGTTCTATGCCATGCGGGTCAAGGACATTGCCGAGCCTCATGTTGCGGTGCTGACCTATGAAGCGCCCACGCGTTATGACCGCTTGCCGGGAATACTTTCTAATATCTGCAACAGGATAGAAGGACTCAAAACCGAGGTGCGCGAGGACAACCTGATGTCCGTACCCCTTGAGGGTGGGGAATATGTGCTTGTTCCCCGTCGGTATCCCGATCAAGACAAGCGTTTGCTGTCAATAAAGTTGGAATAAAATATTAAAGAGATATGATTTCATTCGAGAGTGATTATGACAATGGTTGCCACGAGGCGATATTGAGTCGGCTCGCACAGACCAACGATGAAAAGGCCACAGGATACGGCCTGGATGATTACTGCACAGCGGCCAAGGAGAAGATCCGCGCAGCCTGCGACTGCCCTAATGCTGACGTCTTTTTCCTTGTGGGCGGTACGCAGACCAATGCCACCGTCATCGACGCCATGCTGCACGGTTATCAAGGTGTGCTGGCCGTTGAAACGGGACACATCAATGTCCATGAGAGCGGTGCCATCGAGTTTGGCGGTCACAAGGTGCTCACCTTGCATTCACACGACGGCAAGATGGATGCCGGTGAACTGGGGCAGTGGCTCCATGACTTCTATGCTGACCCAACGTTGGATCACATGGTCTTTCCCGGCATGGTTTACATCACTTTTTCCACCGAGAGGGGAACCATCTACTCCCTGGAAGAACTGCAGACGATCAGCACCATCTGCAAGCAGTATGAATTGCCGCTGTTTATCGATGGTGCCCGTTTGGGATACGGACTCATGGCCGAAGGCTGTGACGTGACCATCCAGCAGCTTGCCGCGTTGTGTGATGTGTTCTACATTGGCGGTACCAAGTGCGGTGCCTATTGTGGCGAGGCCGTTGTCTTCCCCCGAGGCAATGCTCCTGCTCATTTTTTCACCACCGTTAAGCAGCACGGTGCCCTGTTAGCCAAAGGCCGTCTGCTGGGCATCCAGTTCGACACGCTGATGACCGATGGATTATATTTCAAGATAGCCCGTCATGCCGTGGAGCAGGCGATGCTTTTGCGCGACGCTTTCATCGCTCGCGGCTATCAGATGTATAGCGATTCGCCCACTAACCAGCAGTTCGTTCTCTTGGACAAGAACACTATCGAGCGCTTGGAGAAGGATTTCGTATTTGAGCAGTGGTATCCCGTGGGCGACATGATGAATTGTCGTTTCGTCACCAGTTGGGCTACCCCCGCGGCTGATGTCGATGCCCTTATTGCCGCTCTCTGAAACGCGAATTCCAGTTTGAAGTGCGAAAATAGTCATAATCTTCGATAGAAGACTGATTTTGGTGCTTCAAACTTACTGTCTGATGAGTCCATTAGCGTTTTCGATAGCACCTTTCTCCCAGGAGCAGTAAGGGTGTGCGAAGTAAACCTTAGTTGCGAGTCTTTTCTCGATGTATTTGAAATCGGCAAACTCGGGCCCGTTATCAGTCGTGATGGTCAAGACGCTGTTCTTGTATGGGAGAAGTTGAGTGACGACCTGTCTCGCCAGTTCTTTAGACTTGCGTCCTTTGGGCAGCCGTTTCATGATCAGGAAGTTGGTGCTTCTCTCCGTCATCGTCAGGATGGTGCTCTTGCCTTCGCGCCCGATGATGCAGTCCATCTCCCAGTCACCGAATCGGCTGCCGTCTGCGCAAGCAGGCCTTTCGTCTATCATCTTGCGGTCCTTGATGGCCGTGTAGCGGCACGAGACCTGCCGGCGCACATGCCTGAGCGCATGGCGGCAGTGTTTCCAGAGTGTTCCGCCCTGTCTCCGGTCAAAGCGGATGTAAGCGTAGATGGTCTCCACGCTGGCACAGGCCTCGCCCCTTCGTTCCATGTAACCTTTGATCTGCTCTGGCGACCACTGTTCATCCACCAGCAATGAGAAGATCCGCTTGCGCATGTCCAGCGTGAAGGTGCGGATGGCACGCATGCGGTGTTTGCGCTCGTCGCACTTCTGTTGCGCCAGCTTGTGATGATAATGGTGGATTCCCTTGTTGCGGGAAATCTCACGGTAAACGGTGCTTTGATGCACTTTTAAGTTCTCTGCAATCATTTTTTTGCTCATTCCATTTTGGAGAGACACTTCAATGAAGTACCTTTGCTCCGAGGTTAGTTGATGATACATATGCAAACACAAAATTAATTAATCTCGTGGGGAGGTTGCAGCCTCCCTTTTTTGCTGCGAATTTACACGTTTTAAGCGGAATACGCTCGTCGGGGCTCTGCCCCTTGCCGCTTGGCGTTCCCCGGTGCGTTTTTCATGT
>CACZVR010000123.1 GCA_902784675.1 uncultured Bacteroidales bacterium | reverse complement strand
ACTGTATTTCTTGACATAGCCGAGCCAGCGTTTCATCTGTTCGTAATGACGTTCCAACAGGCGCGGGTCACCATAGTTGAGATAGGTGCGCCAGGGAGCCTTGATGATGAAGCCGCACCAGTAAGGGCCACCGCCACCACTGCCAGCAGGAGCAACGTGAGGGATGGAACCTTCATCGTCCATCAGATCTCCCCAAGCAGCCATCCAGTTCATGTAGGTAGGCACCACGTCATACATCGTCTGCAACGTCATGGTCGACGAGTTTCCGTCACCGCCGTAACCCATACGCTCTAAATGAGGACAGTCCACCATGTAGCCCCCAAAAGTGAGGCATTGCATCGTGTAATGGATGAGGTCATGAACGGCGTTGAGGCGTTCGTCGGAGCAGGAGAATATTGAGGCCTTATTTGGATCCAAGGCACTGATTTGTAATGCCTTGATGTCGCTGAAGTCGCCCCCCTTGATCCTCACATAACGAAAGGCATGGCAGTGGAACCTGTTGCTGAAACATTCATAATCATCGCCGCTTGCCACATAGGAATCGTACTCGCCCTCCTGACACTCGAACGTTCCACCCTGGGGGATGTGGTCGCTATATTCCATCGTCACCTCCTGGTCATGAGCCAGCGATGCAAAATCCACTTGAAGCCATCCTGTGATGACACGGCCGAAGTCAATGAGCCACGAGCCGTCATCTTGCCGTGTGATGTTCTCGGGCGATAAGGTATCAATGATGCGGTTACCCTCGAATGATTGAGGCGAGGTGCGCATATTGTCCACTGTGAACTGGGTTGCTCGGCGCCATTGCGGCTGAATGTTGGCGTCCAGCCGCTCGCCCCCAAAGTGCAACGGGGACCAATCGCCGGTATAACTGTAGCCGCTTGAAGCCGCCGCCCATGAGTCGTCGGAGACAGCGAGACGCTGCCATCGGCCGTCAACGAGTTGATAGACCTCGGCTTTCAACAGAGGGCCATCATATTGTGCCCCGAAGGTGGTCTTGCGGTACCAGCCCTGGCCCAAGCGGATAAGGATTTCGTTGTCACCCTCATGCAAGTAAGGTGTGATGTCATAGGTCACGATGAGAGAATGTCGGTCCAACTGGGACACTGCGGGTTGCAGGACGAGGTCGCTCACACGTTTACCGTTGACCAAAAGGTCGTGATAGCCCAATGAGTTGATGTGAACAAATACTGTAGCGATACCTCCTCGGTCACGAGTGACGTTGACAGTCTTGCGGAACATGGGTGTCGCGGCAAGGGTGTCGCCCTGACACATGCCGATATATTGTCCTGCCATATCACCCAAAATGCCCACGGCGAAACGCTCGATTCGGCTCCACTGCGACCGATGCCCCCGCTCGTCCCATGTGCGGACGCGCCAGTAGCACAACTGTCGCTCGGTCAAGGAACGGCCCTTATAGGGTATCATCACTTGGTCATCGCCATTGATTTTCCCGCTTTTCCACAGGTCGGCGCGCCCCTTGCTCAAGGCTGTGCTATCGGTAGAAACTTGTATCTCATAAGCCGTTTGCCGTTCACCATTGCGAGTGAGCGTGTGTTTCCAGCCGAAGTGTGGCACTGTCGTGTCAATGCCCAGAGGAGCGGTCATCCCCTCGCATTTCAAGTCAACCAGTTCAGCATGCAGGGATAGAGTACATAGCAAACAGAGCAGCATGAGCATGTGACGTGCCTTCAGCACAGCATTGAGGCCGTCTGAGTGGGATACACGATGCCTGCTCTTCCATCTATCCATCTTGGTCTGATGAGTGGTGTTACGCTGTGCTGCTGGTGCCAGCACCCTGAATGGCGCGCACTTGGCGCTGGAATTCAAGGGGACGCTTGATGTAGGGCAACACAATAGTGCCTGCACCTGTGCCCGATACTTTCACTGTGCCGTAGTTGCAGATGCGGCCCCAAAAGTTCTGCTCGACCAGGATGCTTTCTACCTTGCCGATGACAATCTCATGGGCGTGACGGTGTACCCAGCCGTGACTGTGGAAAAAGCGCTTGTCGCTCACAAAGATGGTTGTGGTGAGATTGCGGATGAACCGTCCCAAGTGCAAGTAAGCCCACTTGCTCAAGCGCGGTTCGTAAATGATGGTCTCACCTGGTGCTATAATCTTGTTGATTTTCATAACTGTTCATTAACTATGCGCAAACCGAAAACAAAAAACAAATCTATTTGATTTTTGTTAAGGCACCGCCAAATATATCTAAAAAATGTTTCTTGTAGTGCAAAGTTAGTGCCATTTCCACATTATTTAGTAATTTCGCAGCAAATATTTTCCAAACATCAAAAACATGGCAAACGATATCGAGAATAAAAAGGATAATAAAGAAGAGGAATATGTTCGTCAAACCGGCTCGCTCAAGGAGCGCCTGGGGCGCGTGAAAAAGACCCGTTGGGCACGTTTCGGCGCCGTGGCACTGCTCTATGTGCTGTGGACCATCTGGATGGGTAACCCGTTGCTGCTGTTGGGTCTGCTGCTGTTGGCCGACATCTACTTGACGCAATACATCCCTTGGGGCGCGTGGAAAGGCTGGAAGCCCGGCCCGCTGCGCACGCTCATGAGTTGGATTGACGCGATCGTTTATGCTCTGGTGCTGGTCTATTTCCTGTTCCTGTTTGTGGGTCAGAACTACCAGATTCCTTCCTCATCGCTCGAGAAATCGTTGCTCACTGGTGACTTCCTGTGGGTGAACAAGGTGACCTATGGTCCCCGCGTGCCGCAGACGCCGTTGCATTTCCCGCTGGCGCAAAACACCCTGCCCATCCTCAACTGCAAGTCCTATATCGAGACGCCGCAGCTGAGTTACCATCGTTTGAAAGGTCTGCGCAACGTGGAGCGCATGGATATCGTGGTGTTTAACTTCCCCGCTGGCGACACAGTGGCCCTCAAGATGCCCAATCCCGACTACTACACCCTGTGTGCCGAGCGTGGCCGAGACGTGGTGCGCAACAATAAGGAAATCTTCGGTGACATCATCTACCGCCCCGTTGACCGTCGCGACAACTATGTGAAGCGCTGCTTGGGTCTGCCCGGCGAGACGCTGCAAATCAAGGACGGTATTGTCTATGTGAACGGCAAGGCCGTTCCCCAACCCAAGAACGTGCAGTATTTCTACTATGTAGAGACCGACGGCACATTCATCGACAACGATCTGTATGACGAGTTGGGCATCAGTATGGATGACCGCCACGGACAAGGCAACCAGTACATCCTGCCGCTCACAGCCGACATGAAAAAGAAGTTGGAATCTCTGTCATGGATAAAGACTATCGAACGCATCCAACCCGATCCCGGCGAGACATTGATGACCTACCCCGTGGGCACTGACTACGGTTGGACCCATGCCAATTACGGTCCCATCTGGATTCCCAAGAAGGGTGCGAAAGTGGACCTGACGTTGCAGAATCTGCCACTGTATGAGCGTTGCATTAAGAACTACGAGGGCAACGACCTGGAAGTGAAAGGCGGTCAGATTTTCATCAACGGCCAACCTGCCACAAGCTACACCTTCAAGATGGACTACTACTGGNCGTGGGCACACCGTCCATCATCCTCATCTCGTTTGACAAGGACCACAAGCTCTTCAACGGCGGCATCCGCTGGAACCGCATCTTCAAGTTACCCAATCCCGACAAGAAGTGAGAATCTGAAATCCCCGTGTGATTATTGTACTTGTCATCAGCAATGGCAACCGACGAGAATAAGGAAAAGAAAGAAGAATATGTACGTCAGACGGGTTCCCTCAAGGAGCGCTTGGAACGTGTAAAAAAGACGCGCTGGTGCCGTTTTGCAGCCGTGGCTTTGCTCTATGTGCTGTGGACGCTGTGGGTGGGTAACCCGTGGCTGTTACTGGGCTTGTTGCTGTTGGGTGATATCTACCTGACACAGTTCATCCCTTGGGGTGCATGGAAGGGCTGGAAAAAGGGACCGCTGCGCACGCTCATGAGTTGGATTGATGCGATCGTTTATGCCCTGGTACTGGTCTATTTCCTGTTCCTGTTCGTGGGTCAGAACTACCAGATTCCCTCTTCGTCGCTCGAGAAATCGTTGCTAACGGGCGACTTCCTGTGGGTGAACAAGGTGACCTATGGCCCCCGCGTACCGCAGACGCCGTTGCATTTCCCGCTGGCGCAAAACACCCTGCCCATCCTCAACTGCAAGTCCTATATCGAGCACCCTCAACTCAAATACCATCGCTTGAAAGGCCTGCGCAATGTGGAGCGCATGGACATCGTGGTGTTTAACTTCCCCGCTGGCGATACCGTGGCGTGGAAGCAAACTAACCCAGACTACTATACCTTGTGCCTGGAGAATGGCCATGACGTGGTTCATAGCAACAAGGAGGTCTACGGCGACATCATCTATCGTCCTGTTGACCGGCGAGACAACTATGTGAAGCGTTGCCTGGGTCTGCCCGGCGAGACACTGCAGATCAAGGGCGGCATCGTCTATGTCAACGGCAAGGCCCTACCGCAGCCCAAGAACGTGCAGTACTGCTACTATGTCGAAACCGACGGCACTCGGATTGATGATGACCTGTTTAATGAACTGGGCGTCAGCATGGATGACCGCAAGTATTCAAATATGGATGAAAACGGCATGCCTTTGCTATTGCCTAATTCCTATCGGTTGCCACTCACCGCCACAATGAAAAAGACGTTGGAGTCCAAGCCGTGGGTAAAATCAATCTTGCGGGTCACACCTACCCAAAGCGAGACAGTGAGAACCTATCCCGTAGGCGTGGACTATGGCTGGACTCGAGCCGATTACGGCCCCGTGTGGATTCCCAAGAAGGGCGCGAAGGTGGACCTGACGTTGCAGAATCTGCCCTTGTATGAGCGCTGCATCAAGAACTACGAGGGCAACGACCTGGAAGTGAAAGGCGGTCAGATTTTCATCAACGGCCAACCTGCCACAAGCTACACCTTCAAGATGGACTACTACTGG
>CACZVR010000122.1 GCA_902784675.1 uncultured Bacteroidales bacterium | reverse complement strand
CATTGCCGAGCGTGCCGTGAAACCCATCCAGCGCATGCTTGACATCTCGCGCGAGTTGGGCATTATAAAATAAATAATGACTATAAACACAAGAAAAATGGATTACAACTTTAATGAAATAGAGAAAAAGTGGCAAAAATATTGGCGTGAACATCACACCTACAAATGCGAAATTGATAACAACAAGCCCAAGTTTTATGTGCTTGACATGTTTCCTTATCCATCAGGAGCAGGTCTGCATGTGGGACATCCTCTTGGCTATATCGCAAGTGACATTTATGCGCGTTACAAGCGTTTGAAAGGTTTCAACGTGCTGCATCCCATGGGCTATGATGCTTATGGCCTGCCCGCCGAGCAATATGCCATCCAGACGGGACAGCATCCCGAAATCACCACCAACGAGAACATCGCACGCTATCGCGAGCAGTTGGACAAGATAGGTTTTTGCTATGACTGGGATCGTGAGGTGCGCACCTGTGACCCCGTTTACTACAAGTGGACACAGTGGGCCTTCTTGCAGATGTTCAAGAGCTATTTCAACACCGAGCTTGACAAGGCACGTCCCATCGACGAACTCGTGGCTCATTTCGAGAAATACGGCACTCAGGGCTGCAATGCCCACACCAACAGTTCTGACGAGTTCACTGCCGACGAGTGGAACGCGATGACCCAGGTTGAACGCAACGATGTGCTCATGAACTACCGCATCGCCTATCTTGGTAACACGATGGTGAACTGGTGTCCCAAATTGGGCACCGTGCTTGCCAACGACGAGGTGAGCGAGGGTTTGTCGCTGCGCGGCGGTTATCCCGTTGAGCAGAAGATGATGCGTCAGTGGTGCTTGCGCGTGTCGGCCTACGCCGGACGTCTCTTGCGTGACCTCGACACCATTGAGTGGACCGAGTCTATCAAGGAGACCCAGCGCAACTGGATCGGCTACAGCGAGGGTGCCGAGATGACCTTTCCTGTTGCCGACAGCGACAAGAGCCTGTTGATTTTCACCACCAGGGCCGACACCATCTTCGGTGTGACCTTCATGGTACTTGCGCCCGAGAGCATGTATGTTGACGAGGTGGTTACCCCCGACCAGCGTGCCGCTGTTGACGCTTACCTTGATGAGGTGAAGCACAAGACCGAGCGCGAGCGCATGATTGAAAAGAAGGTGAGCGGCGTGTTCACTGGCAGCTATGCCGTCAATCCTGTCACGGGCAAAAACATTCCCATTTACATCAGCGACTATGTGCTCGCTGGTTACGGCACGGGTGCCATCATGGCGGTTCCCGCCCATGACAGCCGCGACTATGCCTTTGCCAAGCACTTTGACCTGCCCATCATCCCCTTGATTGAGGGTGCCGACGTGAGTGAGGAAAGTTTTGACGCCAAAGAGGGCATCATGACCAATTCATCCAACGAGCGCTTGCAGCTCAACGGTCTTCAGGTCAAGGAAGCGATAGCCAAGACCAAGCAATACATCGAGGAGGCTGGCATCGGCCATGTGAAGGTGAATTACCGCTTGCGCGACGCCATCTTCAGCCGTCAGCGCTACTGGGGCGAGCCGTTCCCCATCTACTATGATGACAACAACCAGCCGCAGCCGCTCAACGAGAGCGAGTTGCCCTTGTTGTTGCCCGAGGTGGACAAGTTCTTGCCCACCGAGACCGGCGAACCGCCTCTGGGGCGTGCCAAGAATTGGGTGACTGCCGACGGACATCCGTTGGAGTTAAACACCATGCCTGGCTTTGCCGGTTCTTCGGCCTACTATTTGCGCTACATGGACCCGCACAACGAGAATGAGCTTGTCTCGCATGAGGCCAATGAATATTGGCGTCAGGTGGACCTCTACGTGGGTGGTACCGAGCATGCCACGGGTCACTTGATTTACAGCCGTTTTTGGAACAAGTTCCTCTATGACTACGGTTTTGTCTGCGAGGCCGAGCCGTTCCGCAAGTTGGTCAACCAGGGCATGATTCAGGGACGCAGCAACTTTGTGTACCGCATCAAGGACACCAACACGTTTGTCTCGTTCAACCTCAAGGACAAGTATGACGTGACTCCCATCCATGTGGATGTAAACATTGTGGACAAGGACACGCTCGACCTTGAGTTGTTCCGCCAGTGGCGACCCGATTTCAAGGATGCCGAGTTCATTCTCGAAAACGGCAAGTACATATGCGGCTGGGCCATCGAAAAGATGTCCAAGTCGATGTTCAACGTCGTGAATCCCGACAATATAGTCAAGGAGCGCGGAGCCGACACGCTGCGCCTCTATGAGATGTTCCTGGGTCCCGTCGAGGCCAGCAAGCCTTGGGATACCAATGGTATTGACGGTGTGAGCGGCTTCCTCAAGCGTCTGTGGGCGCTCTTCTACAAGGGCGACACCTTGCAGCTCACCGACGAGAAACCCAGTGCCGAGGCGCTCAAGTCATTGCACAAGCTCATCAAGAAGGTGAGCGGTGACATCGAGTCGTTCAGCTACAACACGTCGGTTGCTGCCTTCATGATCTGTGTCAACGAGTTGACTAAGATGAAGTGTCATTCGCGCGAGATTTATGAGCCGTTGGTTGTGGTGTTGGCACCTTTCGCACCCCACATTGCCGAGGAACTCTGGCATGTGCTGGGACATGACACCACCGTGTGCGACGCACAGTGGCCCACTTGGAACGAGGAATATCTCAAGGAGTCTGTCGTGAACTACGTTGTCTCGTTCAACGGCAAGGCACGTTACTCTATCGCTGTTCCCGCCGATGCCGACGAGGAAGAGGTGAAACGTCTGGCGCTCACCGATGCCGGTGCCGAGCGCTGGTTGGCTGGCAAGGAACCCCGCAAGATCATCTTCGTCAAGGGTAAGCTCGTCAACATCGTCGTGTAATATTAAAAAACAACCTGAACAACTCAAACAACACTTTCAGACTGATGATTGTTAAAGTTGTTTGAGTTGTTTTTAATTCTTTTTGGCTATGAAGAAGATTGTCTTTGCTACTAATAATGCCTACAAGTTGAAAGAACTGCGGCAGATGATCGGTGACCGCTACGAGGTATTGGGACTCGCCGACATTGACTGCCATGAGGATATTCCCGAGACTGCCGACACCATTGATGGCAACGCACAGATGAAAGCCCGCTATGTCAAGGAGCATTACGGCTATGACTGCTTCAGCGACGATACTGGCTTGGAAATTGATGCCTTGGGAGGTGAACCGGGAGTACACTCGGCACGTTATGCCGGACCTGGCCACGACAGCGAGGCCAACATCGACAAGGTGTTGACCAAACTCAATGGCGTGGCCCAGCGCACGGCACGCTTCCGCACTGCCATCGCCCTGTTGCAGGGCGACCAGTTGCACATGTTCCACGGTCAGGTCGAGGGTGTTATTCTCACCGAGCGACATGGCACTGGCGGTTTCGGCTATGACAGCATCTTCCAACCCGTTGAGGGTGACGGTAGCACTTTCGCCGAGATGTCGCCCGAGCAGAAAAACCGCATCAGCCACCGCGGCCGCGCCGTCGCCAGCCTGGTCGATTTCCTCAACCGATAGATGACTTAAAGCACCTTATATATAATATAGCCGAAATATCAGAGTATTTTTGATATCTGCTTTCGTTTTTAATGACTTGAAACCCATTTTATTGAAGTCCAAATGAAAAAGATAATC
>CACZVR010000121.1 GCA_902784675.1 uncultured Bacteroidales bacterium | reverse complement strand
ATCATGGGCGAGAAGGGAGCATTGTTGTGCGACACGCTGATGTGGACTGGGCTTTCAAAATCACTGGTCAAATCAACGGGGATTTCGACATCGGGAGTGGTTTCGGCAGGTTCGATATCAAGTGTTTGCCGGTTGACGTATAGGACATAGCCGTCAACTTGGAATTGGCGTCCGCTGTGACCTTGACGTGCAGCTGTAATTGCCTGGACACACTGGTCGCGATTGAAACCCAAGTGCCTGATGCGGTGATAGAGCAGGGTAGGGGCTTGCTGACGGGCGCACAATGAGGTAATATCAATCTGTCGTTCATCGGGCAGCACCTCGCTTACCAGCGAGTTGAGCACCTCATGGTCAAGCGCCAGGTTGCTCATCGTGTCAAGGATGCGCTCGTGGGCCTGAGGGAATTGCGTTTCCATGAGAGGCAGCACGATGTTGCGCAAGCGGTTACGGCGGAAGTCGTTTTGGGCATTAGTGCTGTCGTTCACATAGTCTTGCTCAACACTTTTCAAATAATCGATGATGTCGCTGCGGCTGACGTTCAGCAGTGGCCGCCAGATGTTGCCGTTGAGCTTGGTCATGCCTGATAAGCCGCGTACGCCTGTACCCCGAAGCAAATTCAAAAAGAAGGTTTCCACTTGGTCGTCAGCATGGTGAGCGACAGCAATCAAGGCACATTCCTGTTGTTGCCGTTCCTGCTCAAACCAAGTGTAGCGCAATTCTCGGCAAGCCATCTCGGTTGAGCCGCCATGCGATTGCTGATGAGCTGCCACGTCGAAATCCTTGACTGTCAAGGGCACTTCCAGCCGCTGGCAAAGATCGCGCACGAAACACTCGTCTCGCATTGACTCCGCACCTCGCAAATGGAAGTTGCAGTGTGCGGCACGGCAATCGATATCCAATTCAAGCAAGATGAGAAGCAGTGCCACCGAATCGGCTCCGCCACTCAGTGCCACCAGCACAGGTTGATGCTTTAGCCGTTTTAGCGTTTCGGCATTGCTGTTGGCTATTCTTTGAATAAATTGGTTTCGTTCCATGCTGCGACAAAAAGGCTTCGAGGATGTGTCAAAACATACAGACGCACCCTCGAAGATGATTTTAGTGTTGATTCAGCAGAATGTTAATAAGAACGGTGAGGTCATCCATGCCCACCTCAGTGCTGTCGTCCAAATCGGCGCCTTCAATATCAATCAAATCGGCGTTGCCGGTCAACAGATAGTTGATCAGGGCAGTCAGGTCGTCCATGTTAACGGTTTGGTCACCATTCACGTCACCAAACAGGGAATCATCTACCTCACCTGTGAGCGTCACATGCTGGATGTTGGACCAGACGCTCTCGTCACCATCGGTGTAAACGGCTTTTACCATATACTCATATACGCCCTTGGCCAGCGCTTTCACCTGATAGCAGGTGTCGGTGATGCCGCTGATGTTGCGCCAGGTGGAATCTCCCTCCTCGACGATGTTCCGCAACGTGGGCGGACTGAGCAACAGGTCGCCGTTATACACATCTACATGGTAGATATAGAAACGCTTGCTGATAGCCGTCATGGTAAACTGCACTTTGTCGGCAGTGCAGCCACGCAGGACTACGGTATAGGTGGCCGTCGTGTCGGCAATGGGAATCGTCTTGCTCACATCGCCGCACGAAACGACTACTGAACTGTTGTCGCTGCCCGCCGATCCGCTCCAGTTCTTGGCGTCGAACACGACAGTCACGGTGCTCTCGAGATCGAGTTCAGGAGTAATAAGATAGCCGATGGCCTTGGTGGTACCGACCTTGATGCTCTGGCCTGCCGCGGTATAGACCTTATAGCCTGTCCAACCCGGGTTGTCGGTGTAGCGGTCGAGCGAGGTGCCGATGTCGATGGAGCCGTCGGCAGAGGCTGTGATATTTGAGAAGTTCTCGGACATCACCAACGTGACTAGGTCCTCCTCGCTGGCAGCGATGCGGTCGACATGCAGTGTGTAACTCGAGACGTCACCACCCGAAGTCCAGTCGGTGCGGAAGGCTCCGGGAGCAATGGCAGTCGTGTCGACGGGGAGCATTTCGGGTGTGAGCTTGACAATCGGGTCAACGGGGGTATCCCCGCCTGTCCACGAGACATGCTGCTTGGTTCCCCAGATGTATTCTGCCAACTCGGGGTGGTCCACAAAGGGGTTGCGGTTTCCCTGCCCATAGTCCTTATTGCCGTCAACGCTGCTGTAAACCGCCTCGTTGCGGGCACGTTCCTTGTCGCTGACGGGGTCGGCGCGGTGCCACTCCATAAGCATCTGGATGGACCAGTCCGAAAAGGCCTTGTAACCGTTGTCGGCATAGTCCAGTTGGTCACTACCAGGCCAAGTGCCCACCTGGCTCTTGTAACAAGTGACCATATAGAAATAGATGCGGGCAAAGTCGCCCTTGTACTCGTCATCGGGCTCGTAGACCGTTGATGTGTAGCCGTTGTAGGTGCTCGTACCTAACTTGCCGAGCATGGATACGCCCAACTCCTCGTTGACATAGGTCACGCCACCGGCACACACGCCATAGGGGTTGTTGCTGCGGCGCTGGTTGACATAGGCGTCGACAGGAATGATCATCATCAGGTCGGTGAACATGGGATCCACCTCTCCGCCAAACCAACTCTTGGGGAACGAGTGTTCGCGGTTGAGACCTTGACCCACGTAGGATGCGCCTCCCGGGTGTGGGGAGTCATGGTTGTACTTGCTGGTGGAATACATGTCGATGTAGTAGCCATCGCTGCCCATGTCGGTATAGGGGTAGCTGTCCCACAAGGCATTGTAACCCAGCTCACGGTGCACGCTGATGATACTCTCAAGTGCTGTCATCAAATCCTCGTCGTGATGACCAATGGCACTGGTGTAATAGCCGTCGGGGATGCCTGCCCACGAAGAGATGCCGACCAATGCGGTTAGGAGTGTCAAGAATTGTTTCATTAGATTAAGATATAAGATAGTTAATTTGAATTCAGTGAGTCATAAATTGTGTCAAACAGTTGACGAAAGGCGGTTTCATTGGCAAGGAGTTGTCTGAACTCCTCCAGATGACGAGCGTTGTCACCGTGGGGCACCCACAGCTTGAGATAACCATTGTAGTCATATTTCTCGCGCATGTGCTCCATCAGGCGCTTGTACTGCCCCTCGCGGTCGAGTCCAGGTTGATGCTTGCGCCCGTATTGCAAGGCGCGACGGATGATGGTTTCGCTGTCAATGATGCGGTCAGCCTCAGCAACGATGCGGCCATAGATGGTGCGCGGTGCATGCCCGCTGGAAGCACGGTGATCCTCGGCAGCATCGGCAATGGTGTTGATTTCATCATCATTGAACCAGTGGCGCAGCCGCTCGTCTTCACGCACGATGCGGGCACTGTGGGTGTGGTGCTCGTCGCGACCGAAGGCAAGCCCCAAGTCATGATAGGCTGCAGCCACAAGCAGGATGCACTGGTCCACCTCGGGATAGTATTGAGCTAACGACATGGCTTGAGAAATGACGGTTTGGGCATGGTCACGGCCGTGTCCCGCGTCAAAGTTGTCATAGCGGGGGATGATTTCCCGCTCAATGAAATCTTTTATGTCATTGAACTGTCGCATGCTTCAATCCACCTTGTGCAGGTCATGCCCCATGCGGGCCTTCTTGGTGTGCATGTAGAACTCGTTATAGCGGTTGGGTGTCACCTCGATGGGCACGTTCTCGACCACTTCAAGACCATAGCTCTCCAAGCCCACACGCTTGACGGGATTATTGGTCATGAGGCGCATTTTGGTCACGCCCAGGATGCGCAAGATGTTGGCACCCACGCCATAGTCGCGCTCGTCGGGTTTGAAACCCAGATGCACGTTGGCATCAACGGTGTCCATTCCGCCTTCTTGCAGTTTGTAGGCC
>CACZVR010000120.1 GCA_902784675.1 uncultured Bacteroidales bacterium | reverse complement strand
GCACCCTCGACGGGCAGTGTCATCACTTCGTTGAACTTGCGGGTAAAATTCGTCTCGTTGGGCTGATAGGACAACTCCAGCAGCTGGCGAATCACCTGTATCTGGTTATCGACGATAGACCGCATCTCGTCACTCTTGCGCTGCTTGGCTTCCAGGGCCGCAAGCTCCTCGCCTATACGCGCCTCGTTACCTTCCAGTTTATCTTGGGCTGCCTTCAGTTCCTGTTCTCGAGTGCTAATGGTCGTTCTCATCTGCTCCAGGCTTGCCAGCGACGCATCGAGGTCGGTTCGCAGCAATTCAAACTCGGTCTCCTTCTGCTTCAGGCGACTGCGGTAGCGCCATGCCAAGAAGGTCACGCCCAGCGCCAATAGGGCCAGCAGCGCAGCCAGCAGGATGGCACCCCTCGTGCGGGACTCGCTCTTCACCTTCTTGAGTTCCTCGAGTTGGATGTCATATTTCTTCTCGATGGCCAGGTAGTTCTTGTTGATGTTGGTCACTAGTATCGAGTCGGCCATGTTGTTGGCTTTCTCATAATAGGTGGTGAACTGATTCCAGTCCTTATTGGCTTTGGCGATTTCACTCATGAGCCGACAATACATGACCGTGTCACTGGTGTGGTTGCTCATCATGCCGCTGGCAGGCACATGATTCAGATAGTAGAGGGCCGAATCGGGCCGCCCCAGGTTCAGATAGGTCTCGGCAGCGACATAGTGTGCACGTGGATGGTCAATCTCATCCTTGCCGGCTGCTATGGCTTTCAGGATATCAACCCGTGCCTTGTCATATTCTTTGGTCAACAGGCAGTACATCTCGGCCCGTTGATACAGGTTCTGGAACAGGAACCAGTTCTCGTGCTCGGCCTCAGACAGCTGGATGGCTTGATTGATGTAATAGAGGGCGCTGTCGCGTTTATCGGGCAAGCTGCGGTAATAACCGCCCATGTCGGTCAGACACACAATCTGGTAGTGCTTGTCGCCCAGCTGGTTGTACAGGTCAAGGGCCTCCTTGTATTTCCTGATTTTCAAGTCGGCATAGTTTGAATTGTCGGCATAGAGGGTCGCCAATCTCAACTTGGCGAAGGCTTTGTTTTCCAGGTCATCTTCTTCGGCAGCGTTCTCGGCATCCTTATAGGACGCTATCGCCTTTTCAGCATCACCCATCATCTGATATACACAGCCCCGATAGAGCAGTGAGCGGGTGTATTTCTCGCGGTCGCCGTGGTGCTCATAGTAGTCCACCGCCACGTTGATCACGGCATCGGTCGTGTCGTCGATATAGTTCTTGTAGTGTGATTGGGTGAGCAGCAGGCTGTAATAGGCCCGTTCAGCCTGGTTGAACCCGCCCGGATGGAGAGAATCCAAACGGTGCTGCGCAACTTCATACTGGCGAGCCTTTGACAACAGCGAGTCGATGCCAGCCAATTCGCGCATAGTGGCGGTATCACCGCCCCCGTTGCAACAGGTCAATGCCAGAGCAAGAACAACTATTAATGCGGTAAAAGAGATATTTCTTGTATTCATAATCCAGTTAACATGGCGTCCAATTCGTAGTAATTGAACGCGGATGCCAAATTAGTTCAATTAGCGTAATTCGTAGTTTTCTTCTCGCAAATTTACGTCATTTTTGGGCAACAATTTCAGCCTTAATGGGTCGAATTATGCCAAAATGAACTTTTTATTTTTCGTGCATCTGATAATCAATGGTTTATGACTGTCAAAATGAAGTCACAATGAAGCCCCTTCTTCACCAAGAATCCAATTATTTGCAGTAACTTTGCAGTGTCTAGTCACCACACTGTGACTGCCGTATCATGACATAGAGCATAAACACCCAAATGGGTATTGCGAGCCGCTAAACCGAAGAGTAATTTTGCAACGGTAAAGTATACAAAACTGATAATAACTAATCAAAAATACTAAACGCTATGAACACGACTAAAACTAAATCCACCCTCTTGTCTTCCTTGACGAGACTAGTAGCTCTGATGGCTTTACTCATGAGTAGTCTGTCTTTGATGGCCCATGACTTTGAGGTCGATGGCTTCTACTACAACAAAACTGGTGCCCATGAAGTTGCTGTGACTTATAACGGCGTGAGCCAGTACAATAACGACTATTGGGGCAAAATTGTGATACCGTCAACGGTGACTTACAACGACACGACCTACACGGTGACCAGCATCGGGCGCTCTGCCTTCCGCCGGTGTGGCATCGAGAGCGTGTCAATTCCCAACACGGTGACCAGCATCGGTGATGGTGGTTTCCGTGAGTGTAAGATGCTGGAGAAAATCGTCATTCCCAATTCAGTCACCAGCATCGGCAAGTCGGCATTTAAAGGATGCCAGATCCTGATAAGTGTTACGCTTCCCGACTCGCTATCCTCCATAGCCAGCTATACATTTGATGATTGTGTCATCCTGCCAGAAATCACCATCCCTAATACAGTAACTGCCATCGGCGAAAAGGCATTCGCTTTCTGTCGTGTTTTAGACGATGTCATTATTCCCGAATCGGTCACTTGGATTGGTGATCGTGCGTTCTCCAATTGCTATGACTTGACCGAAATCACTATACCCCAGTCGGTTACCCGCATCGGGGAATATGCCTTTGAGAAGTGTGAACACCTCAAGCAAGTCACCATCCTGGGCCCCCTCACCGACCTGAAGAGTCACATGTTTGTTGACTGCACCCGCTTGAAGAAGGTCTCCCTCCCCGAGTCAATCACCTGGATCCATGACAACGTCTTCAGGAATTGCGGCAAGTTGGCGACAGTGAATATCCCATGCGCTGTCAACCGCCTGGGGGCATCCACATTCAGTGGCTGTTCCAGTCTCAAGAGTGTGACGTTGCCGGGCACGGTCACCGCGATCGAGGATTTTGTCTTTAACGGTTGCAGCAGTCTTGAAGATGTCACCCTCCCCGAGTCGGTGACATCCTTTGGCGAAGGAATTTTTTGGGGCTGCTCCAGCTTGACCGCCATCACCCTGCCCAATTCCATCAAATACATACCCTGGAGGACTTTTTATGACTGCAGCAACCTTACTGACGTGACACTGCCTGAACATGTTATTAGTATCGGTGGCGGATCCTTCAGCCTTTGTGTCAGCCTAACTGAACTCGATATTCCTGAAACGGTTGCTACCGTTCTCTATGATGCATTCTACGGTTGCAGCAATCTCAAGCGCATAACGATACCCGACTCGGTTACTTATGTCGACTGCAATGTATTCTTGAATTGCACCAGTCTGGAGAGTGTCACCATCGGTTCGGCTGTTGCCGACATTTGGGATATGGCCTTTAAGGGCTGCACGAGCTTACAGGAAGTGATATGCAAGGCCACCACGCCGCCAACAATACATTACAGTAGCTCATTCAGCAATTATACCACGCCCGTGCTGCGTGTACCTGCCGCTTCGATAGAGGCCTATGAGACCACTGATTACTGGAGTCGTTTCACCACGATCCTGCCTATCGGCGACTTCTCAACAGGTGACGTGAACTATGACGGCGAGGTTAACATCAGCGACGCAAACGCCATCGTTGATGCCATCCTAGTCGGTAAGCAGAGAAGCAGATACGATATGAATGATGACCAAGAGGTCAACATCGCCGACATCAACGTCGTCATTAACTATATTTTCAACAATCAATAAGGGTCTTTTGGATTAAATTCATTACTTTTGAAAGCGAAAAATAAACTATTGTTGCTATGAAACAGATACTTCTCTTCGTTGCGATGCTTGTGCTGGCGTCATATGTCGGTGCAATGGCCGAGACCTATGAGGTCGACGGCATCTATTACACCACCAGCCTCGACGCCGTGTCTGCCATGCAGGTGACTCATGGACCGAACGGGACAGGCTCCTATAGCGGCAATGTGGTGGTCCCCGAGAGAGTAACCATCGATGGACACAGC
>CACZVR010000119.1 GCA_902784675.1 uncultured Bacteroidales bacterium | reverse complement strand
CTGCAGTTTGCGGCCGTTGATATAGATGAGCGGCGTGCCCTTGCCGAAGACTTCCAGTCCGTCCTTTTTGCGCTGCACACCAGGCAGATTCTCAAGCACGGCCTTGGCGGTGCCCACCTTGCTCAACAGGGTGTTCTCCACCTCGGTCTTGAGGCCCTCGGTCGTCAACTTGAAGGCCGGACGCTGGGCCTTGACCACGACCTCACCCAGCATGGTAGCCTCGGGTTCCAGCACGATGGTGCCCAAGTCGGTGCTCAAGGCATCAATCACATGAGGATTATAGCCCAAATAGGAGATTTTTACGATGGGATGAGTAGCATGGCCCGTGAGAGAGAATCGGCCATCGACATCGGTCGTTGTTCCGGCGACATAGGCGCTGTCGCTAACATTGAGCAGCACCACATTGGCAAATGGGATCGGTGTCCGCATTTCGTCGACCACTTGGCCAGTAAATGACTGGGCCACTGCGGCCAATACGGCCAGCATAGCCATCATCAGTGTGATAAAGTATCGTTTCATTGTCATATAGGTTTTAATGAGTTATCGTGATTACAGCAGCGAAAATATCCTGCCGTTCTCCCTATAGACGCACACTAAAGGGTGAAAAGTTGCAACCCTCCACCCCCAACGCCCCACTTTCACACTTTAGGGTGTTAAAAAGGCCGCTCCGCAACTCGATTTTTCTAAGAGTTACGGAGCACCTGCAAAACTGTGTGTTCAGCAATCAGAGATACCACCCAGCGGGTGGCCCTATGAGTAACCCCGCTGGGGCGGATTTCCGAAGCGTAGCGAGGAATGCCGGCCCGGCGGGGTTATCGAGCATAGACCTCTGTCGCCCCGGGGCGAGACCTCTGTCGCCCCGGGGCGACCCCATTGTATCAGTCTTTCAGGAAGAACCGCTCATCAATCTCACCGCCACAGTCCAGGATGAAGCGCCTGTATTCTTCGGCAAAGGTCACCTGCCGATGATGCTCTTTCTGATTGATGATGTACTGCTTTACTACGGGAATCTGCTCCACCGAGTAGGTGAAAGCAGCGTATCCCTCTCCCCACCCAGCAAACAACGGAAAAGAGGCATTACCTTTCAGCCAACTGTTTGTGGCACATTTCAACCCTCTGACAAACTCCGAAACGGCAAGATCGGGAGGCAGCGAGACAAGCAAGTGAACGTGGTCAGGCATACCGCCGATGCGGTACAGTTTGGCGCGATGGCGGGTAATATATCCATGAGCGTAGGCGTACAACTCCCGCTCATGCTCCTCATCGATGGCGGGAATGCTGCGATAAGTGCGGAAAACGATGTGGCAAACGAGATTGGTATAACTCATGACGAGGCAAAGGTAGCATTAATTTCTGGTTCAATTACAAGGACGCCCCAATTGGGGTCGCCTCCAGCGACAATCTCAGTTATCTTTTACCCCCAGTGAATCATACTCCCTCGCTTGCGCTCGGTCATCTGATTTACTGGGGGTTATTGCATGGGACATGGGGGTTATTGCATGGGACACCCTTCGGGTGAGTGACCCTGTTTAATCCAGACACACGGTTTTGCAGGTGAGCCAATTTTTTCCCTCATTTAAAATATTAGGCCTGGTCAATATCAGGTATTACTAGCCCTCATTCAAATAACGGATAAGAAATTGCTTATTAGTGAAGCAGCTTTTGGGGGTGCGTGCGCTCCCCCTTTTTGCGCCGTTGGGCGCCTGTAGACGCCCTTAAACGCCTCATTGGCTTACTGGAAAGGACTGTCGGTCAGGCGTCGGGAGGCTATTAAAGGTTTTGGAAGGCGTTGAGGTCGGTCCTGTGAGGCGCGCTGATGTTACAGAAAGCGCGGGGGAGTGGGGTTGGCTTTGTCGTGTTTTTTGTAACTTTGCGAATCTTAAATGAAATAATATGGATTGATTATGAAACGGTTATTATCGATGGTGCTGGGCGTGGCTGTGGGCTTGACGGTGCTGGCCGCGCAGCCGCACAAGACGTTGCGTGAGTGGGGGTTCCCGACGGGCATTTTTGCCACGGGACGGTATAATGCCATCACCGATGTGCCTGGTGTGACGGTGGGCCATGTGACCCTGATCGAGGGCGACAACGTGCGCACGGGTGTGACGGCGATTGTGCCTCATCAGGGCGATATCTTCCGCCATAAGGTGCCGGCTGCCATCTGTGTGGGTAATGGATTCGGCAAACTGGCGGGGGTGACTCAAGTGCGCGAGTTGGGCAATATTGAGACGCCCGTGGTGCTGACCAACACGCTGAGCGTGGCGGCTGGCATCGAGGGGGTGGTGCGCTACACGCTGATGCAGCCCGGTCACGAGGATGTGCGCTCGGTCAATGCTGTGGTGGGGGAGACCAATGATGGCCGCTTGAACGACATACGCGGCATGCACGTCACGCCGCAGATGGTCATTGACGCCATCAACAAGGCCCATGGCGGGCCTGTGCAACAGGGCAACGTGGGGGCCGGAACGGGCACCATCTGCTTTGGCTATAAGGGGGGAATCGGCACCTCGTCGCGTGTGTTGCCCGCATCGCTGGGCGGATACACTGTGGGTGTGCTGGCTCAGACCAACTATGGCGGCATCCTCGAGATTGATGGCGTGCAGGTGGGCCAGCGGCTTGAGAAGCATGATTTCATCGACCATGTCAAGCAGACCGAGAATGTGGATGGCTCGTGCATGATGGTTGTCATTACCGACGCTCCGCTCGACTCGCGCAACCTGGAGCGCCTGGCCAAGCGTGCCATGATGGGCCTGGCCAAGACCGGGGGCATCGCCAGCAATGGCAGCGGTGACTATGTCATTGCCCTGTCGGTTGCTCCAGGCAACCTCGTTGATGACGGTGCCAAGACCATCACCTCGACCGTGCTGGCCAATGGCGAGATGTCGTCGCTGTTTGCCGCCACCATCGAGGCGACTGCCGAGGCGCTGTGGAACTCCCTGTTTATGGCCGAATCCATGACGGGCCGCAATGGCAATCACGTCGATGCCCTGCCTGTGGAGCAGGTGCTGGAGATGCTGCGCAACCGATAGTGTGGACAGATAAGAAAAGGAGAGCCGGGGCATGGATCCACGCCTCGGCTCTCCTTGTTATGCATAGGGAAGTCTCTTATTCGTCAAAATAACCGCTACCAGAGCCACTGGTTGTGACGTGGAAGCCGGCATCCTTCAACTCCTGGTCGCTACGCTGCTTGCTGTACAGGCCTACGCGCTCCAAATCGTAGGAGCCGTCTTTCTTGACCGTGATGCGCACGAGCAGGTCGTCGCCACCGTTGGGGTGGTCCACAAAGTTCATCGACGGCATGGTGATGTGGCGCACGCCGCCAAACATGCGGTCGTCCCACGCATGCACGTGGCCGCAGAACATGATGGTCGTTTTCCAGTCGGCCAGTTTGTCGAGCAGGTAATACAGTTCCTCGCGGCAGTAGGTCGAGGCAAACTCGTTGTAGGAGGGGCGGAAGATGTTGGTGTGGGTGAACACAAACGTGTTGCGGATCTCCTTCTTGTCGCGCTGGAACACGCCGTTCTCGATCTCATCAATCTGGAACTCACCCAGGGTGCCGTTGGCCGAATCGATGAAAATGAAGCGGTCAATAGGACCATTCTCGCCCATCTGAACCGTGAATTCATAGAAGGACGTCTTGAACAAATCGCTGAACAGGGCCCAACCGTTGTGAGTGATGTCGTGGTTGCCTACGACGGGATAAAAGGGAACGCGGTAGTCTTGCAAGTTGTCAAAGCAACCAGTGCGCTTGTCGATATAGATGGTCTTTCCCGAAAACTCGCTCAATTCTTCATCGACTGTGAGATACTTATCTGCCCAGTCTACCTTGAACAGGTCGAGTGCAAGAGCGGTGTTGAAGTAGTACTCGGCCTTGGTGTCGGCTAGGTCGCCCAGGTGGCAGTAGAACAAGTCACCATGTTCCATACCCGTTTCCAGCATCTCGGTCAATCGCCCGGGGTCTTTAGTGATGTGGCTGTCGCTGCCTACCAGAAATGAGTATTCGCCCATGTCGTTGGGCAGGATCTTGTCTAGGGCGACGTCTATATAGGAATAGTTGACCAGCGACTGCTTCACGCGGTCATCAACACTGGTGTTGCCCATGAGCACACCCTGGGGGCTAACTTTCTCACACGAGGTGAAGGCTATTGATGCCGACAGCAGCGCGGCGGCTGCCATGAGGCTATATGATATTGACTTTTTCATTGTTATTTCCATCGATAGATTAAACCAACCTTGCCTATTGTCTCATACTTGCTCGCCAACTGGCTCATCGAGCCGGCGGGGCGGATGTCAAACTCCCCGAAGAGTTTGAACCGGGGCGAAAAACGGTAGTAGAAGTCCAAACCCCAGTTGATGTTCCAGTTCTCGTAGTAGAAGTCGTCATAGTTGCGGAACAGCAGGCCCACGTTCCAGCGATGGGTGCGCGGGCGCAGTGTGGCATGGGCGCCAAAGGTGAGCGTCAGCGGCTCGGTGTAGTGGTCACCCATCATGTTGTAGCCGATCAGCGAGCCGCCCAGGGTGATGTCCCAGTAACCGCGCTCAAACCGGACTGACATGTTCCCCACGTTCTCGTTGGTGTTGAAACGGTGATAGTGGTTGAACATGTATTCGGCCGAGGCAAACATGTGGAACGGCTTGACCTTCAAGTGGTACTCGCCCTTGGCCTTGAAGCCGTACAGTTCCTTGGTGTACTGCATGTTGGCGCCGCCGTCAATACTCCAGTGGTCGTTGAAGTAATGCTTGTAGTGCACGGTGTTGCCGATGCAAGGACCGGTAATGATGTTCTTGCCAGTGGTCAATGAGAGGGAAATTTCGTTCTTGTTCTCTCCGTCAAAAGTGTGTTCCCCGCTATAGTATTGAGCCATAGCAGTGCTCATCACCATGGGGAACAGCAATAGCAGAATAAAACGTTTCAATTTAATCATGTTGCGTATTCTATTCTATAATATGGACTATTATGTCAAATTCGGTACAAATTTACTACTTTTTTTCTATATTATGGCAAATAATCCACGTTTCCTTCCAATCATGGCCCACTCAGTGGGCTCGTTGCGAAAAAATGACTACATTTGTGCTCCAAAAACATATTATTTTTTTTATTGTAAAGTTATCATCTATATGTTACTCATGATTAATACCAAGTCACTGCTACTGCTGGCCATTGTGGCGATTATTGCGATATCGTGTGCAAGGGCTTTGAGCAAGGGGGCAAGCAACAGTAAGGCGCTGGCCGCCTTTGCCAGCGTGGGTGTCGATGAGTTCCAGACCTTTATCGCCAATCCCGCGGTGCAACTGCTCGACGTGCGCTCCCGCGATGAGTTTGACGAGGGACACATTGCCGGTGCCACGCTCATCGACGTGAACGATAGCACGTTTGTCGAGCAGGCGATGGCGATCCTCGACAAGCAGCGTCCTGTCGCCGTCTATTGCCGCAGCGGACGACGCAGCGCGCGCGCTGCCAACCTGCTCTCGGCC
>CACZVR010000118.1 GCA_902784675.1 uncultured Bacteroidales bacterium | reverse complement strand
TTGCTACCCCCGCGCTGCCCCTCGACTTGCATGTGTTAAGCCTGTCGCTAGCGTTCATCCTGAGCCAGGATCAAACTCTTCGTTGTTGTATTATCGTTTTCTTTCTTTTCAGAAATTATAATGAAAACGCAACGCTTGACCGAAGTCGTTGTCTGGCCCTTGATGATTCCTGCTCTATTGTGTTGTACTATGTTTAAGAATTAACGGGAACTAAAAATTCCCTGTTCTCTTGTACTACGTTATCAAGTTGCAAACATGTCAAAGAACTCTTTTTTGAGTTGCTTTCAGCCCCGTTTTGTGGCGAAAAGCGGTGCAAAATTATAACCGTTTTCTGAACTGGCAAAATATTTTCGACTTTTTTTTCAAAAAAAATTATTAACAATCATACAAAACGCTGTTAATAACTATATTAATCTGCTAAATATCAGCAAATTAATATTTTTGAAAAAAATTGCCATCTTACCGAAAAATGGAGTGGCAGCTCGCGAAACGAAATCGCCATGCTGCCACCCAATTTTTGGCTTTTATATTATTAATGTATAATAACAGTAGAGCTCTTCATTCGTCGCCACCATCAATATCACCGTGCGCATCAATGAGCAAATCCACGCCCGTGTAGCGGCAGATAACATTAAGGAGTCTGATTTCATTATCATCGGCCTTAGCGTCGGCGTCAATGACACGCGTGAGCAGTTGAGCTGCAGCTATCTTCTGGACATCGCTCATCCGCCTCATCATATCGAGCGCAACCATGCAGTTGAGCGCCTTGCCCAACCTGTAGGTCTCGTCATCGATTCCATACTCGGCGCAAATGGTGTCGAACTCGTCACACTCGCTCGGATCCACCACGCTGTCGACATTAATCATCTCGATGAGGAGACTCACAATGGCGGCTTTCTGGTTATCATTGAAATGAATTCTTACCATATCAATCTTGATTATTGTTGTCGTCGAATGGCGGTGGTGTTACTGTCACTGCGCCGTCTTGAGTGGAGGCCTGGTCCTTGAGGATGGCCTCGGTGCGAGATGCCCACTGCCTGGGGCCGAAGATGCGCTCGGCATCTTCGGTATAAATCACTTCACGCTGCTGGAGCAAGTCGGCCAACTCATGATGCCCTTTCTCGTACATGGTGAGAATTTCACGCGCACGCTTGTACTCGCTGTCGATGATGGCTTGCACCTCCTGGTCAATCTCCTGCGCCCTCTCCTCACTGTATGGCTTGGTGAAACCGTAGGCTTCGCCCGAAGTGTCATAATAAGAAACGTTAGGCAACTTGTCGCTCATACCATAGTAAGTGACCATAGCATAAGCAATTTTGGTAGCACGCTCCAGATCATTGAGCGCCCCAGTGTCGACGAAGCCCAGGAACATATCCTCGGCAACACGACCTGCCATGAGTGAGCAGATCTTGTCGAGCAATGCCTGTTTGGGCTCAATCTGTCTTTCCTCGGGCAGATACCAAGCTGCGCCAAGAGCTTTGCCTCGCGGCACGATGGTGACCTTGATGAGGGGGTCGCCATAGCGGAGGTGCCAGCTGACAGTGGCATGTCCAGCCTCGTGAACAGCGATGGAACGGCGCTCCTCGTCGGTGATAACCTTGGAGCGTTTCTCCAAACCGCCGACAATCCTGTCGATGGCGTCCATGAAATCCTGACGCTGGACGGCCTGTTTCTTGTGACGTGCTGCGATGAGCGCAGCCTCGTTGCAGACGTTAGCGATGTCAGCACCCGAGAAGCCGGGCGTCTGCCTCGACAGCAAGTCAAGGTCAACCGAGCCGTCGGTCTTGACATTGCGCAGATGCACCTGGAAGATTTCCTTGCGGTCGCTCAATTCGGGCAACTCAACGTAAATCTGACGGTCGAAACGTCCAGCACGCAACAATGCCTTGTCAAGGATATCGGCACGGTTTGTCGCCGCCAGGATGATGACACCGCTATTGGTTCCAAAGCCATCCATCTCGGTGAGCAACTGGTTGAGCGTACTCTCACGCTCATCATTGCCACCCATGTTGGCCTTGTTGCCGCGGGCACGTCCCACAGCGTCAATCTCGTCGATGAAGACGATACAGGGCGCTTTTTCTTTGGCCTGGCGGAACAAATCCCTCACACGGGAGGCACCGACACCGACGAACATCTCGACGAAGTCAGAACCTGACATGGAGAAGAACGGAACGTCGGCCTCGCCGGCGACCGCCTTGGCAAGCAGCGTCTTTCCTGTTCCCGGAGGTCCCACAAGAAGTGCTCCCTTGGGAATCTTTCCGCCCAACTCGGTATAGTGCTTAGGGTTCTTGAGGAAGTCCACAATCTCGGCAATCTCGACCTTGGCCTCGGCAAGACCAGCAACATCCTGGAAAGTGACCTTGCTCTCGTTGTCCTTATCAAAGAGTCGCGCTTTGGACTTGCCCACGTTGAAAATGCCTGAGCCACCAGCACCGCCGCCCATGCGTTTCATCATGAGGAACCAGAGCAGGACGAGCGCGATAATGGGTCCGAAGGTCCAGAATATCATCGAGTAGTCACTGGCCTGCTTGTACTCCACCTCACCGGTGAAGACGCCCTTCTCTCTCCACTCCTTGACATTGTCCTCGAACTTGTCGGCACTGGGAATCTGAGAAGCGACGCGCGTGATCAGCATCTTTTTCTCCAACACGGGCATAGCCTCCTCGGCAGGCAGGTCTTGGGCGACCACCTTGGCCAAAGAATCGGTCATGAGCGCCTCGGCCGTGTTCTTGTTGCTGTAAACGGTGATTGACTTGACACCGCCCTTCATGATGATGCTCTCGAACCTAGTCCACGGCACCTTGCTCACAGGCCCTTCCTCCTGGTTGAACCACAGAGCTGAGAGCAAAAAGAGCACAATGAGTCCATACATCCAAAAGATGTTGAACTTGGGTGTCTTGCGCTGATTATTATTGTTTGCCATTCTTCAAAAAAACAGAAATGATCGTCGTGCTGTTAATCAATCCAGATTGGGAATGCTGTTGATGCGCGCATCGGCCCAAAGGTTTTCCAAGTTGTAACGCTCACGGAAATCGGGCACAAAGATGTGGACAAAGATACTGCCGTAGTCGATGATGATCCATTGGGCATTCTCATAGCCGTCGTAGTTGAAAGGCCGTTGCCCTGCATTTTTCTCAACATACTCACGGACGCTGTCGGCCACGGCTGTGACCTGCATGGGTGTGTTTCCCGTTGCGATAACGAAACCCTGCGCAGCAGCGGTCTCGATGGCCGTCAAATCAACATGGACGATGTCACGTCCCTTCTTCTCCTGAATTGCTTCGATGATTGATTGAATTAACTTTTCGTTTTCGTTCATATATTAAGTCATTATTCCAAGATGCAAAGATAAGCAAAGTTTTAAATAATCGGCATTGAAAAGTGGTAATTAATTTTAAATGGGGAAATTTGGTAAAAAAGACCGCCTTGCCACACATTGACCAGGCGACGCCAGCAATGTCACTGCGCAAAGCGAGAGAGGACGGCAAACAATCAAGAAATCAGGCAGGTCATCAAAGAGACAACCTGCCTGATTAAGAGTTTTCAGTTCAGCTAACTGAGCGGGATTAGATCACACCCTGCTCGAGCATAGCCTGAGCGACCTTCATGAAGCCGGCGATGTTTGCGCCCTTCACGTAGTCGATGGTGCCGTCGGCCTGAGTACCGAACTTCACGCACTGCTCGTGGATGTTCTCCATGATCCAGTGGAGCTTCTCGTCAACTTCCTTAGCCGACCAGCTGAGGTGAGCAGCGTTCTGAGTCATCTCGAGACCTGAGGTAGCTACACCACCAGCGTTGACAGCCTTACCGGGAGCGAAGAGGACGCCATTCTTCTGGAAGAAGTGGATAGCGCCGGGCTGGCAACCCATGTTGGAAACCTCGCAGCAGCACCAGCAGCCGTTAGCCTTCAGCTCCTTAGCATCGTCCTCGCTGAGCTCGTTCTGGAATGCGCAGGGCAGAGCGATATCGCAAGGAATGCTCCAAGCCTTCTTGCCGGCAGTGAACTTGGCCTTCTCGGGGAACTTGTCGGCCATATCCTGTACCTTGTTGCGGTTAGAAGCGCGC
>CACZVR010000117.1 GCA_902784675.1 uncultured Bacteroidales bacterium | reverse complement strand
AGGCTCTCTTGCGTCAGGGTGGGGAAGAGGCGGTTGTAGCCGCCGATGATGTCAACCCCCAGAGCTCGTTGGCGCAAGGCGGTCATCCAGAAGCTGTTAGTCTGCAGGGCACTCTCGTGCTGACGGTTCACGCGCTCTTTCATCTTGACAAACAAATCCTCACTAACGCCGCTGTAGAAGATGGCATTCACGGCATAGTCGGCGTACACGAGCATGCTGTCGCGGTCGGCCGTGCTGGTCTCGAACTCATAGTTAATCATCCAGCGATTGTCATAGATGGACTGTGAGCCGTCGGCCATGACGTCATAGATGCCATGTTTCTCGTGCCTCAAGAATGTGAGCAATGCCGTGCCCACCGATTCACCCACAAGGCCCATCATGAACTCGTCATCAAAGCTGTAGGGGTGGTCGCCCATGATGCTGACATAGATGCTGCTCTTGGGGTTGCGCATCGGCACTTCAAAAAAGTTGTCCACCATGCCTGTCGCCATAACGGGGCGGTAGCCGTTCAGGCCTTCGCGCTCTCCATGATCGGGCAGCGAGGCCAGGTATTTCTGGACCAATGGTCTCACCTCGTCGACGCTGAAGGCTCCCACAATTGAAAAACTGTAGTCTCCGGCGTTGGCCACACGTTGACGATATAGTTGCAACAAGCGTTCGCCATCCAGCTGGTCAAGTTCCTCGGGCTTGATATTGCGGTACATGGGATTACCCTTGTAGATGGTGCTGCCGATGGAGTCACTGTAGATCATTTTTGGGTTGTAGCTCGCCTGCGAGAGTTGGGAGCGGGCACGGGACACGATGGCCAGGAATGCGTCTTTGTCGAGTCTCACGTCGGTGAAATACAGGTAGCACAGTTGCAGCAGTGTTTCAAGGTCGGCGCTCTGGCAGCCGCCGCTCAACTGCTCGTTGGCGTCGTTGAGGATAAATGAAATGCCCAACTGGCGACCGCTCATCATGCGGTTGAGTTGGTTGATGGTGTGTCTGCCCAGTGCGCAGTTCTCCACCACCTGGTCCATGAGACGCACATTTACGTCGGCACTGTCGCCGTAGGCCCATTCGCCGCCCAGGCTGAAGGCGTTGAACAGCACCTCGTTGTTTTTGAAGGTGGTGGGCTTCAACCTCACGGTGGCACCATTGATCAGTGTCATGGTTGTGATACCTGTCTCAGGTTCGTATACCTCATTGACGATGCCTCCTGCTTTGGGCTCTTGTGCCAGCAGCCTGTCGTTGGCTGACAAGTCGAGGTATGGACTTTGAGGAGCATTGATGATGCGGTTGAAGTGCGCAATCACGTCACGCGAGGTGGGGTAGTGACTGGCGCCCGTCAAGGTCTGGGGACCAGAAATCAGCACACTCACATTGTCCTTGCCGATAATCGAGCGCAGATAGGCGTTCACCTCCTCAAGGGTGACTTTCTCTGTCCCCTCGATGAGCATTTTAGACTCGGCTGCCACACCGGGGATATAGCCGCCGTTGACGTAGTGATCCATGTATTCGTCGGCATATTCGCGGCTGGTGCGGTTGCTTTCCTCGGCTTGCAGGTCGCGATACACAGCAATCACATTACGTCGGGCACGTTCCAATTCTCCCTTGGTGAATCCATGCTGGACAACGCGTGTGGCGTGAACAATAAGTGAGTCAAGGGCTTCTTGTGAACGCCCCTCTTTGACCATTGCAGCCAGTGTCAACGCATCGCGTGTGCGGGCAACAAGGAACTGGCGGTCATAGACAGCACCATGGTCAATGGGCGATGCACCGGTGCGTGCCATCTCATCAAGCCGCTGGGTCAACATGTTCTGAATCAGTGTCGAGATGATGTGGTGTTTCAGATAGACATCGGTATTGCGTTGATCCATGGGCACTTGCTCATGTTCAAACATGAGATAAACCATTGAGTTCGAGGCCTCGGGGTCGGTGTGTATGGCATAGGTCACTCCGACATGGTCAGGCACGGCGTTCAAGGCGGGATCTGTAGGGGCGCTGTCGCGTTTTGGAATGCGGCCTAGGGTTTGGCGCACCTTTTGTTCCATGAGTGCAGCGTCAAAATCACCCACAATCACCACTGCCTGGCGGTTGGGAGTGTACCACCGGTGATAGAACGAAAGCAGTTGCTCGCGCGTGACATTGCGCACCACCGTCATGTCGCCGATGGCGATGCGATAGGCATAACGGCTGCCCGACAACAAGATGGGCAACGTATTCTCGTACAGGCGCATCGTTTGGTCGGCATGCATGCGCCACTCCTCTTGGATGACCCCTCGCTCCTCTTCTATGGCCCGGTTGTCAAAGTTCAGTTCGCATGACAGGTCGTGCAGCATGAGCAGCACCGTATCGAGGAGTGCCTCACGCTCGGTGGGCACGTTGGAAATCTGGAAGCGGGTGTCATCAAAGCCTGTCGAGGCATTGATGTCACCACCATAGCTCACCCCGTTGTTCTGCAGGATGTCAACCATGTCAATGTCGGGGAAATTGCGCGTGCCTTGAAAGGCGATGTGCTCGATGAAGTGCGCCAGGCCACGCTCGGTGTCCTCCTCGACTAGCGAGCCCGTTCCCTGCACCAACCAGAACTCGGCGCGCCCCTTGGGCTGTTCGTTGTGGCGGATATAGTAGGTCAGTCCGTTCTCCAACTTGCCCACACGCAATGCGGGGTCAACGGGCAACTCCTTTGGCTTGGCGGTTACCGACAAAGATACGATAAGCGCTCCGATAACAAACGCCAAAAACTGTTTCGTCATCATCATGAAAATTTAGCCATTTTGTGGCTTATTGTGAGGGGAAAAACGTCAGGCAAACAATTCCCGTTTGTTTTCGTCAAACACGGTCAAGTCACTGGTCACCACGCAGTCCAATTGGCGGTCATGTGCTTCAACGGGCACATCTTCAACCAATTGAAAATCGCAAGCCACGCCAATGGTGGGGCACGCATTGCCGCTCAACAGGCGGTCGTAGTAACCCTTGCCGCGGCCCAAGCGGTTGCGGTGGCTGTCGAGCGCGACAGCGGGCACGATGATGAGCTCCAGACACGATGCATCGACAGCATCGCCCACGGGCTCACCGATGTGGTATTGATTGTTGTCATCAAGGCTCTCGGCACCATGATAGGGCACAATCTCCAGATCATCGCCCTTGACACGCGGCAGATAGATGTTCTTTCCCGCTGCGAGCCACTGGTTCACAGCCTCGTGGGTAGGGAGTTCATCGGGCAGCGACCAGTAGCACAGGATGTGCTGCACCTGCTGCCACACGGGCATAGCCTGGATAGTCTTGAACACCATTTCGGCTTCCACCTTCCTCATGGCGACTGGAGTCATCTGCTTCAGTTGCTTTATTTGTCGTCTTAATTCCTTCTTCGTCATCATATCTTCTCCTTTTTTCGGCAAAATTACATAGAATTCTCGGAAATTAAAGTAAATTTGTCTCGAGAAGACCAATAATGACACAACTATGATATATGATAACAGCCGAGTGAGACGTCAGGTTTGATAATTATTGGTTTTTGGTGAATCTCAACAGCGCGGCGCCATGCGGCTCGATGTGGAGGCCGATTGTGCTGTCGCCCGCGAGTTCCACGGTCATCTGTTCTCTATCAAGGAGGTTTTCGACGGCATAGCTGCCAGCAGAAATCTGTGCGCAATCGAGGGCATGCTGCGGGATGCGAACGGCAGTATCCATCGTGAGATCACCAAAGTTAGCGACCACCAGAGTCATCACGCCATCGCAGTGTCGCAGATAGGCATACTGGCGATGGGTGTCGAGCGTGTCTTGATTGACGTACATCAGGTCAAAGAAATCACCTTGTGCTAATGTCTTCTCACTGTTCAATAAACGCAGCAGCTGGCGATACTGTGCGCGCAAACGTCGTTCTTGGGGCTGTGGCTTGCCCTGATGCCAGCGGCGCAGGGTGGGGACGCTCCAATAGTCAAAGATAGTCGTGCGGCCGTCATGGCCGCTGTAACCTTCGGCGTCGGCTGCTGGCTCACCCAGTTCCTGGCCGGCATAGACCATGAACGGGCACTTGGACATCGTGGCGCACACGACAAGGGCGGGAAACGCTTTGAACGAGTCGCCGCAGAACTGTCGAGAAGCGATGCGCTGCTCATCGTGGTTCTCCAAGAAATTGAGCATGTGATCGGACAGTCCCTCAACGGTTTGCCAGCAACGTGTGAGTTCGCTGGCGGGCCAACCATCGCACAGGATGCCGCGCAGGGCATCATATAGCGTGACCTTATCATACAGATAGTCAAAAC
>CACZVR010000116.1 GCA_902784675.1 uncultured Bacteroidales bacterium | reverse complement strand
GCTGTTCATCTTGAGTGACAGCGCCAAGCAGATTGAGCGCTTGCGCAACATCTTTGAAGACCGCGGTGACGCCATCACCTTTGAACCCGTGTTGCGCACGCTGCACGAGGGCTTTGTGGACGATGACCTGAAGGTGTGCGTCTTCACCGACCACCAGATTTTTGACCGTTTCCACAAATATAACCTCAAGAGTGACCGTGCCCGCTCGGGCAAGTTGGCCCTCTCGCTCAAGGAACTCAACCAGATCGAGAAGGGCGACTATATCGTCCATGAGGACCTGGGTGTGGGCAAGTTCGGCGGACTGATCCGCACCTCGATGAACGGCACGCCGCAGGAGATGATTAAGCTCACCTACTTGAACGGCGACGAGGCCTATGTGTCGATTCACTCGTTACACAAACTCTCGAAATACCGTAGCAAGGAGGGTGATGCACCGCGCCTGAACCGCTTGGGCAGCAACGCTTGGGCCAAAATCAAGTCGCGCACCAAGAGCCGCCTGAAGGACATCGCTCGCGAACTCATCCGCCTGTATGCCGCCCGCCGTGAACAGCCAGGTTTCGCCTTCACCCCCGACGGCTATTTGCAGCAGGAGCTGGAGGCCTCGTTCATCTATGAGGACACGCCCGACCAGCTGACCGCGACACAAGCCGTCAAGGCCGACATGGAGAGTTCCAAGCCGATGGACCGCCTCATCTGCGGAGACGTGGGCTTCGGCAAGACCGAGATTGCCGTGCGTGCCGCATTCAAGGCCGCTACCGACGGCAAGCAGACCGCTGTGCTGGTGCCGACGACCGTGCTGGCGTTCCAGCACTGGCGCACCTTCAGCGAGCGCTTGCAGGATTATCCCGTCAGGGTGGACTACCTGAGCCGTGCCCGCAAACCCAAGGAGGTGAAGCAAGTGCTTGCCGACCTCAAAGAGGGAAAAATAGACATCATCATCGGTACTCACAAACTCATCGGCAAGACTGTGCAGTTCCATGACCTGGGCTTGCTGGTGGTGGACGAGGAGCAGAAGTTCGGTGTCGCCGTCAAAGACAAGCTCAAGCAGATGAAACTCAACGTGGACACGCTCACGATGAGCGCCACCCCCATCCCGCGCACCTTGCAGTTCTCGCTGATGGGCGCCCGTGACTTGAGCACGCTGACGACACCTCCCGCCAATCGTTATCCCATCCTGACGACCGTTTCGACCCTAAACGACGACATTGTTGCCGAGGCCATCAACTTTGAGCTGTCACGCAACGGGCAGGTCTTCTTTGTGAACCACCGCATCGAGCAGCTGGAGCAGCTGGAGAACATGATTCACCGCGTGGTGCCTGATGCCCGTGTGGCTGTGGGTCATGGCCAGATGCCTCCCGAACGGTTGGAACAGACCATCATCGACTTCGGCAACCATGACTATGACGTGTTGCTGGCGACCACCATCATCGAGAACGGTATCGACATGCCTAATGTCAACACCATCATCATCAACAATGCCGACCGCTACGGTTTGAGCGACCTGCACCAGCTGCGAGGCAGGGTGGGGCGCAGCAACCGCAAAGCCTTCTGCTACCTGCTTGTTCCGCCTGGCAAGCCGTTGAGCACCGATGCACGCCGTCGTCTGCAGGCCATTGAGAGCTTGAGCGACTTGGGCGCCGGCATCCAGATTGCGATGCAGGATTTGGACATCCGCGGCGCGGGCAATCTGCTGGGTGCCGAGCAGAGCGGTTTCATCGCCGATCTGGGCTATGAGACCTATCAGCGTGTGCTCAAGGAGGCCGTCACCGAGCTGCGTACCGAGGAGTTCGCCTCGATGTTCGTTGCCGAAGGTGGCGATGACAACCAGCAGCAGGAAGGTCCCGAGTTTGTCAACGACTGTACCGTGGACACCGACCTGGAACTGATGTTCCCCGCCAGTTATGTCCCTCAAGAGAATGAGCGCATCACCCTGTACCGTGAGTTGGACAACATGGAGACCGACGATCAGGTCGAGGCCTTTGAGCAACGCATGGTGGACCGCTTTGGCAAGATTCCCACGATGGCCAGCGAACTCATCCGCATCGTGCCATTGCGGCGCACGGCTCGACGTTTGGGCATTGAGAAACTTGTCATCAGACAGACGCGCATGCACCTGTTGCTCGTGGGCGAGGAGAACAAGGCTTATTACCAGTCACCAGCCTTCGGTCGCCTGCTGAACTATGTGTACGGCAATCCTAAGCGTTGCCATCTGAACCAGAAAAACGGCCGTCGCAGCATCATCATCGATGATGTGAGGAGCGTGAGCGCTGCCTTCATCTGAACCAGAAAAACGGCCGTCGCAGCATCATCATCGATGATGTGAGGAGCGTGAGCGCTGCCTTGACCATCCTGCGCACCATCACCCATCTTGAGAGTCTTTAGTCTTGTAGAGGTTAGGGGTTAGAGGTTAGGGGGGAAAAGGTGATATCATTTGTTGTTTGCAGATTTTTTTTAGGGGTTGATTGAAAAGAATTGGCTTTTTTGATAATGTGTGATAGTTTTGTGTCAATTAATCATGTTTTAATCACATCAAAACACTACTAAATTACACATTTATGAAGAAACGATTCCTTTTAACAGCAATGATTGCTGTAGTTGGTGTTTTGGGCTATGCGCAGCAGACGATGTGGATACACACCGGTCATGTGCATTGGGCCTACAACACCGATGCGGTGGGCACGATGCCTTATACAGGGGCCAGCCTGCTCACCGTGCTTGAGAAGGGTTTCACCCTAGCCGATGTGGACAGTGTGACAATCGCCAACGAGACGTTTGCCGATGACAATGTCCTTGTAAAGTACAACAACACGGTGGCCGATGTGTATGTGGCAGGTAATATCGCCAACCACATCACCGCAGAGGTGACGGGCGCACGCGTCGCTGTCATGCAGGACGCCGATGTCGCTACCGAGTACACCTACACCTTGCAGGGTACTAGCAACAGTGGTTGTTTCTACCATTCGGGCGCTTACAAGATGACGCTTGCGCTCAACGGCGTTAACCTGGTTAACCCCGACAGCGCAGCCATCAACATTCAGAACAGCAAGCGTATTGCTGTGCAACTGGTTGACGGCACGAGCAACACCCTTGCTGACGGTGCCAACAACACCAAGAAGGCTGCCTTCCTCGTGAAGGGCCATGCCGAGTTTGCCAAGGGCGGCTCGCTGACCATCACGGGTAACAAGAAGCACGCGCTGGCCTGCAACGAGTATATGGAAGTGAAGAAGACTGTGGGCACCATCACCATCACTGGTGCTGTGGCCGACGCTATCAACGTGGCACAGTACTTCCAGATGAATGGCGGTACCATCAACATCCAGAGCTGCGGTGACGACGGCATCCAGGTCGATGCCGAGGACACTGCCCTTGCCGAGGAGGATGGCCATGTGCTCATCAAGGGCGGCACGCTCACCATCAACGCCAGTGCAGCCGGCACCAAGTGCATCAAGGCCGAGGGCAGTGTGGACATCCAGGGCGGTACCTTGACGCTGAAGCACACCGGTATCCCTGTCTGGGACGCTGACAAGAGCAAGATCAAGGAAGCCACAGGTATCGGCACCGACCGCAACCTCACCATCAACGGTGAAGAGGCTGTGGTGAACATCAACATGACCGGTGACGGTGCTCGCGGCATGAAGTGCGACAGCACGATGACCTGCACAGCGGGCTACATCGACATCAACTGCACGGGTGGTGACTGGGCTTACAGCACTGTCGACACCAGTAGTGTGAAGTGTGCCAAGGCCGACTATGCCTTTATCTTGGACGGTGCGACCATGAAGTGCACCACCACCAAGGACGAGGCCGTGGGCGTTCACAGCGAGGGCACCGTCCTCGTGAGCGGCGGCACCTTGACGCTCAACACCTATGACCACGGTATCAAGAGCGACTATGACATGGAAATCACGGGTGGCACCATCACCTACAGCATCAACGGTCCTGCCAGCAAGGCTCTCAAGAGTGAGGGCAACATGCACATCAGTGGCGGTAACATCAGCGGCACCGTGAGCGGTGGCGGCGAGACAGCAGACGACCAAACGACCAGTGCCAGCGCCGGCATCAAGTGCGACAACAACGTGACTATCGACGGCGGTACCTTTGACCTCAAGGCCACCGGTAACGGTGACAAGGGCATGAGTATCGACGGCTGGCTCGTTGTCAACGACGGTAACATCAAGGTGACCACCACGGGTAGTCGTTACGGCCAGAGCAGCGGCGGTGGTTGGCCCGGTGGCGGTGGCTCATCGAGCAGTGACAAGCGCTCCTCGCCCAAGGGCATCAAGGTGGACGGCAACATCACCATCAATGGCGGCACCATTACCGTGAGCGCCACAGGTGGCGAAGGTGCCGAGGGCATTGAGTCCAAGAACATCATGACCATCAACGGCGGTTATGTTGAGGTGACCAGCTATGACGATGCTTTGAACAGCTCTTCGCACATGTACCTCAAAGGCGGTTACGTCTATGCAGTGGCTACCGGTAACGATGCCATTGACTCCAACGGCAATATGTACCTGAGCGGCGGCCACGTCTTCTGCTGCGGCAGCGAGGAAGGCCTCGACGCCAATAGCGAGGGCGGCTACAAGGTTTATATCCAGAGCGGAACCAACCTGATGGCCATCGGCGGCAATATGGGTGCCATCGAGAGCGGTGCAAGCATCAGCCAGACCTGCTATCAGGGCAGTGTGACAGCCAACAAGTGGATTGCCCTGTACAGTGGCAGTGCCGTATCCTTTGCAGCCTACACCCCCACCTTCTCTAGTGGTGGTGGCCCCGGTGGTGGCTATCCTGGTGGCGGCTCAAGCTCAAGCAAGACCATTGTCGTAACTGCTCCTTCCACTCCGAAGCTTTACACGGGTGTGACGGCAAGCGGTACCACCTTCTGGACCGGTAAGGGTGCAACTAATGCAAGCGGTGGTTCACAAGTCAGCCTCTCGACCTATTCAGGCGGTGGCGGCTGGGGTCCCTGGGGTGCTCCCATTGAGTAGTTATAAACCATGACATCATTATTTAAAAGACTTAGAAATTATGAAAAAGACGATTATAACGATGCTTATCGCACTGGTGGCCATGGTTGCCAGCGCCGAGACCTATAACTACTTGAAGTTCACCAAGACCAACGGTTCGACTGTGACCTATTCGGTAGAAGGCCTCAAGCTCACCTATGATGACAGTAACGTTTATGTCACCAATGCCGAGACTACGGCTACTATCGCGCTTGCCGAGGTGCAGGATATGTACTTCAGCAATGAGGCTGGCGGCAGCGAAGTCCTGCGCGGTGACGTGGACGGTAACCAGAGTGTGGAGATGGACGACTTGTCGGCTTTGATCAACTATCTGTTAACCGGAGATGATACAGGCATCAATTTTGAAGGCGCCAACTGCGACTTGCAAGGCGACATCACGATGGATGACTTGGCAGCCTTGATCAACTATCTGTTGACCGGTACCTGGTAATATCCTAATCCTGCATAAAAACTCTATGGCATGCGCCACTCGGGAACGCCCCGGGTGGCGCTGTTGTATTGTGAACCAGTCAGTTATTGTCAATTTCTAACTAAAAGATGTGGTATAGAACATAAAAATTCCTAATAATAGGGGATTGCAGGCGTTTTGTGGGGTGGGTACTTTTGCAGACTTTAATTTATCAATGAGTCATGAACATCTTCAAACACCTGATTACAGTGATGCTGCTGACGGCCACAGTTGTGACACAGGCCAGTGGCTCAGGAGTATATCGCACCGCCATCACCTTGACCAACGGGACGCAAGAGATCTTTCCCGACACGCTAGTTAAAGAATTCCGTTACAGTCACACTGTTGTGGATGACAGAATCGTATATTCCCTCAATGTCATGAAAGACGGGCAAGTGGTCCTGTCGATACCTGTGGACAGCATTGTGGAAGTGAATTACCGTGAAATGACACCCTATGAGCACTTTGCCGGCGACTGGTACCTTGTTGCCAGCCCCAATGGAGAACCCTTGCCGGGCACGTCAATCATGGTGAGTACCGCCGTGTCGATACCCTATCATGCCGTGTTGCCCGCCCCGGGTACACCAGGCTATGGCCGTGATATCTATTGTCACATCGATTCGATGGCCCATCGCAAGGGGTTGAAGTGTGAAGCCGACTTCAAAATGCGCTATTCTTGGAATGAATCGGCACAATCGGGGACAATCACGATGGTTCTTGACGACCAGCATCCCGTGAGCGATGAGCCCTATCCTGGTGATGCCTCCACCTATGCCTACTGGGATGCCAACAGCACGTGGTACAGTGGTGTGTCACCGCTTCACGAGGGCGGAGACACCGGCAACCGTTACATGTATTTCCTGACTCACAACATTAACACTTGGGAGCTGGAAGGGCACGACCTGCAATGTCAATGGACGCTTGCTGACCAGCAAGACCTGACTCATGAGTATGCGTTCCCCACGATTTATGAGATCTGCTGGGTTGTGGGGCTTGATATCCCCTTTGTATATAATGAGCATGACCTGTTGGGATATATTGACATCTTTGCCAGTCCGCGACTGATGCGTCACCCGTGGACCAAACCGTTGAGCGAATGACCCGGTTGCGCTT
>CACZVR010000115.1 GCA_902784675.1 uncultured Bacteroidales bacterium | reverse complement strand
CCTGTCCGACAAGCAGATCAAGCACTACATCAAGATGTATCTGCCCTTCCTGCCATTGAACGACCTGGCAATGGCCGTTGAAAAGGAGTCGCGCGAACTGGTTGCCGTGGGCATTTCCATTCCCTCGATGGCTCGTGCGCTCATCAAAAACCGCGGCCGTCTGTTCCCCATGGGATGGAAACCGTTGTTGCACGCCTTCAAGCACAACGATGTGGTGGACCTGATGCTTATCGCTGTCAAGCCCGAGTACCAGAACAAGGGTGTCAACTCGCTGCTGTTCACCGACCTGATTCCCTGCTTCAACGAGTATGGCTACAAGGTGGCCGAGAGCAACCGCGAACTGGAGCTCAACTCCAAGGTGCTGAAACAATGGGAATACTTCGAGACCGAGCAGCACAAGCGCCGCAGGGCCTATACTAGAGAAATTTGATTTTTGCAAATCAAATTGATTAGAGGTTAGAGGTTAGAGATTAGAGCGTAAACTAAACATCATAACTTAAGATCATGAACGATAAGATTCAAGTCATCAGCAAATTTGCCCTTGAGGGGCTGAACGCACAGGCGTTGGAATCCACCGCCCTTGCCGCCAAGCAGACGTTGGAGAGCGGCAGCGGCGCCGGTAACGACTTCTTGGGCTGGCTGCATCTGCCCAGCAGCATCGACGAGCAACAACTGCAGGATATCGAAAAAAGTGCCGCACAGTTGCGCAGCGAGTGCGAGTATGTCATCAGCATCGGTATCGGCGGCAGCTATCTGGGCGCCAAGGCCGTCATTGATGCGTTGAGCGATCACTTTGCCGCCTACAAGAGCGGCGGCCCCAAGGTGCTGTTCGCTGGCAGCAACATCGGTGAGGATTACCTCTATGACATGATGGACCTGGTGCGCGGACACAAGTTCGGCATCATCGTCATCTCCAAGTCGGGCACCACGACCGAGCCTGGCATCGCCTTCCGCATCTTCAAGGACATGCTCGAGAAGCAGGAGGGCAAGGCATTTGCCCAGCGCAATATCGTCGCTGTGACCGACGCACGTCGAGGTGCCTTGCGCAACCTGGCTACCCAGGAGGGCTATGCGACCTTTGTCATCCCCGATGACGTGGGTGGACGTTTCTCGGTGCTCACCCCCGTGGGCCTGCTGCCCATCGCAGTGGCAGGTTTTGACATCCGTGCCTTGGTGGCCGGTGCCGTGGAGATGGAGAAGGACGGCGACGAGCAGGTACTCAATGCCCTCTATCAGGACGGCAAGAAGATTGAAATCCTTGCTAACTTTACCCCGCGCCTGCACTTCATCGCCGAGTGGTGGAAGCAGCTGTACGGCGAGAGCGAGGGCAAGCAACACAAGGGCATCTTCCCCGCCAGTGTGGATTTCACCACCGATCTGCACAGCATGGGACAGTGGATTCAGGACGGCGAGCGCACCATCTTTGAAACAGTGCTCAGCGTGGGCGACCAGCAGCACGAGGTTATCATCCCCAGTGATGAGGCTGACCTTGACGGCTTGAACTACATCGCCGGCAAGAACGTGGACTATGTGAACAAGATGGCTGAACTGGGAACGCGTCTGGCTCATGTCGACGGCGGTGTGCCCAACCTGCTCATCACCATCCCGACAGTCAACGAGCGCTATTTGGGTCAGTTGATCTACTTCTTTGAGAAAGCGTGCGGCGTGAGCGGTTACATGCTTGGCGTGAACCCGTTTGACCAGCCCGGTGTGGAGGCTTACAAGAAGAACATGTTCGCCTTGCTCGAGAAACCCGGTCACGAAGAGGCCACAGCAGCCATCAGAGAGAAACTCAAAAACTAACTACAATATTAAAAAAAGAAAACAATAAATACAATAATAACAATGGCATCAGCATTCTTTCATTGAGTTACAGGCTGGATAGTTTGTGTGTTTATTGTACTTGTTGTTTTCGGACTGAATTAAAAACTAAAAAATGATTTATCCGATTATTTCGGCCGAGGAAGCCGCCGAATTTGTACAAAATGGCTTCACTGTGGGTGTTTCGGGCTTCACTTCGCCTGGTTGTCCTCAAGCTGTTCCCGTGGCTATTGCCGAGCGCGCCAAGCGTGAGCATGAGGCAGGTCGCGAGTTCAAGATCAACCTGTTCAGCGGCGCATCGACCAGCGACCACATCGATGGCGAGCTCACACGCGCCGACGCGCTGAACTTCCGCACCCCCTACCAGTCGCATCCCGACATGCGCAAGGCCATCAATGCTAATGCCATCCACTACAACGACCGCCACTTGAGCGAGCTGGCTCAGGAGTTCCGCTATGGCTTCTATGGCAAAATGGACATTGCCATCGTCGAGGCACAGAGCATCACCGACGACGGCGAACTCATCCTGGGTACCTCGATGGGTAACACCGCCACCTGGCTCAAGATGGCCGACAAGGTGATTGTCGAGGTCAACGACCAGATTCCCGAGACCATCCGTGGCATGCACGACGTCTATACGCCCAACGACCCGCCTTATCGTCGCGAGATTCCCATCTTCACGCCTCACGATCGCGTGGGTACTCCCACCGCTCATGTCGACCCCAAGAAGGTGATGGGCGTTGTCAAGACTTCGCTGCCCATCAGCAAGGAGGGCGCTTTCACCCCCGTTGACGAGGTGACTGCCGCCATCGGCCGCAACGTGTGCGCGTTCCTCGTGAACGAGCTCAAGCAGGGCCGCATCCCCAAGGAGTTCCTGCCCCTGCAGAGTGGTGTGGGCAACATCGCCAACGCCGTGCTCGACGCCCTGGACAAGAGCGACGACATCCCCCCGTTCGAGATGTACACCGAGGTGATTCAAGACAGCGTGCTCGAGCTGCTCGAGAGCGGCAAGTGCAAGTTTGCTAGCACCTGTTCGATGACCTTCTCGAGCGGTGCCATGACCGAGTTCTTTGAGAAAGGCGAGGCCCTGCACAACAAGGTGCTCATGCGTCCCAGCGAGATCAGCAACAACCCCGAGGTGGTTCGTCGCTTGGGTGTCATCACGATGAACACGGCCATCGAGGCCGACATCTATGGCCACATCAACTCGACCCACGTGAGCGGTACGCGCCTGATGAACGGTGTGGGCGGCTCGGGCGACTTCACCCGCAATGCCTACATCAGCATTTTCCTGTGCCCTTCGATCAAGAAGGACGACTGCATCAGCACCATCGTGCCCATGGTTTCCTATCCCGACCACAACCCGCACTCGGTGGACATCATCATCACCGACCAGGGTATCGCCGACCTGCGCGGTAAGGATCCCGTGCAGAGCGCTAACGAAATCATCCACGTGATGATGAACCCCGACATCGCCTTCGCCTTCCACAGCACGCTGATGCACGAGGGCGACATGCGCAAGACAGATTACTCCAAGTTCATGAAGTAATGCTCTCTATACCCATAATGGGTTTTCTATAATCAATATGATTGCAACTGCTAGCAGACATCAAGCTCACTAGCAGTTGCAATTCATTACGATATCACACGCTTTTTGAGACTTATACTAGAAAACTAAAATCAGTCTATTGAGTCATCAATTTCATTGAAATGAGAGCTGATTGCATCATCATTGGTCTTATAGCACTTGCTATCATTATTATGGTAGCAATAAGAGTACTATTAAAAAAAGAATCAAAAGCAATTGATGAAAAAATCAGTTCTTTGGATGCTCCACAAACACTCAATAGTTCTGACAAGTCAAAAAAATCAGCAGAAGACCAAAACAATAAAGGATATCACGATCTTGAAGCAGCACTAGAACAAAGCTTTATCAATCATATTATCACAATAAAAGATCAAGCTATCTTTTTAGACTATTACCGAAATCTGTTTAAAAAAGCCTGTTCTTTTAGAAAAAAACTAAGTATATTTCATATTACCCCATCTAGCAGTCTTGAAAAACTCATCAGTGATTATTGTTCTATTCCTGAACTTGTAAAACATCATAATGAAAAATTAGTCCAACATAGGCTTGATGAATATAAGAATTTCTTCGACCATTGCCTTGATTATCCCCTCGATGGCCAACAACGCCGTTCAATTCTATCTGAAGAGGACAACTGCTTGGTCATTAGCAGCGCGGGTAGTGGTAAGACATCATCTATTGTGGGAAGAGTCAAATACTTGATTGATGTCCAAAAGGTATCTCCAGAAAAAATTCTTCTTATTAGCTATACGAATAAAGCCGCCCAGGAACTTACTGACCGAGTAGGCATTCCAGGTCTTAGGGGATTTACTTTTCATAAACTTGCTTTAGATTTGATTGCAAAAATAACAGGAGAAAAGCCCTCTATTTGTGACAAAACTGATGCACTCGTTGTAAACATATTTCATCAACTAATAAAGGATAAAGAATTTCAAAATAATATTGTAGAATACTTTATTGACTATCAAGAACAAGAATCAGATAGAGAGAAACCATTATTCGATCGCAAAGAAGAGCTTTCTAAACAAAGGTCTGAAAAACTCCGAGCAATATTACCAGATATGGATGGAAATGTCATATATGTTCGAAGTAAACAAGAGCAGAAGATTTGTTTTATACTTACTTCTTTAGGTATACATTTTCGATATGAAGCACCATACGAATTTGGTGTTTCTGATGGGATGCACTCACAGTATAGACCAGATTTCTCTATTTATTATGAGAAAAACGGGGAGAAACATCGAGTTTATCTTGAACATTTTGGAGTAGATGAACACGGACTCGTTCCTGCATGGTTTGCGAAAGAAAAGGGATTATCTTACGAAGAGGCAAATCAAAAATATGGCGATGGTATTACTTGGAAAAAGGCTTTACACAAAAAATACGGAACCACATTAATCACAACTTCGAGCGCAGATTTCAATTACAAGAACATTAAAAGGGAGCTCAAAAGAGAATTAACAAAATTGGGCGTTCCCATAGAGGAAAAGACAGAAGAAGAATTACTTGAATTAATCATTCCTGAAGACAGTAAGCAAGAGAAAGCATTTATTCGACTTATTGTCACATTTATTACATTGTTGAAATCTCGTTGTACCACAATAAATGAGGTTCTCGATAAAGTCCAAAATGAGAATAGCGAATACACTATTAAACACATCATACAACCCGTTTATCAACAATATGAAAATGAACTCAAGAAAAGAGGAGAGATTGACTTTACAGATGCTATTATAACTGCAACACAAATATGCGCGACGGCTCATCCTGTAAATTATAGCCATATTATAGTAGATGAGTTTCAGGATATTTCAATTGACAGATATCGATTTCTTATGGCACTTAGAGAAGGAACTCCTCCAGCAAAACTCTACTGCGTGGGGGACGATTGGCAATCGATATATCGCTTTTCTGGAAGCGACATGGCGCTTTTTAATCGTTTTGCTGATTTCTTTGGACCGACAGAAATCAATAAAATAGAGACAACATACCGGTTTTCCGAACCATTGGTAAGTCTTTCTTCGCATTTTATACAACGAAACAAAACCCAAATCCATAAGAGTATACGTCCATTCAAAACTACAAATAAGACGGAACTATTCTTCCAAGCATATCAGCCAAATGATTACTGCAGCCAAATCCAACAGATAGTTGCAACGATTCCTATTGAAAAGTCAATTTTCCTTTTGGGACGTTATTCCTTTGATGATTATTACTTATCATCTGCCTTTGAAAGAGAGACCAAAGATGATAAACTATATTATATCATAAATGGCAGGAAAATTGAGTTTCTTACAACACATAAATCAAAAGGGCTTGAAGCTGATTATGTAATACTTTTACAGTGCAATAAAGGAACTTACGGCTTTCCTTCACAAATCAGCGACAACCCAGTCTTGGATTATGTATTAACTCAAAGCGACCAATTCCCCTATGGAGAAGAACGTCGTTTGTTCTATGTGGCTATTACTAGAGCAAAGATTAAAACTATTGTCCTATATGATAAGAAATATCCCTCTGTTTTTGTTGATGAGTTTCTTCATCCTGAAACCATTAATGAGAAGAGCTATGAAAGACATCCTAATGCAATGAAAAAGTGGACACCTAGCGCTGACAAATTTCTTATTACGCTATATAATGAAGGTAAAAGCATAAGAGAAATATCAGAAAAAATGGGAAGAAGTCAAACCGCAATTGTGATGCGATTAGGCAAATTGGGTATAACTTAAGCAATAGATAAAGTAATGACTACTAACAAGGATTTGAGGGCGCATGGGGCGATGCTGCTGGCGATGGTGCTGTTCGGGCTGATGGCGACGTTCAGTAAGGATGTGCTCACCCATGGCGGCATCACCGGGCCACAGCTGGTGGCGTTCCGTGTCATCGGTGCTGCTTTGCTGTTCTGGGTGGGGTCATTGTTTATTCCGCAGCAGCGCATCGAGCGCCGTGACATGCTCAAGGTGGCGGGAGCGGGTTTCTTCGGCTTCGCGTTGGCCCAGGGCGGCTACATCGTGGGCTTGAGTTTCACCTCGCCCATCAATGCCACCATCGAGCTGACCACGATGCCCATTTTCACGCTCATCCTGTCATCTATTCTGCTGCACGAGCGCATCACCCCGCGACGGGCGTTGGGCATCATCATGGGCTTTACCGGGGCTATCTTGCTGATCACGCGCACCACCGCAGGCGACGGAAGGCCGACGGACTTTCGCGGCGACCTGCTCATCCTGGTCTCGCAGGTGGGCTATGCCTTCTACCTGACGCACTACTCACGGGTCATCCGCAAGTATGACGCTTTCTCGTTCAACAAGTGGACCTTTACCTTTGCCAGCCTGTTCATCCTGCCGTTCACCTTATCGCACATCACACAAATCAACTGGACGGCCATGAGCACCCGTACTGCCACCGAACTGGTTTATATCGTGGCCGGTGCGACCTTCTTCACCTTCCTGCTCGTGGTGTGGGCTCAACGTCGCCTCTTGCCCACCACGGTGAGCGTCTATAACTATGTGCAACCGTTTGTCGCCGTCGTCGCCAGCATGGCCATGGGCCTGGCAGTGCCGCAATGGATGCACGCCATCGCAGCCGCCCTCATCTTCACTGGCGTCTGGCTCGTGGTGAACGCTAAAGTGTCTAAAGCGATTACTTCAGGAAAGGATACAGATTGCTGATGCCTGAGCCTTCCTGAATCTGTTGCAGCAGTTCGGGATTGGACATGATTTGGTAGGCACCAAACACTGCAGCAGCAATACCGATACCCACTGTGATCATCATCCACATTTTTGCTGATGCCGACTTCTTGTTGGCACCTGCATAATCCCCCATGTTGAATTTGCTCTTAACGCCATTGGCGTTGAAGATGGCGATGATACCGGTGATCAAGGTGAAGATTGATGCACCGCAGCACAGGCTGCAGATGATGGTGGCGAGAATCGACTCGGTGAGCCACGTCTTGGGCATCAGTTGATTGCTGGGCTGGTTGCTGGGGCCGTATTGAGGCGGAGCATAGGGTTGGTTGGGCTGATTGTAGGGTGTGCCGTAGGTCGTGGGCTGCTGGGGAGCCGTCGTTTGCGGGTTGTTGAACGGCGGCACTTGCGGCAGTTGCACGTCACCCATCGGCGGTGTCTGCGGCAGTTGCGTATTAGCCACGGGAGGAACGTAGGCCTGACCCGAAAGCACTGCCATCAGTTCAGGCACCTGGCTTGCCGAGGTCCAGGTGGGCATGCCTTCACACCACACGAGCGAGTTGACCGTCAAGCCGTGTTGCAGGAGTTCTTGCGGTTCAAACGGTCCTGCCTGCTGGCCGTTTTCTGGATAATTGATGTTTTTCGGGCGTTTTTTATGATGATTATTGGAACGATATTGCAGTTGACGCTGAAAGTTATTAAATGCGAATTATGCTAAATAAGCGAGTTGTACGAAAGAATTAAGAAAACAATACAGATATTGGCCCATCTGTAAATATAACCGCCCTGCGGGCGGGAAATTAATCAAATTATAATTTAAAATTAATTTTCTTTTAATTTGACTTCGCCGAGCTAAAGGTTCGTGAAATTCGCATTAGCCCCACAGGGTTCAGAAGCACATCTTTATCATTTCCTGATTTTAACGGGACATCAGTGCATTGACAAAATAAAAAGACTGTGTAAATTTGTGACATGAACAGGAGCCTTACTGTGGGGTTAACGGGTTCTGCTCTCGATTCGGCTCTGAACAGTATTACTAGAACCTGGCTTAATTCTTAACCAAAATGAAACGTTATCTTACCCTTCTCACGGCCAGTCTGCTTGCTGTGTGTGCACTGGCCCAAACGCAGTTCACTTCAGGAAAATTCAAGTATGAAGTGATCGAAGGCACCGACAATTGGGTGCAGATCATACCCAAGAGCACCTCGGAGAGCGGTGCAGGCTACAGCAACCTTGTTTCGTCAGATTTCAAGACCTCGGTGACTTATAACGACGTGACCTATACTGTGGTGGGCATCGGCGCCAACGCATTCTACAGGTGCAAACTCAACGAACAGGCCATCCTGCAGTTGCCCGAGGGTTACTTCTTCATCGATGCGGGCGCATTTTCCTACACCGAGTTGGGCTCGTTGAAGTTGCCCACGACCATGGAGTTGATTCACGAGAGGGCTTTTGACAACAACAAACTGGCAGGCGTGACCGTGTTGTCGGGTAACCCCTACTTCGCGCATCTGGCTTCGACGCAGGGCACCGTGACCTACACCATGCTCACCAATAAGGAGAAGACCAAAATCATCTTCGCTCCCGGCGCCAAGCCCACGCAGTTCAGTTCAAGCGGCACCACCTATTTGACTTCAATCACCATCCCCGATCAGATTACCGAGATTGGCGATTACGCCTTCTATGGCAATCCCACGCTCAAGATGGTGAACTTTCATGCTGGTATCACGCGCATCGGCGTGGGCGCTTTCTACGAGACGTTGCTCACCCATGTGAGTATCCCCAACCCCGACTGCGAAATCGGCAACAGTTGCTTCAGCAACAGCCAGGTGAGCAGCATCTCATTGCCCCAAGGCATGAAAAAACTGGGTCGCCACGTGTTCTTCTACTGCACCAATCTTACCAGCCTCACCCTGCCCGAAGGCATGGAGGAAATCGGTATGATGTGCTTTGGCAGCTGCTCACTCACTAGCGTGAACCTGCCCAGCACATTGGTTAAACTCGACAGTTGCGCGTTGCAGGACAATCCCTTTACCAGCATCAACCTCAAGAATGTCAAGTTCGTGGGTCGCCAGGCATTCAGCCAGTGTCTCAATCTCACGTCGGTCACCAGCAACGGCATGCTCGAGGAGATTGACGGAGCCGCCTTTACCCGCTGCCCCCTCACCACGGCTTATCTGCCCGAGGGCATGAAGACCATCATCATGAATGCCTACTTCCGCTGCACCAACCTGAACACGTTCACCGTTCCCTCGACGGTGACCACGATTACCGGTAACCCCTGTGTGGGAGCGACGTCGTTGAGAGCATTCACCGTGGCCGAGGGCAGTGAGTATTTTGCAGCCTATGACGGCTGTCTGTATGCCACCGGCGGCGCTACTGTAAAGCCCCGAGCCGATCGTGTCGAGGGTGATGCGCCCACTGGACTGACTGCCCTGGTGGGTGTGCCCACAGGTTGGCAGCAAAGCGTGCTGCGCGTGCCCGAGGGTGTGACCGTCATTGCCAACCAGGCCGCGCGTGAGGCCACTGCTGTCACCGAGGTGGAATTGCCCTCGACGCTCACCGAGATCCGTCCCAGCGCCTTTAGCGGCATCACAGGCATTACCCGTGTGACTTGCCTTGCCACCACGCCGCCCGAGTGTGTTGACGAGTACGGCAACGACTTCACCAGTGAGGTTTACCAGAATGCCACCCTGTATGTGCCCATGCATAGTCTGGAACTCTATCGGAACGCAACGGTGTGGAGTAACTTCCAGCACATCGAAGGCATTGACACCGGTCACGGTTCGGGCTTGGTGGGCGATGTCAACAACGACAATGACGTGAACATGAACGATTTGACGGCATTGATCAATCGATTGCTAGGCGACAGCGGTGACATCTGTTGTGACATCTGTGCCGATGTGAATGGCGATAATTTTGTGACGATGGACGATTTGACTGTCCTCATCAATATATTGCTTGGGGTTTGATATTGCCCGCAATAAGCCCTGTTAGAAGCAATTAGGGCATATATAATAATCGTGCCGCGAGCGTTTTGGTCTCGCGGCACGATTTGATTGGTTCAACAGCCAGCGCGATTAGTCGCTGCACTTGGCGCAGAGGAACTCGCGGTTGAGACGCGCGATGTTGCTCAGCTTGATGTTCTTGGGGCACTCGGCAGCGCAGGCACCGGTGTTGGTGCAGTTACCGAATCCCAGTTCGTCCATCTTGGCAAGCATGGCCTTGACGCGGCGCTTGGCCTCGGCACGTCCCTGAGGCAGTAATGCGAACTGGCTCACCTTGGCGCTGAGGAACAGCATGGCCGAACCGTTCTTGCAGGCAGCAACACAGGCACCGCAACCGATGCAGGTGGCGCTGTCCATAGCCTCGTCGGCGGCTTCCTTGCTGATGGGGATGGCGTTAGCATCCTGGGCACCGCCCGTCTGGAAGCTCACGTAACCGCCAGCCTGCTGAATCTGGTCAAAAGCGTTGCGGTTCACCATCAAGTCCTTGATTACGGGGAAGGCTGCCGAGCGCCAGGGCTCAACGGTGATGGTGTCACCGTCCTTGAAGCGGCGCATGTAGAGCTGGCAGGTGGTAGCACCCGTGGCGGGACCGTGGGGGTGACCGTTCACATACAGGGAGCACATGCCGCAGATGCCCTCGCGGCAGTCGTGGTCAAAGGTGACAGGCTCCTCGCCCTTCTCGATGAGTTGCTCGTTGAGGATGTCCATCATCTCGAGGAAGGAGGTATCGGTGGGGATGTCGCGCATCTCGTAGGTCTCAAAGCGGCCCTCGGCATGAGCGTTGGCCTGACGCCAAACCTTAAGTTTGAAGCTTATACTTGTATCCATTGTATTCGATGAATTTTAAAGGGTGGTTGATTATGACTTGTAGTTACGCGTCTGGACCTTGATGGCCTCGTAGTGGAGCGGCTCCTTGATGAGCGTGGGAGCGGTCTCATCGTCACCGTTGTACTTCCAGCAAGCGACA
>CACZVR010000114.1 GCA_902784675.1 uncultured Bacteroidales bacterium | reverse complement strand
ACGCAGCGACGCCTTGCTTAGTGAGTTGGTGTCCAGCCCGTCGGCAATGTGGCGGATGGGGCTGACCGTGAGGATGATGTGCAGTTCGGGATTGAATTCGTGCAGTCGCGAGAGCATGGTGTCAAGCGTCTGCACCATCTCGTTCACCGTTGCCATCTTGCGCTCAAATTCATGCTGTGGCACCTTGTGGCAATTGGCTACTATCTTGCCTGTTGACTTCAGGCGATAGACCAGAGCCGTGCCCAGTGTGATAGTGAGCAAGTGAGCGCTCTTGAGCATTTCATGTCCCTGCAGGATGCGGTTGTTCATCCGGTCGAGGGTGGCCTGCTTGTCGGACAGGGAATAACGAGAGTGGAAATCAAAGCTGTTCCACACGCCGCCCTGCATGAAGAGATCCTGGCCGGCAATCGGCTCGCAGTCAATGAGGTGGTCCACACCACGGGCAATGCTCATGGGATTGTAGAGCGTGCCCATGGGGTTCACCAGGGTGCGGAACAATGCCCCTTGCAGTTTTGCCCCAATGTTGTCACTGAAGCACGACCCCAAAAGCATCACGCTGTCGCTGTGGTGAAGCCATGCGCGGTTCTCGCCTGTCTTGACTGTTGTCCTGAACTCCATGTGTAAAATCTCAAAATGGTTGTTTTAACTGACAAAGATAATGGTTTTTGTTGAATCTTTGACCAAATGACCCACATTATTTATTTAACACGGTTTTTGAGGGTCTTTTTGAATCACATAAAAATGAGTGAAAAACGTGCTTGCAACTTGCGGTCATCAGGGGAGAAAATAATGATAAGTGCGCAAATCCTGTATGATGGAGATTGAAAAAGATGTAAAATTTGAAGATTTTTATAAAAAAATCTTATGAATTATCATTTTTATCAATAAAAATTTGTATCTTTGCAGTCACAAAGATGTCACACATTGTTATGAGATAATAAATAGATGTTGTATGTGAGGACATTAGAGTGTGTTTTTATTGTGCATATTATTTACTAAAACTATATGATTATGGCAACAAAATTAGATTCTCTCGACTACAAAATTTTGAAGATGCTCTCCCTGAACGCACGTAAGCCTTACTTGGAAATCGCTCGTGCATGCAACGTGTCGGGCGCAGCAATTCATCAGCGTATCCAGAAGTTGTATAATATGGGTGTCATCAAGGGCTCCATCTCCTTGATTGATCCCGCATCGGTGGGTTATCTGACCTGTGCTTACATCGGCTTTTTCTTGAATGACCCCTCTAAATTTGATGAAGTAGTGGCCCGCCTCAAGACCGTACCCGAGGTAGTAGAATGCTACTTCACCACGGGCAAGTATGACATGTTCATCAAGTTGTATGCCCAGGACAACGACCACTTGCTGCAGGTTATCCACGACAAGTTCCTGAAGATGGGCTTGGGTCGCAGCGAGACGCTGATCACATTCAAGGAAGTGTTCAAGCGCCAGATTCCTATCGCACCAGACAGTGACGAGGGAGCTAATGCTTAAAGGCATGACGGGGGCGCGATAGTCGCCCCCGTTTTAGTATTGTTCAGGTTTCAAACACATACAAGGTAAAAAAGATGAAAAACATGGAAAATGATTTTAATGGAATGAATGCGCTCACGGCTCAAGAACAGCAGTGGCTTGACGGGGCGCGCCAGATGGGAAAGGCTGCAGGCGAGGTGCTGAGGGGTTATTTCCGTCGTCGTGATTTGAACATCGAGGACAAGGGCAGCGCCTATGACATCGTCACCGAGGCCGACAAGGCGAGTGAGCGACTGATTCTCGACTATTTGCACAGCCATTTCCCTGATCATGCCATCTTGAGCGAGGAGAGCGGAGATGACCATCGCGCGGCAAGGTGTCAATGGGTCATCGACCCACTTGACGGCACAGTGAATTATAGCGCTGGCATCGCCACCTATTGCATCTCTATCGGTCTGAAGGTGGATGGAGAAACACGCATGGGCTATGTCTATGCGCCGACGCTTGACGAGGAATTCTGGGCCATCAAGGGTAAGGGTTCCTATGGTCCCTATGGTCGGTTGCAAGTCAAGAGCACGACCGAAATCGGCCGTGCTGTGGTTTCGACAGGTTTCCCCTATGACAAAGCGACCAATCCCGATAACAATCTGGACCGCGTGGCCCGTGTGATGCCCCGTGTGAGAGGCATACGTCGGCTGGGATCGGCAGCGATGGACTTGTGCTATGTAGCAGCCGGTTGGCTCGACGGCTACTGGGAACTCAACCTCAAGGAGTGGGACGCATGTGCCGGCGAACTCATCGCGCAGGAAGCGGGCGCCGTCGTGAAGCGTTACCGCGAGAACCATGGCATCTGCATCTTGGCTGCTTGCCCCGGCATCGCCACACAACTGCTGGAGATGGTAGAATGAGGGTTCTTTTCTCAATCTTACATTGATTTCAAGAAAAACTTGTTATCTTTGCAGCCATTAAAATTGAAAATACAGAAAAATTGAATATGGATAACAAGAAGATTGTTTTGAGCGGAATACGTCCCACGGGACAGTTGCACTTGGGTAACTACCTGGGCGCGTTGAGTAACTTTGTGAAGATGCAGAACGAGGGCAAGTATGACAGTTACTACTTCATCGCCGACCTGCATGCCTTGACGACTAACCCTGATCCCAAGGAACTGCACACCAATGTGCGTCACATTCTGGCCGAGTATCTGGCCGCAGGACTGGATCCTGAAAAATCAACGATATTTGTGCAGAGTGACGTGCCCGAGGTGAGCGAGATGTATCTGTTGCTCAACATGCATGTGGGCATCGGTGAGCTGATGCGCACCGCCGCATTCAAGGACAAGGCTCGCAAGGCATTGGGTATCACGGCTCCCACTCAGGGCGATGACGACGAAGATGTTGCCAAGGAGATTATCGGTGCCAGCACCAACAAGCGCGTGAATGCCGGTCTGTTGACCTATCCCACGCTGATGGCAGTGGATATCCTTATCCAGCGTGCCGACTTCGTGCCTGTGGGCAAGGACCAGGAGCAGCACTTGGAGTTGACCCGCCGTTTTGCCCGCCGCTTTAACTCGTTCTACAAGACCGAGTACTTCAAGGAGCCGCAGAACTTCAACTTCGGCAGTGCACCCGTGAAGGTGCCCGGTCTGGACGGCAGCGGCAAGATGGGCAAGAGCGAGGGCAATTGCATCTATCTTGTGGATGACGAGAAAACCATCCGTAAGAAGGTGATGCGCGCTGTGACCGATGGCGGTCCCACTGAGCCTAACCAGCCGATGGCCGAACCGGTGCAGAACCTGTTCACGATTCTCAAACTCGTGGGCACCCCCGACAAGGTGGAGTTCTTTACCGAGGCCTATAACAACTGCTCGATCCGCTACGGTGACCTCAAGAAGGAAATTGCCGAGGACATCGTTGCCATGACAACGCCCATCCGCGAGCGCATCCTGGATATTGAGAATGACGATGCCTATCTGCATCGTGTCCTCGAGATGGGTGCCGAGCGTGCCCGCGCCCGTGCCGGCAAGACATTAGCCGACGTGCGTGAGATCATGGGAATCACGAAATTTTAGGCTTCAGGTATTAGGTTTTAGGCGTTAGGTATAGACTAGCGACTTAAAAGCCATGAAAGGCTATATCGAGGACGAAGAATTCGGAAAGATTTATGTGGAACTGCGCCGAGGCATGACCTCGGTGCGGTTCTCTTATCAATCTGACGGGAATCTGTTGATGCGGGCACCCATGGGTGTGTCCCTGGCCGATCTGCAGCGCATGGTAGAGATGAATCGTGAGCAATTGCGCCGATTGCCGCGCCCCGAGTCGGTATCATTTCGCATAGGGCAGGTCATATAGTGTTACAAGTGTAGGGTGGTCATTGAGTCACAGAACCGTATGCCAGGCTATATCCTCAACCACTGGGATTGCGATACCTTGCATCTGCAGGTACACGAGAGTGCCAATCTTGACGATGACAATGTCAAGCGCACCATTTCCAGTGTTATAGGGCGTGCAATGGAAGTCCAAGCCCACGCTGTCCTGTTGCCCCTTGCCCGGCAGGTGGCCGATGAATTGGGGCTCATGCCAGCCGGTTTTGAGGTGGGGCGTGGCATGCGCAAACTGGGTCACTGCACAGCAAAAAAAGTCATCCAGTTGTCGCGAAACCTCATGTTCCTGCCCGAGGAGTTGGTGCGCTACATCATCTGTCACGAGTTGGCCCATCTCACCCACTTGAACCATTCACCGCAGTTTCATGCCCTGTGCGACCGGTACTGCAACGGCCAAGAAAAAGAACTGGAACGCCAACTGCGCCAATTCCGTTTCCCCATCATCAAGTAAAAAAGAAAACAATAAGTACAATAAATACAAATTATTGGAAGTCAATTGTTTGTATTTATTGTACTTATTGTTTTTCTTATATCGAATTGTTTGTGTTGTTGTTTTCTGATTTGTTTTAGTGGATGGTGACTTGGGTGGCACCGAAGCCGTACTCGCGGAAGCTGGCGTCTTGGGCTGTGCAGCGCGGGTAGCGGCGCTTGAGCTCGCTGAGCAGGTGTTGGCGCAGTTTGCCCTCGCCCTTGCCGTGGATGAAGACGATGCGCTGGCCGTGTTTGCTCATGTTGGCGTCCATCACCTCGCGGAACTTGTCCATCTGGTACTCGAGGATGGCACCGGGTGTCATGCCGGTGAGGTT
>CACZVR010000113.1 GCA_902784675.1 uncultured Bacteroidales bacterium | reverse complement strand
TGTCGGCAACATCCGCTTCACGCCCCATTGCAAGTCGGCGGTCAAGTTGATCTCATCGGTGGCACGTTCTCCCATCAGCCTGTCTTCATAATAATTGACATCGGTGACACCCTGCTCGGTCACGATGCGATAGGTGCGCTCATGATCTTGAATGGCGGCATGCTCCCATGAGAGGGTGACGCGCTGCAAGGCATCGCCCGTGTCATGCTGCCACCATCCGTTGGCAGTCCATGTGTCACCGCTATGGCGGTTGAAATCAATCATCGAGGGGGATTCCAGGCCGTAGTGCCCGTGACGGTGCATCCAGCCGACCTCTACCCCCCAGTCGGACAGGCCTTGCTTCCAATTGGCCAAGAGGGTCACACCATGCTTGGTATCTAAAATGGGATGCTCATTGGAGCTGCCGGTATAACCATTGCCTTGCGTTGACTCCTGGCGGCCGAATAAGGCGCCATGGTCAATGAGGTAGTGATAGACCTGATCAGTCCTGCCCACTGTGCTGAATTTCAAGGCCTCGGTGGTGCGGCAGTACCTGTAATCAACACCAAGGGTCAGTCCCGACGTGCGCCAAGTCATGCCCACACCGGCATCGCAACGCATGAGGGAGTTGGTGTGGCGCGGATCCTTCTTCTTGGCTCCGCTGGCTGTGGTGTAATCAAAGCGGGCACCCAGGCTCACTCCGCTACCCGCATCAACGCCAGCCTCACCACACAGGCGATAAGTCTCGAGGCTGATGTTGCCGCGCGTCGAATCGGCGACCTCGGTGATATCAAAAGGCATCTGCGCGGGATCAATCCACACCGTGCCGCCTGCCTTTGCTCCCCACATGTAACTGTAATCCATCACGCCACGCACCACCACCCGGCGGCTCATGCGGTAAATTGACCGCACATGGGCCTGCGCCTCCCATGCATGAGGCGCGACATGGAGCGGCGACAGGTGGCCATGGTCAGTCACCATGGTCAGCCGTCCGTCAGCCAACAGCATCTGCGAGGAGTCTCGGGGAGTGAAAGTGGTGAGTGTCGCAGCATTGCCGCTGTGCAGCATCGGGTAACGCAACAGCGCTTGCTCATAGTCCAACCAGGACTGGGCATGAGAGTGCCCGGACCAGGACAGCAGCAAGGCCGTTAGCAGAACAGTAATTGAGAGGCTCCTTCTCATGATTAATCTTCTTTATTCATCTTTCAGCGAGGCATGGTCCCGCTCAATGAAATCGTTTGTCGAATTGTTCGTGTCCAGATAAACCACATGTCCCTGGCGCTCGGTTTCTTGCTCGTCGATGCGACGCTCGACCGAATGGCCGTAGCGCGCTGTCATGTAAACCGCGCCCACATCAACGCTCGCCGTCAGTCGCTTGGTGGCTTCATCCCATGCGGTAGAGAACACCTCCACTGCGTCAAGGATGTTTTCCACGGGCACCTTGCGGCAAGCAAAAGTGGGCAATGCCCTACCCTCGTCATACCACACGTTGGAGGCGTCATTGCCAAACTCCAAGGGGGTCATTCCCTCGGGGGGCGTGAAAATGAAAAACGCTGGCGACGTGTTGCTCAACGGCCAGGCCGACTCCATCTGGTCGCCATAGCGCACCGCCTTGAGGTAATGGCTGGTGGGAATGAGTTCGCTGGGCGACGGATAAGCACTCGTGCTGTTGTAGCGCTCGATATCAAAGGTACAGTAATACTCTGGGCGGGACAGGTCAACACTGTTGGCATAGGTGAGCGTGTGGTCAATGGCGCCGTTCAGGGCGATGACTTTTTGCTCCCAAGGCTCAAACACCACCTCGTCGCCCTGGAAATACCAGAAACTGCTGGCGGCGGGCACAAAACCCTCGTTCTCATAGTTGAGATGTCCATCCTCGTCATAATTCTTATTGATGCCGTAGCTGTTATAGGGCGTGGCGATAGCCAGGCACAATCCCGGCAAGACGACTTGCTCACCGCTGTTGTTGGCGATGATGACATACTTGTCACGGTAGAACCATCCTGACCCGTCATTGCGCTGGCATCCGCCCACATACAGTTCGCGGATGACGATGGCACTCGTGGTGGCAACCGTGAGCGGGAGTTGCACGCTGCATTCATTGTTGAGACCGACAACAACATTGCTTGCCGAGCCGTTATACACCGTGCGCCAACCATGCTCGGGCAGCGAGACATGGGATACAGTGACCTCATAGATTCCAACGGGAACGTGGAAAATGGCCTCGCCATCGACATCGGTGAGGCTGCTGAACACCATGCCCTTGTCATCGGTCACGCGAACGCTGATATCCTGCTTGGACAGCAAGTCGCCCGACACCTGCACCCGCAGCAACCGGGTGACATACTCGTCGGGAGTTCCGATGTTGTCATCGCATGCCGTGACGGCCACGCACAACAACGCGAGCAGCAAAACGGCAATGAGATTGTATCTTGAATGGTTCATGTGCATATCTGAATGGTTTTATAACTTGACACGCATCGAAATGCCGTAGTAGAACGGTGGAATGTAACCCGAGTTATAGATAGTGCTGCGCAAGCCGGTTTGACGGCTCTTGATGCGTGCCATCGAGTTCCAGAAATTGTTAGCCAGGAAGGAAATGTTGATGTGGTCGCCGATTTCCTTGGTGATGTTGATGTTGCCCGAGAGGTAGGCCGAGATGCGGTCGGGATTGAGGTTGTAGTTGTAATTGGTCTTCACAACCAGTTGGGCCAGTTCGTTGAACAGGTCAGTATCATGGTCACGCGCCCAGGTGAAACGCTCGGCGAAGGGCTGCGGCACATCGGGCTGGTCCCAGGTGGTGTAATACTCGGGCCACAAGGCAACATAGCAGTCGCGCTCCTTGCCCGTGTAAGGTGTCCCGAAGTAATCGGCCGGGTCGGCAAGGACATAGCCGCGACTGGCTCCGTTCTTACCCTGACTGAGCGAGCGGCGACAATCATACAGTGTTGACTCGAGCCGCAAGCTGATAATCAGCCTGATGGCGGGAATGTGAGTGACAACGGTGACATTGCTGTTCACCACGTCCGAGCGGCTGCCGTTAGGTACCGTCGCCATGGCATTGCCGCTACCCAGGGCCGTGCCTTGATAGTAACCGACATACTGGTAGGGCGTGACACCATCGCTCATCCACTGGGCACCTGTGGGCTGGGCGGCAATGAGTGTGTGCTCCACTCCATGATAATGATAATAGGAGCCGTCATAGCGCACGCTGGTGCGCAGCCCCTCGATTTGCGCGAAATCAATCACCCAGTCCAGACCCGAGCGCGAGATGGGAGAGCCATTAGTATAGGTGCTGTTGGCATTAAAGGTGTTGCGCACCACGTTGGGAAGCACCTGCGGGGACACTTGGCCCGTGCGGTCGCTCACGGTGACCACACCCGTCTGGCGGTCAATCTGGTAAATGCGGTTACCCGAACTGATGGGGAAATCCTGCTCAAGTGACGCCTGGGAAGTGAAACTGTAGCTAAAGGGGGTGTAAACCGAGGTGTTCAGATATGGACGATAGGTATGGGCGAAAAACGCGCCCAGCGACACCGTCGCCACACGTGTGCGCGCCTCAACACCCATTTCCAACTGATGTGCGTATTGCCACTTGAGCGAGGAATTAGCGATGGAGCGGAAAGGCGTGACGCTGTAGGCGTAGAACACGCGGTTGTCGGCTGTTGAGCCGGGAACGAAGGCCAACCTGTCGGCATAGGACGGCTGCGGATAAAGCACCTCAAACGAGGGGAGTTTCACGCTCTTGCCCCAGCCGCAATAGACACTCATTCCTTCGAGCCAACTGTCGGTGCGATGTTGCCACAGACTGTATTTCAGGTTCACACGGGGCGACAGCGACGATACCGTGCCATACACCGAGCGGCTGATATGCGTGACATCGGCACGCACACCAGCCACGACCTGGAACAGCCCGCCTTGTTCGTTGGTGGTCAGTGTGAAACGGTCCTCGGCATACAAGGCGACATTATGCATCCAGGGCAACTCATCATAGCGATATTCCCGCCAAGTGGGTGCATAGCGCATGTCGTCATAGTACAAGCCGCGACCGTTGTTGCCCGTCGCCGACCATTCGGCACCCGCCATGATACGGTTGTTGATGACCGAACCCTGCTGATTCCAGCGGGTCTTGACCTTGAATTGCAGACTCATGGGCTTGTTGTCGTGCTGGCTCTTGACATACCAGTAGCCTGTTGGTCCCAAAACGATGGGTGCCTCGGGGTTTTCATCATAATCGGTAGCCAGATAGTAGCCGGCCTCAAGGGCGTGAATCTGCGCTTGGGAACTACTGCTGCTGGCGTTGACGTTCGAGGTGCGCCGTTTGTCGGCAACTGAGACGTCGGCCTGCAACGACAAGTCGGCAAGTGCCGCACGGTCCAGATTCCAGTCGGCTTGCAACGACCCTCTGAAGACGCGGTCACGCACCTTGGTATAGGTATCAACAAACTGGTCAGGATCGGCCTCGTTATTATATCCACCCAGGTTGCCCTCGGCCTTCACATTCACCATCAACGGGCGGGCGGCCACTGTGGTGGAGGTGTTGTAGTTCAGCGAGAGGCTGTTGCGCTGATAGGCCGTGTGGGGCGAAGATGGGATAAATCAAAACCCTTGCTCACACCCACCTGCTTGGTATAGGGATTGGTCGATAACGCCACCTCCCACGGTGTACGGCCGCGCTTGGTGCGCACTTTGACAATGCCGTTGCTCAGGTCGCCATACTCCACCGACGGTATTCCGGGCACCACTTCGATGCTCTCGACATTGGTCGAACTCACCGTTCGGGTACTCGCACTGGTGGTCTCACCCACCTCGGCATTGTTCTGGAGACGCTGGCCGTCAACCTCGATTGCCGTGCCGAAGGCGGCATTGCCTTTCTCTCCCGACTCGGCTCTGAGGGCTATGCGCTGGTCGGTGATGAGAGAGCTGTTAACCGTCTTTCCGCCAGGTAACAGCGTCATGATGTCACTCTTGACGGTCAATCAGGTAACTTGTGGTGGCATTCTCACTCTTGCGCTGAGCGGTGACGATGACCTGCTCGAGCTGCAGCGACGACGGACGCATCGACAAGCGCAACGTGTCGCGTGGCGCAGCTTGGTCAAGAGACACTTCGACCGGTTCATAACCCACACAGGTCACCCGCAGCATGGTCTTGGCAAGACTGTTAGCCTTGATGGTGAAAGCGCCCTCGCGGTCGGTCATGCACCACTGCTCACCGGGGTGTAACGTGACAGTGGCAAACTCCACCGGCTCACCGTCGCTGGAGTCTGTGACCACACCGCACAACGTCACTTGCGCCTGCAAGTGAAGCGCCCAGCAGCATAGCAGGCACATGATGAAGCGCAACCGGGTCATTCGCTCAACGGTTTGGTCCACGGGTGACGCATCAGTCGCGGACTGGCAAAGATGTCAATATATCCCAACAGGTCATGCTCAT
>CACZVR010000112.1 GCA_902784675.1 uncultured Bacteroidales bacterium | reverse complement strand
TCACCAACCCGGGTGAGTTCACCTCGGGCATCGCCACCATCCAGTGCCAATATGCTCCGCAGCTGAGCGCCCACAGCGCCGGCAAAATGATCACCGTCAATCTGAAAGACTAGGACCGACATCCGGCATCAGCCGCAACGGTCAGCATGGAATCACCCCATGCTGACCGTTTTTGCTCCATATACATACGCGATTGACGTTAATTATTGCAAAATAATGGGAAACATGCAAAGAGTTTATACATTTTTAATTATTTTTGGGGGCTTATTATTTCAAATCTAAACATTTTTACGTCTATGAAACAGCAAATTCTTCATTTCATATTGATTGTCATATTATCTATGGCATTCCCGTTCAACGCATCGGGTGATGACTATAGAATCATTGACTTCAATTATCCTCAGGACGTGTCCAATGAGGCGCTGGCCGACCTTGACAATGCGCTCAAGGCAGGCGACGGTGAACTGACTGTGGACGCGCTGGTGCGCTACAGCATTGCCCAAAGCGGCATCTCTAAAGACAACATGCCTGACATCCTCAAACGGTTAGAATCCACTATCGCCAAGGAGAAGCAGCCCCACATCAAGGCGCTGCTCTACTACTTCGAGGCGCTGGTCTATCAAGGCTACCGCAACCGTTACACCCGCTGGAGCGACCGCAACATTCCTGTTGAGGAGGTTCCTGCCAACGTGAGCGAGTGGGACCGCAACCAGTTCAATAAAAAGATTGCAGAATTGGTAGAGAAATCCCTTGCCGAACCCGAGGTCCTCAAGGCCGTGGCGGTGACATCACTGCCTGGAATCATCGAGTGCAACGAGCTAGGCGCAACCTATGTCCCTACCCTATTTGAGTTCCTGTCGATGAAGAGCCTGGAACTGCTGAAGGACAACGATGAACTCATTGACCGCATCAAGACCGACTGGCTTAACGCTACCGACGGTCATGGCGCCCCCAACATGTTCGCCATGGTTTACACCGGCAAAGGGGACGTCCGCGCCGCCTACGACCGTTACCGCAACAGCGAGTACAGCGGCCTACTGCTTTCCAACCTCAGTTTTGATGACAACAAACAGAAATATGCCGAGTTGAAGCAATACCTGAAGCGTTTCCCCTCCTCGATTTACACCGCTCAGGTCAAGAACATGATCTTCGACCTGGAGGAGAAGCATATTAAAGTTTCCTATCCCGACGTCATCTCCTCGCGTGAAACGATTACCGTAACCGCCGATGTCAACAACGCACGCACTTATTGGCTGAATGTGTATCGCGCCCCTGACAACTTGCGGGACAGATACAGCATTGAGTATGACAAGTTGAAGATCGTCTCGCAGACGCAAGTCACGGTACAAGGCACCGTGCCGTTCAGTGCAAGCGACATCAAGACAGAACTGCCACCGCTGCCTTACGGCTACTACGTCATCCTCCCCATGCTGGATAAGTACGAGAGGCCGCAACATAACGTCTCTACTCATCAATTGTTGCGTGTTACCGACATCGGCAATTTCACCGTGAGCGGTAAGGGCAAGGAAGGCCTCATCGCAGCTGTGGACATCACCACCGGCAAACCCATGCCCGACGTGACCGTTGTCAAAAGGTATAATAACATCAAAATCGGCAATACCGGCAACGACGGAACGCTCAATCTCTCCAGCAAGTATGAGGGAGCATTGCGCACCATCAAGGGTGATGACCGATTTGGTCCCGAGAACGATTATTATCAAATCGACGACCACAGCTTTGACGAAATTACAGCCAAATTCTACAGCGACTTAGGCGTTTATCGTCCCGGCGAAACCGTTCAGTGGGCTATTATTGTTTATAACGCCACTGACAAAGGCGCCACCCCCTGGGGAGACGGAGAATTCACCGTAATCTTGAAAGATCCTAACTACAAGGATATCGACACGGTAATTGTTACCAGCGACGAGTACGGACGCATCGAGGGCTCATTCATCATACCCAAGGACCGTATGAACGGCAGGTTCCACATTTATCTTGATTTCTCATATTTAAGAAGCATTGGATGGCCTGTGAACGTGAGCGAGTACAAGACGCCGACGTTTGAAGTCACATTCCCCGATGCGCGTCGCAGTTATGTCGCCGGCCAGTCTGTAAAGGTGACCGGTAAGGCGATGACCTACAGCGGTGTGCCTATTGCCAATAGCGAGGTGCGCCTGTCACTCATCCAAAACCAGTGGTCATGGTGGTGGTGGAGCATGCGTAACAACAATGGCGAACACCTGCTGGATACCACCGTTGTGACCGACGCCCAGGGCAACTTCACCTTTGAATTTGCCCCTGACCTGTTCCAGGAGAACAAGGACTTGAAACCCGGCAAGCGCTGTTGGGCAAGCTATAACTATATGGTTCTCGCCACCGTGACCAACGATACCGGCGAGACCCATGAGGAAAGCACCTCGTTCATTGTGGGCACGCGCCGAGGCATCGAGTTGGGCAGCGAGAGCGATAACGTCTATCTCAACGACCAGCCCATCAAACTGCCGTTGAAATACAACACCACCGACGAGGAACACCCCGACACCTGGTGCACGTGGGAAGTGACGAAGAAGGGCAGTAAGGAGCCTGCGCTGACAGGCAACCTGAACACTTCCGACCCGACCATCGACCTGAACAGCCTGCCCTCGGGCGAGTACACCCTCAAAATCCACATCCTCGATGCCGAGGAGGGCGAGCAGGACGTTGACGTGAGCCGCGACATTATCCTCTACCGCAAGGGTGATAAGACCTCGCCCGTCAAGGATTGTCCGCTGTGGATTTCGCCGCTCGGCAATAGTGTGGACAAGAACAACAAGGGCCACATCACCGTCGGCGTGTCCACCCCAAAGGCTTACATCTATTATGTCGCCAGCACCAACAAGGAAATCATAAGCGAGGGCTGGTTGAATTACAAAGCCGGCATGAACGATTTCACCGTACCCTTGCCCCGGGAGGCCGGAGCGGACGTGACCGTATCGTTCATTACCTACTACGGCACCAAGAAATGGGAAAAAGATGTGAAACTTGAAAATCCGTATAAAGCCGAGGCGCTGAAGATTACCGCCACCTCGTTCCGCGACAAACTCGTGCCGGGTAACATTGAGCACTGGTCATTCACACTGACTGATCAGAACGGCAAGCCCCGTCCCGGCGCCATGTTGCTCGACATGTATGACAAGGCCATCGCCAGCATTGCCGAGAACAGCTGGAAATATTCAGTATATTCTCCCTACGGATCCTACTCTTCATTCGGCATCAGGTCCATGAGTTTAGGCTACAACAACACGAGTTACATCAACTGGTCTCAGGATCACTTGGCCATTCCTAAAGAAGCTCAAATTAAACTGCCAAAATTGTACACTTACGGCTTATCGCCGTTCAGCTATGTCTCGGGACGTGGACGCCAGCTGTTGAAAACACAATCGCTGGGGGCCGCCCGCTCGAAAGGCAACATCACGGTGAACGGTAGGGTGGTTGACGAGCATGGCGAGCCAATCATTGGGGCATCGGTTTTTGAACTGGGCAATTCCAAGAATGGCGTCGCAACCGACTTTGACGGATACTTCTCAATCAATTGTGCTGAGGGCGCTTCCCTCAAAATCAGTTATGTGGGCTACGAGACCGTTGAGGTCCAGGCCCTTGACGGAATGGTAATCGAGCTCGAGCCAAATGGTTCAACGCTGGATGAAGTGGTAGTCACAGGCTATCAAAAGGCTGACAAGAGACTCTACACCGGCAGTGTGAAGAGCGTGGAACTCGAAGAGGGCGAAGATGCTCAAGTGAATCAGCAAAACCTCGACATGGTCACCCTGCGCGAGAGCGATGTCAAGACCGCTCTGTGGATGCCGATGCTCACCAGCGACGACAAGGGTAACATCCAACTTGAGTTTGAGGTGCCCAACTTCAACACCACATGGATCACCCAGGCCTTGGCATGGGACGAGAAACTCGTGGGCAGCACCTGGATGGCCGAGGTACTGACCCAGAAGCCGCTGATGGTGAAATCGAGCATGCCGCGCTTCCTGCGTCAGGGCGACAAGGCGTTGTTGGCCGCCACCGTGCAGAATGCCACCGACGAGGCCGCCAAGTGCGATGCGGTGATTGAACTGTTCGACCCGCGTTCGGGAGACATCTATGCCACCCGCAAGTTCAACCTGGAACTTGACCCCAAGGGCAGCCAAGCCGTGAAAATCGACTGGACGGTGCCCGACACCATTTCGTTTGTGGGATTCCGCATCAAGGCTGCCAACGGCCGGTACGGCGATGGAGAGCAGGTGATGGTACCCGTGCTCACGACCATCTCGCCCGTCATCGAGACGCAGCCGTTCTATATCGAGGCGGCACAGAGCCACTTCGAAACCCAGCTGCCGCAATTCCCGGCCGATGCCCGCGTGACGCTGGAGTATTGCGACAACCCCGTCTGGTATTGCGTGCTGGCATTGCCCACCATCTTCAGTGACACCTACAGCACCTCGACGCAAGCGATCCACAGCCTGTTTGCCCTGCAAGTGGCACAGGTGGTTGCCAAGTCGCAACCGCAAATCAAGGAAGCCATCACCTATTGGAAGCAGCACAACGAGGACAGCACCCTCGTCTCGATGCTCGAGAAGAACCAAGACCTCAAGATCGGCACCCTGCTGACATCACCGTGGGTTCGCGATGCCGACCGCCAGACGCTCAGGATGTCGAAGCTGAACGAACTCTTTGACGACGTCATCGCCAAGAGGGAGTATGAGAAAATCATCGCTGCGCTGCAGTCGCTGCAGCTGGCCGACGGTGGATTCACATGGTTCCTCTACCCCGGATGCAAGTCCAGCCTTTGGACCACAGGGTCAGTGCTTGAGACACTGGGCGAAATCAAACGTTTGGGAGGCCTGCCCGACGACAGCCGCGTGACCTCGATG
>CACZVR010000111.1 GCA_902784675.1 uncultured Bacteroidales bacterium | reverse complement strand
CTATTTTTTTTTTTTTTTTTTGTGTGTTTGTGCATATCTTTGCATATTCTAAATAAGAGAGAAAAACTATAATTAAAATCAATTTGTTATGAAGGCATTCTATACTTTTTTTGCTTTGGTTTTGCTGGCGTTTGCTGCTCAAGCCAACGGGCATGGTCCCAATCCTTACCTGCCTCAGACTGATTTCGCCAGTGAAAATGATACAGAACAGTGTGTGCGTCCTGAGTGCGCTTATTCCTACACTGGCTTCACTGAGGTGAGTGTGATGATCACAAACAATGAAGACGGAGCCACTGTTGTGTTTGATGTTTACCGCGATGGTGAGCTCATTTGGAAAGGATCGTTCAAGGGTTATGAACTCGACTTCTATGTTGATGGCTGTGGCAATTATGAGGTACACGCCTTTGCTAAGAAGGAAGGCAAGAACGATAGCCCCGACGGAGGGGTGTTCTTTTCAATCTGGGATGGTGAACTTGTCCCGACTGGCATCAACGAGTCGATTAACGGAAATGAGACAAATCCCAACATACCTCAGACAGATTTCGCTAATGGAGGTAAGGGCGAACAGTGTGTGCGTCCTAACTCTGCTTATGAGATAACAGGGGAGGATACGGCAACTGTTACTATTTCAAACTGCGAGGAGGGCGCTACCCTTGTGTTTGATGTTTACCGAGACGATGAACTCATTTGGAAAGGTTCGCTCAATGGCGAGGAACTAAGCTTTGATGTTGTTGGTTATGGCGAATATGTGGTCCATGCTGTTGCTAAGTTGAAAGGTAAGGATGATAGCCCCGACGGAGGAGTGTTCTTTTTAATCTGGGATGGTGCTGGCATCAGCGAGCTCGTTAACGGCAAGGCCATTGCTAGCGTGCGCTACTTCAACGTTGCTGGTCAGGAGATGCCCCAGGCCGATGGCATGACCATCGTCGTGACTACTTTCACCGACGGCTCAACCACCACCTCCAAGGTTGTGAAGTAATCCCCCTCATGTCGAGGTATTGCGAGCCTGTGGCTCGCAGTACAAGATAGACCCTACCACGATGGGCGACCCGCAACACCGGGCCGCCCATCGAAATTCAGAGGCGCAGAATTTTGCGCCTTCGTTTTGTTGGTGATTTTGATGCTATTTGTTATTTTTGCGCTATCATAACCGAATGAATGGGGCATCTGATGGTCCCATGAATGAATTGTCAACTCTTACTAACCGTTAATTGATTAAAGCAATGAAAAAATTCTACATGATGCTTGCAGCTGTTGCTGCATTGACGATGTCTGTCCATGCCCAGAATGTCGGATGGATCGAGGTGGGGGACTATTACAATCCCACCGGGTTCTACAACGGCTCCTACTTTGACATGGCTCCGACCAATTTCTATCTGGCCCACACCGGCGCCCAGATGATTTACACGCCCGACCTGCTCACTGGTATGGAAGGCCGAGAGGGCTTTGAAATCAAGTACCTGAACTTCAAGTTCAACAGCGAATCATTCGAGGAGATCGTCCGCAATGCTAAGGTGTATCTCAGGGAGATTGACGAAACCGAGTTCGCTGTGGTCGAAGGCGTGAAGCAGTTCTTTGACTTTGGCGAACTTGTCGCCCAGGGACGATATGACTTTGAATTGCTCGATTTCTATGGCGAGGACCAGGTCCTTGCAATCGAGATCCAAGAACCCTTCACTTTCACCCTTGGCAAGAGCCTCCTGGTCACCATCGTTCTTGATGCCGAAGATGACGACAACTGCACCATGGGTAGCGACTACGCGCCGTTCTACACCTCGGGCATTCGCGGCAAGGCAATGACCTACACCGACAACTGGACCAGCTTTGTGGACTATGCCATGGGCGAAGATTTCCCTGATGCAACGGCTATGCTGGGTTGTGGCACCAACGTCGAGCTCCCCGTGACCGAGATTGGCTACACCTACGAGAAGATGCGCGGCGACGTGAACAACAACGGCGTCATCGAAATGGATGACCTCACCGCCCTGATCAACTACTTGCTCACCGGTGACACTACTGGCATCAGCATGGTCAATGCGGCAGCTTGTGACGGTAATGAAGACATCGCAATGGACGACCTCACCGCCCTCATCAACTATCTGCTAAACTCCGCCTGGTAAGCCTCAATTGATTTGTCTTGAAACAAGACGCACGCTCAAAATGCCCCCCAAAAGTTTTCTCTCCAACTTTTGGGGGCATTTTATTGGGCGAGCAGGTCGAAGGCCCTGGGCAAGGCCGTCGGCCTTGACTTGAGTTAACCTCAGGGCGCACAGGCCGAAGGTCTGTGTGGCCTGGGGAACAGACGACTAAAGGACGGGGCCTCGATAGAGGGCCACTCATTATCGATGAAACTTCAGCAGTGCCTCATTTCTGAAACTGCCAGTTTACAGTTGCATCAGCTAAGGTGCAGTGACACAAGTGTCTAAACAGCTAATCTTGAACAAAATATCTAAATTTCATCCAAAAAGTTTTCCAAAAATTTTTACAAATAACTGTTAATCAATCAGTTATATTTTTACTCAGTCCAAAAAGTTTTCCAAAACGATTTTTTTTATTGAAAATATTTGTGGTTTCAATAACTATGTTTACTTTTGCAAATCCAATGGCTTTTCCCTTTGGCCATATCGATAGCAACACCTAGAAACTAAAAATACTGTGATATGATTCAGACCGTTCTTAAACGTGATGGTCGCATTGTCGGCTATAACGAGGAAAAGATAAAAGCAGCGATTCGCAAGGCGATGTTGGCCACCGAGGCTGGTGAGGACGAGGCGTTGATTCAACGCATCGCCGACCGCATCGGACAGCGCGGACGCCCCCAAATGAGTGTCGAGGACATTCAGGACCAGGTCGAGCTGGAGCTGATGAAGAGCCCCCGCAAGGAGGTGGCACGTTGCTACATCAACTATCGTCAAAAACGCAGCGTGGCCCGCAAGGCCAAGACGCGTGACTTGTTCTTGGAGATCATCAATGCCAAGAACAACGATGTCACGCGCGAGAACGCCAACATGAATGCCGACACCCCTGCCGGCATGATGATGAAGTTCGCCAGCGAGACCACCAAGCCCTTCGTCGATGACTACCTCTTGAGCGAGGAGGCGCGCGAGGCCGTGCGTGGCAACTACCTGCACATCCACGATAAGGACTACTATCCCACCAAGAGCCTCACCTGCGTGCAGCACCCGCTAGACAAGGTGCTTGAACAAGGCTACATGGCAGGCCATGGCGAGTCTCGTCCCGCCAAGCGCATCGAGACGGCCGGTGTCATCGCATGCATCACCATGGAGACAGCCCAGAACGAGATGCATGGCGGTCAGGCCATTCCCGCCTTCGATTTCTACCTGGCACCCTTTGTGCGCCGCACCTTCATCGAGGAAGTGAAGAACCTTGAGGAAATCATGGGTCAGGACTACAGCCGCCTCTATGAGGCTGAATTGGACGATTTCATCGAGCGTGAGCTGGACTTCCTCCAAGGTGACGAGCGCATCCTGCAACATGCTGTCAACAAGACGGTTAGGCGCGTTCATCAGGCGATGGAGGCCTTCATCCACAACATGAATTCCATCCACTCGCGTGGCGGCAACCAGGTGGTGTTCAGCTCCATCAATTATGGCACCGACACCAGTGCCGAGGGTCGTTGTGTCATCCGCGAGCTCTTGAATTCGACCTACGAGGGCGTGGGCAACGGCTCCACAGCCATCTTCCCCATCCAGATTTGGAAAAAGAAAACCGGTGTGAGCTACAAGCCTGGCGACCGCAACTATGACCTCTATCAGCTGGCCTGCAAGGTCACTGCCCGCCGTTTCTTCCCCAATTTCGTCAACCTCGACGCGACCTACAACCAGGACGACCAGTGGCGCCCCGACGATCCCAAGCGCTACGTCCACGAGGTGGCCACCATGGGCTGCCGCACCCGCGTGTTCGAGAACCGCTTCGGCGAGAAAACCTCCATCGGTCGTGGCAACCTCTCGTTCTCAACCATCAACATCGTGCGTTTGGCCATCGAGTGCATGGACATCAAGGATCAGCAGGAGCGCATCGACCGCTTCTTCGCCAAGTTGGACAACATGCTGGAGGTCACCGCACGTCAGCTCGATGCCCGCTTCCAGTACCAGAAGACCGCTATGGCCAAGCAGTTCCCCCTGCTCATGTCGCAGCTGTGGAACGGTGCCAGCGAACTCAAACCCGACGACAAGATTGAGAGTGTCATCAACCAGGGCACGCTGGCCATCGGTTTCATCGGACTGGCTGAGTGCTTGATCGCCCTCACGGGTAAGCATCACGGCGAGAGTGACGAGGCGCAGCAACTGGGCGTCAAAATCATCACCTACATGCGCGACCGTGCCAATGAGTTCAGCGAGCGTTACCGTCACAACTACAGCATCCTGGCCACGCCCGCCGAGGGACTGAGCGGCAAGTTCACCCGCCGCGACCGTAAGGACTTCGGCGAAATCCCCGGTGTGACCGATAAGATCTACTACACCAACAGCAACCACGTGCCCGTCTATTACAAGTGCTCGCCCAAGCACAAGGCCGAGGTCGAGGCTCCCTATCATGACCTGACCCGCGCCGGCCACATCTTCTATGTCGAGATCGACGGCGACGCCACCCACAACCCCGAGGCTATCGCCAACGTTGTGGACCTGATGGACAAGTACAACATGGGTTACTGTTCGGTCAACCACAACCGCAACCGCTGCATGGATTGCGGCTATGAGGACGCTACCGATGGCCTCGAGGAATGCCCCAGCTGCCATGGCCACAACATCGACCGCTTGCAGCGCATTACCGGCTACCTCGTCGGCACCACCGACCGCTGGAACAGCGGCAAACTAGCCGAACTCAAAGACCGCGTCGTCCACAAGTAAACAGGCTCTAGGCATTAGGCGTTAATCCCTAACACCTAACTGCCGCGTATCAGGACATCGTTGACACTTTTGTATCAAGACATCGTTGACACTTTGTATCAGGACATCGTTGACACTTTGATGTCAAGTCGGGTTTCAG
>CACZVR010000110.1 GCA_902784675.1 uncultured Bacteroidales bacterium | reverse complement strand
TACCATCGAGCACAAAGACAAGGGCGGAAGTAGGGTAGTGACCTACACGATCAACGACATGGCGCCCATCAAGCAGGAAGAAGCCATGCCGACCGTGGCCAGCGTCTATCCCACGGTGTTTGTCGTGGGGTCGTTCAAGGATGCGGCCGACATGTTTGCCTGGGGACGGCAGCTGTCGGATGTCGATACCGCCATTCCGTCATTGAACGATATCCTGGCGGACATCAACCGTGAATGCCATAGTGACCTGGACAAAATCAGGAACACTTATGCCTGGGTGCAGAACAATATCCGCTATGTCGCCTTTGAGGCAGGTGTGAGTAAGCATCAGCCCGATACCCCTGCCGAGGTTGTGCGCAAGCGTTACGGCGACTGTAAAGGCATGGCGCTGCTGTTGAAAACGCTGCTCGTGGCCCAAGGCTTTGACGCCCGACTGACCGACGTGGGCACTCGTGAGGCCTCGTGCCTGATGAGCGAGATTCCCACTCTTGCAGCCATCAACCATGCCATCTGTACGCTAGAGTGGCAGGGAAAAACCTATTATCTGGACGCCACCTGCAACCACATCCCGCTGGGCCATATCCCCAGCAATGTGCAGGGCATGGAAGTCATGGTCGAGGAGCCGGGAGGCGCCCCCTCGTTGCGCACCGTACCCGTTCTCCCCGCCAGTGCCAACTGCGACAGCGTACACATCGACCTGACAATGAATAATCAGTTCCAACTGAATGGAAAGGCCTCACGCTGGTTCAAGGGCGACATGAAGGAGATGATGCTCAGCATGCTTGACGACAATGAGGCTGCCGACCGCATGCAGTTCATGAACAATGCCCTTAATGATAAGGATCACGCCAACAAGATTGAAGGTGCCGCTTGGCAAGATAAGGACTGCCGCAGCGAGTGGGCAGTCGTTGCCGCGACCATGACCGACGGGCACTCGGTCGAGCAGGTCGAGAATGAGCTGTTTGTCGAGCTGGATCCCGATAACATGCTGATGACCGCCCCCATCGACACCACCGACCGCAAGAACGACTATGTACTGCCTTTCCCATGTCGCCAGGTGCGAGAAGTGGCATTAACCCTGCCCATTGGTTACAGATGCGAACAACTGCCTGATGACTATGACCGCCATACCGATGTAGCGGACCTGTCATGCACCTTCAGGCAAGAAGGCAACACGGTCATTTACCGCAAGGTGATGTCATTGCACCATCCCCGTGTGCCGCTTGATAAGATCATGGCATGGAATGCACAGCTCAAGCAGTGGAGCGAGCATGCCCACGAGCAGATTGTGCTTGTCAAGAACTAGTGGAGAATAGTTGAGACCATTATACAACCAATTGCAAAACGATATGAGACAATCAATGATCAAATTCCTGGCATTGCTGGTGATGCTGTTGACACTGACCCCGGCACATGCCGATGACGAGAAAAAGTACCTGAAATTTGCAGCTGAACTGCGCGAAAAAGTATGGAGTGACGACGACCCGATGTTCAAGAACTATACCTGCCCGCAGCAGTACAGTGACCCTGACGTCTGCTCGGCGGTCATCTTGGCCAGCTGCACTGATGCAGAGGTTACCCGCAAGTCGTTCATCCGCATGACGGGCCTGCTGATGTTTGACAACAACAAGAAACTGGGACGCCACGAACTCAACCGCATGCTCATCAAGCTCAATGATGCTGCGGCGCTGAAGAAATTCTCGGAGTTTGACTACACCACCTTCAAGAAGTCCTATTTCAAAGGCATGGAAGACAAGCGCCAGCAGGTGCTGGGCGTGCGCGTGATCAAACCCGACGGGCGCATCGTTGATGTCAACACCGACGACTACATGACCACCCGCGAGGGCAAGAAGGATAAGGACGTGAGCCACAAGCTGGCCGTCCCGGGCCTCGAGGTGGGCGATATCCTGGACATCTTCACCTATGACGAACTCGTTGTCCATGACCGCAACGTGCCGCACTTCAGGTTCTGGTTCCTTGAGGAGTATCCTATCCTCAAGCAGAAGGTGAGATGTGTCATCGACAAGAAGTTCACGGTGCAGTACCGCACCCTCAACGGTGCCCCCGACTTTGCCAGCAGCCTTGACGACGAGGGCAACACCGTGCTCGAGGCCGAAGTCAACAATATGAACAAGGTAGAACCCACGCTGTGGTACAATCCCATCGAGCAGTCACCCGTCACCCTGCTCTATATCTTTGACAAGAGCGTGACCAAAAAGCAGATGAAAAGCGTCAAGAATCGTGATGTGCAGGCCAACCCCGACTTCAGCAGCATCCTGGCCGATGACCTCAACTTCATGAAGGCCGACAAGAAAATCATCAAGGAGTATCTGGACTGGCCCGAGAACAAGAAGCAGATGAAAGACGAGCTCGCTACCGCTAAAAAACTGGCAGACAAAGAGGAGGCCGCCAAACTCATCTACAGCGGCCTAGTGTATACTTACAGGGCGTTTGACAAATATGACACCTATTCGCCATTCCGCTTGATGCTGATGATGAGCGAGATGCTGGACATGCGGGACATTCCCTACCAGTTTGTCGTCACCACCGACTATGAGAATGAACCGCTCGATCAGCTCATCTACAGCGGCAACACGAGCTGGCTCATCAAGACTGAGGGCGGCACCTACTTCGCTCCGCCCACCTACCAGGGGACCACAGCAGGACTGTTACCCGCCTGTTTCCAAGGGCGCCGTGCTGCAGTGGTCAACAAACTCAAGGGCGACAAGTCCCAAAGCGACATGGTAACCCTGCCGCAGTCCACTGCCGACGACAACGTCAACCAGGTGACCGTAAATGCCAGCATCGACGGGATGGCTATGGACATTGAGCGTACCGAGTCGCTCACTGGTGCCATGAAGGAGTCTATCGCCACCATCATGACCGATGAGCAAGAGTTTGATGCCTATGACCAATATCTGGGACGCAAGAAACCCTACATGGAGCGCATTGCAGGAGGTGCGAAAAAAGGCACGGCGCAGAAGTTTGCCAAAGACCGTGAAGATCAACAGGACGATTTCAAGGAAGAAATCAAGGGCTATCATGATCAGGCCGCTGCCAGCGTCATCAGTAGCGAGATACTCAACACCGGTATCAACCCCAGTGAGCCCGCATTCGTCTATAAGACCCATTACACGATGGACGGCTGGGTGAAACGCGCTGGCTCCAATCTGGTGGTGAGCACCGGTAAACTGATTGGTGCACAAAGCAAGGTCGAGGGCAGTGATCGCCGCCGCACCTTCGATGTGAACAGGCGCTGCCCGGCGCTGGTCAGCTGGAATATCACCATCAATGTGCCCAGCGGCTATCAGGTGTCACAAGAGAGCCTGGCCAAACTGCAACAGCAGGTAAAGAACTCAGCAGGCGAATTCAACGCCACTGCCAGTATCGAGGGCAATCGGCTGACGCTGGCGGTCAATATGCGTTACAACAAGGGTGACTATCCGGCATCGCAGTGGCAGGATCTGCTGCAAATCATTGATGCTGCCGACGAATTCACCACCCGCCAAGTCGTATTCAAGAAATAAACCGACATAATAAAGATAAGATGATGAAAAAGACATTCATTACATTACTCGTGCTCTTGAGCGCGCTTGTGGCAAGAGCCGACATGGGCGAATTTGCCCTGGGAACGCAGGCCACCTATGGGACCCATAAGAAAGCGGTGGCGGCTGGTGTGTCACTGAAGTATAATTTCTTCTATCACTGGCGCATCAACCTGCTTGCCGACTTTTACTTTAAGAAAAATGACGTGTGGAGCACTGATTTTGCCCTGGAGCATAACTACCTCATTTATTTGGGCGATAAGGTGAGACTTTTCCCATTGTTTGGATTAGGATTGCAAACCGATCATATCACCTTTGAGGGCCTAGGTGGCAGGGAGACGGATAGCGACGAGCACATGACCGCCTTCGCTGGCCTTGGCGCTGAATACCTCATCGGTGAACACCTGATGCTGGATGTCAAGTCAAAGTGCCACTATAATGGAGACAAGACCCAAGGGCTTTTCAGCATTGGGGTGGCTTGGCGATTCTGAATAGACGATTTCTGTGCTATAATTTTTTTATAAATCTCTAAAAAACTCAGTTACAATGAAAAAGGTTTTATTGATTATGCTGATGGCCGTCACTTCGATGATGGCAAGTGCCGACGTGGGCGAGTGGTCCCTGGGCGGCCAGTTTGTGTTTGGCACCGAGGGCAGCATGCCTGGTGTGGGTTTGAAGTTCCAGAGCAACTATTCCCACGCATGGCGCTCGGCCGTTTCGGGCAATTACTACTTCAAGAAGAACGGGGTGTCCTGCTTTGACCTCAACGCCGAGCAGCACTACCTGTTTGAGTTGGGCGACAAGATCCGTCTCTATCCTCTTGCCGGTATCCGTGCCGCTTTCTGGAAAGTGGATGACATCAATGCCAACGTGGGTGATGTCCACATCAAGGTGGATGGTGACAGCGAAATGAAGATTGGCTTCAACGTGGGTGGCGGTATCGACTACCTTATCGGCGATCACCTGATGCTCAACGGTGAAATCAAGTATGAGTACCTCAAGAATGCCGACTGGGTACTCTTCTGCGTAGGCGTGGGTTACCGCTTCTGATACCCCACGACACACTAAGGGAAGGCAATAAGTACAACAAGTTCAACAGCGCCAAGGCCATTGTTTTTATTGTACTTATTGTCTTCCTTTTTTAATTTTGTCAACGGTAGTTGTTGACGAAGTCGTCGAGGTTGTTGACGCCGAGTTTCTTGGCTATCTGGATCTTCTTGTTGGAGACGGTGCCCAGGCTGCTGTATTTCATGCAGATCATGATGACCGTGCGTGAGAAGCCGTAGCAGTACAGGGCCAGGAAGTTCATCTCGCTCTCGTTGAGCGTGCCCCCGGCGATGCGCTGTGCCTCATCAAGCACGCCGCTGTGCAGCTCATTGGTCAGGCTGTGCAGGTTGTTCCAGTAGGAGTCGGTGGGGATGGCACCCTCGACGGGCAGTGTCATCACTTCGTTGAACTTGCGGGTAAAATTCGTCTCGTTGGGCTGATAGGACAACTCCAGCAGCTGGCGAATCACCTGT
>CACZVR010000109.1 GCA_902784675.1 uncultured Bacteroidales bacterium | reverse complement strand
GAACTGGGCAACAAACTCGATGACCTGAACAAGAAGAAGGCCGCCTTTGAGAAGGCCGGCGATTTGAAGGGCATGGCTCGCATGGACACCGAGATTAAGAAGGTGGAGCGTTCCATGAACCGGGTGCAGACCAACGCCCAAAAGGCTGAGGCTGCCATGAAGAAACTGAGCAAGGCATCTCCCAAGGAACTGCGCCTGGTTTTGAAACAACTGCAGAACGATCTGGAGCACATTGAGCGTGGCAGCGAGGCATGGAACAAACATGTTGCAGCCATCAAACGCGTCAAGGCTGAGATCAAGGCGGTGGATGCCGAATTCAAGGAGCATCAGTCGCTCATCAGCCGCATCAATGGCACGATCAACAACTGGGGCATGAGCATTGCCAGCGCAGTGGCCGCCTTCACCGGCTTGACGATGGCGGGTCGCCAGGCTGTTCAAGCCTATGCGGAGATGGAGGCTGAGATGGCGAATGTCCGGAAGTACACCGGCATGACAGCCGAAGAGGTGGAGCACCTCAACGAGGCCTTCAAAGGGATGGACACCAGGACGACACGAGAGGATCTGAACAAACTGGCTCAAGAGGCTGGCCGCCTGGGCATGCAGACCGAAGAAGATGTGCTGGGATTTGTCAAGGCTGCCGACGTGATCAACGTGGCGCTGGACGACCTGGGTGAGGGTGCAACGCTGACCCTATCGAAATTGACTGACATCTTCGGCGACAAGCAGCGCCTGGGAGTGGAGCAGTCGCTGCTGTCGGTGGGTTCAGTCATCAATGAGTTGTCGCAGAATTGCACGGCATCGGCTCCATACCTGGCCAACTTCGCCCAGCGCTTGGCCGGTGTGGGCAAACAGGCCAACATGACCATCCCTCAGATTATGGGATTTGCGGCTGTCCTGGATTCCCAAGGACAGGCTGTCGAGATGTCGGCAACGGCATTGTCTCAACTCATCATGAAACTGTTCCAGGATCCTGCCAAGATAGCCAAGGCTACCGGCATGGAAATCTCCAAGTTCAATGCCGTCCTGAAGAAGGATACCAACGAGGCGCTGATCATGCTGCTGGAACAACTGAACAAGTTGGGCGACATCTCTGTGCTCGCGCCCGTGTTCGAGTCCATGGGCACCGATGGTGCACGAGCCAGCGGCGTGCTTGCCGCACTCGCCGGCAACGTGGAGATGGTGAAGGAACAGCAGTTGGCAGCCAACCAGGCCTATAAGGAGGGCACGAGCGTCACCAAGGAGTTTGAGGTGCAGAACAATACGGTACAGGCTCAACTAGATAAGGCAAAGAAGGGTTTCCAGGAAATGGCCGTCGAACTGGGTCAGAAACTGGCCCCGGCAATGAAGTATGCCATCACCGGCACAAGCGCCTTCATGCGCGTGCTGTCGATGCTCATCACATTTTTATCAAACCACAAGGGCCTTATCATATCACTGGCGCTATCTATTGGAGCCTATACCGTAGCAGTTAACGCTGCCGCCATTGCTACAAAAGCCCACGCTGCAGCACAGACGATCGCCAAGGTTGCCACTGTTGCCTGGACGGCAGTTACCCAATTGGCTTATGCTGCCGTGGCGCTATTAACAGGCAATGTCCGGAAGGCTGCCATGGAGATGCGCATATTCTCGGCTGTTATACACGCTAGTCCCATCGGATTACTCGTTGCCGGCATCACGGCTGCAGTAGCGGGTTTTGCCCTACTGATTAAAAGATATGGAGACAATACCAGGGCAGCGACCGAGGCGGCACGTAAGCAGCGCGAGTATCTGCAGTCATTGAGAGATGTAGAGGAAGGCTCTAACAGGTTCTCAGAAAGCGAGGTTGCCAACCTTCGAGCCCTTTATGCTGCTGCCACCAACGAGAATCTTGCCCGCAACAAACGTATCGAAGCCGCCAAAGAGATGAATAGGTTATATCCGACCGTATTTAGCAACTTCTCGGCTGAGGAAGTTATGGCAGGCAAGGCAAAGAATGCATATGACAACCTCACGGACTCTATCATCCGTAATGCGCGAGCCAGGGCTGCCGCCGAGAAAATCATGGAGAATGAGAAAGCCATCCTTGAACTTGAGGAGCAGAACAGGAAGCATCAGCGAGATAATGAGAACCGCAAACAGACTGTCACAACATTGGGAGAGCGCCGACGAGATGCTGCAGCCAATGATGACGCACGCCGTCCTATCAACCAGGATTGGGCGGACATCAATGAGGGCATTTACAATCTTGACAAATCAATACATGAGAATATTGATGCCATCAAGGACAACAACAAGCAGATCAACGAGAACAACAAGAAGATTAAAGATTATCGAGATGCCAACCAATGGCTCCAGGGCGAGTATAATGTAACCGGAGCCTCAGCACCAAACTCTGGCACCCCGCCAAGGATATCCTATACCGCCCCGATGAGTGATAAGGAACGCAAGGCACAAGAAAAGGCCGCCAAGGCCGCTGCCGCCGAGGAGAAGAAACGTCAGCAGGAGGAAGCCAAGCAAGCCCGCATTGCTGCCGCCCTTGAGAAAAAGGAATTCAAAGATGCGAAAGATGCCGTTGAGAAAAACTTGTCAGAGCAGAATAAGATAGCTCTTAATGAATACAATGAAGGCCTCATTGATTATGAGACTTATCTTGAAAAAAAACATAAGGCGGCCCAGGAGTACTATGAAGCATCTGATAAAGTATATAAGAAATTTAATGCAGAGGAATCCGCTGACGCTGCCAAATTGCGAGAAAAGGCCGAGGAGGAAAAAAAGAAGTACAAAGAGGAAATCCTAAGCCTGAAAAAAGAGAAACTGGCCTATGATCGCGATGACAAGAAGAATGCGGCGAACATGGAGTATTACAATCCGGACAACAAATCCGCATACCACAACAAGCGCGAACTTGACAAGAGGCTCGCAGACATTGACATTGAGTATTTGACCAAGGTGCGCGACCTTGAGGAGGAAGGGTCAAGAGCTCGTTATAAGGCCCAACGCGACTTGGACAAGGCAACTAAGGATGAGGAACTTCGCCAGCGCAAGCAGATGGAGGAGGATATGACGGCCTGGCTGTACATCTACTCCCAGCAGGGAGCCAAGCAGCGTATGGATGCCGAGTTGGCGGTAGTTGATGAAATGCTGAATCAGGAGAGAATAAAGGCCGAGCAAGCCGAGGAGGCCAAGGATGCTATCCGTCGCAAGTACCGCGATGAGGTGAATACCAAGACCGGCACCAAGGCACCTAATCAGGACTTCACCGACGCTGCAGATAGCCGGGACAAGCAGATGGCCGCCCTTGAAGATGTATATAAGCAAGGCCTGATTTCAGAAGAAGACTACAACTCCCGTCGCTGGCAGATCATCCAGAACTATCACAACAAGATATCAGAACTTGTCAGTGGTGAGGGATCGCAATGGGCTACTCTTGTCACCAACCTTGTTGAGACGTGGGAAGCCGGATTTGACAGCCTGGGAGAAACCATCCCCGAAAAATTGAAGACTATAGGGCAGATGGCTTCGGCCGCTTTTGCGATAATGAGCCAGGGGCTGGCATCTTATAACGAATATGCCAATGCCAGCCGGGATCTCGAGGTGGCTAAGGTTACCGAGTCTTATGACAAACAAATCGCAGCAGCGGGCAACAATCAGAAGAAAGCCCAGAAACTGGAAGAAAAAAAGCAAAAGGAGATTGCCAAAATCAAGACAAAGTATGACAAGCGAGCCCAGGCGATAGAGGTAGCCCAGGCGATTGCATCGACGGCATTGGCTGCGATCAATGCGTATGCGAGTGCGTCGAAGGCCAATTGGATTCTGGGTCCGATTGCTGCTGCGATGGCGACGGCTGCTGGCGCCATCCAGATTGCAACGATCCAGAAGCAGCACCAAGCGCAACAGGCGGGCTACTATGAGGGTGGTTTCACAAGGAGGGACCATGACGACCGCCGTGAGGTTGGCGTGGTCCATGCCAACGAGTTTGTGGCCAACCACGAGGCAGTCGCCAACCCTAACCTGGCCCCGGTGCTGAGGATGATCGACCAGGCGCAGCGCAACAACACGGTGGGGTCTCTGTCGGCTGAGGACGTGAGCCGCGCGATCGGCCAGGGCAGGATCCTGGGACAGACAGTGGCCGCTCAGCAGCAGATGGCCGCCCATGGGGACCAGAGGTTTGCAGTGGTGGCCGCATCGGTCCAGGAGCAGACCGATGCCATCGCCCGGTTGCAGCAAGCCATTGACGATGGCATTGAGGCCTATGTGGTAATGGACGGCGAGCGCGGCCTGGACAAGCAGTACAGGCGTTATCAACGCATGGTCAATAACCCCAAGCGCTGATGATAGTTGGCACGATTATTGCTGATTTAGATATAATAGTTTAACTTTGCAACCACAAAAACTGGAGTGTTATGCGTAGGTTTTTATTGATGATCATTATAATGGTGTGTGCTGCGACTCCATCATGGGGAAAGTTCGCGACACAGGTAGTTGCTTATGAAAAGATAGATTACCACGAGTACACAATAATGCTTGATTGTAATGCTGCTAACAGTGACACAGTTTACCATATCACGGTGAAAGATGATGGTCGCGTTTATCGATCGAAGGAAGCTGTCATGCTGCTGAAGTTGGGCGGAGGTGAGGTCGTTGAGTTGCATCCAGATAGCCGGTGGTGCATGCAAGAGATAGATAGCATGTACTATAACAATGAAGGCGAGCCGGTGTTTATCTATCGAGACGAGATGGTTTACTTTTACCCCATTGACAGGCGGACAATAGAACATATCATTTCAAAGGGTGTGCTGAAGGTGCGCCTGGAACTCACGAGCGCGACATCATGGGCGGAGAAGACATGGAAGTCTGATGTATGGGGCAAGAAACTGGGCATAGCATTGAATGATGTTGAAAAGCAATTGTCTCCTGATTACGTTCCACCGAAAAAGAAAACCATCTATGATGGCTTTTAGGTGATTCTTATTTGACATAATGTAGGAGACTGTGGCGGTCGTCCCTGGAGTGGGGCGGCCGCCATTTTCGTGCCGTTAGGATGTGTTTTTCTCAAAAAAAAATGTTTTTCTCTATGCCTACAAACCGCTACAAGCGCCTACATTTTTCTACATTTTAATGATATTGCCTACAAATATCTACTATATCTACATTTGTAGGCATGGTGGGGCGAAGCCCCGAAAAATATAACTATGTCTATTTCAATGCTTTAATTAATTGTAGTCGTTTGTAGGCGTTGTAGTCGCGAAAATGTGCCCACTATTTTGGATTTAATTTTTCCAACGATATATTGTTGGAACCAACGATTTATTATAACTTTGTGGCCTATCTCCTATGGCACAGATTGTTATCTACATACGTCTCGAAAAGTACCTGGCTGAGTGGCTGACGCACTCGCTGGGAGATCCTGTCAAGTTCCCGTCGCAGAGCAACGAGAATGCAGTGATACGTGCTTTTCTCCAACAGGTGCCTAAAGGGGCAAAACCGCAGACTGGTGGGGATGGATTCACGGCGATCGTCATCCCTGAGTCTAAGGCGAAGCCGCCGGAGAAGTGGCATTACCTGGGGCCTAAAGGCCAGGATGCCGTGCGAGAAGCCATCAAGGACCTGTTTACACAGAACCTATGGTCAGATTTGTCCAGGCTTGAGAACACGCGCATCGGCGTGAACACGCGCATCGCTGCATGGTGCGAGATGCATGGCATTGGTCTGGACCGGGTGGAGACAGTGCGCCAGAGGTATTATCGCATCCGCGATGCCTATACCAGAAGAGGAATTAACCTGCAAAATTCTGCTCGGAAAAAATCGGACAAGCCGCCCGAATTTTAGAAATAGCGTACAACCCTGCACAGGCCTGCACAGGCCCGCACAATCCCGTACAATCCCGTACAACACTCAACATAATATTCTATGTCACGACTACAATTATATAATAACATCGCCAAAGCGGAATGGATCCTGTCGCCTCGCCACATGCGCAATGTGGTGCTGCTTGATGACCACCAGGCACTGTTGCAGTACTATAGGCCGTTCAATCCTATATGCTTGGATGGCTTTGCCTCTTGCGAGACCAGCGAATCCGTCGAAGACGGCTCGAGGCTTACTACAGTTAGGCTTACAATGCACACTACTGATGACTTCTGGGTGGATGACCGCCATCTGTGCTGGCGTATCACCACCACTCAGGGCAATCAGTACTTGATTGGGCTTGATGAGCAGCCATGGCCTGTGGCCACTGTAGTGGATACATACCCGGATAAGACTACCGAGCGTAGCGGTAAGACGATTACCGTGACGTGGACTACTCCGCTAGGTCTGCTTCGTATCGTTGATTGATTTGTTCTACCATAAAGATGATTGATAATGGCCTGAGAATGGCGCTGTGAAGCGCTGCATCAGGCTTTTCCCGTCTTTTATGGGGAAAATCGTTTGTCATAAATTTGCGATGATTAGAAAAATATCGACCGCATGAACTATCAGATTATCATAGATGACTATATCGGCTACTGGTGGCTGGATACCGACAAGGCGTCCATCCGCCAGAAACTGGAGCAGTATAAGGGCAAGCACGTGGACATGAAGATCTCGTCGCTGGGCGGCAGCCTGGATGACGGCCTTGATATCCGCCAGCAGTTGCTCGATCATGGTGACGTGACGGTTTACCTGAGCGGCTTCGTGGCCAGCGCCGCCACGGTGATTGCCATGGGCGCGAAGGAGATCAAGATGGGCAAGTACGCGTTCTTCCTGGTACATCGTTGCTCTAACTTTGTTGACATCTGGAGACAGGTCAACGCGAATGACATCGAGTCGATCATCGCCGACCTGCAACATCTCAAAGACGAGAACGAGAAGATTGACCGCACACTTGCCGCCATGTATGCTGCCCGTTGCAAGAACCACAGCGAGGAGGAACTGCTGGCACTCCTGGACAAGGAGTGCTGGCTGACCGCCCAGGAGGCCCTTGACTGGGGCTTTGTCGATGAGGTGGTTGACCAACCGGCCGATGAGGCCCCGGCAGTGACTAATGCCGTCGCTAAGCGCTTCAATGCGCTGGGCCTGACAATGAACGGTCTGGAAATCCAGCCTGATCGCCCGGGCTTCGGCCTGAAACTGCAGGAGATCCTAGATGGCATACGTGGTATCCGGGACCTGATGACGGGCAAAAAGTCTGACAGTGAAACAAAACCACATAATGAAGAAAAGAGCATGAAGAAGATTATCAATTTCGTTGCACTGGCCGTGGCCCTCTCCATGGCCAAGATGGAATGCGAGGAGGGCGGCAGTGCCAATCTCTCTGAGGAGCAGTTGCGCACCCTCGACTCCAAGATTAATGAACTGAACGCACAGCACGACGCTGACCAACAGGCCATCGCCGAGCGTGACACTACCATCGCCGAACTGCGTGAGCAGGTTGCCAATCTGCAGAAGGCTCCCGGTGAAGAGACCAAAAAGGTCGATGAGACGACTGGCGAGGGCGCTCCAGCCGCCACTACGAGTAAAGATTTGTATGACTCCATCAAAGACATCATCTAATCATGGGTAAAGCAGTTATCACCCCTACTGAATTGGCGCAGAGCGCCCACAAGTTCCGTCGTGAACTTATCCAGGTTCCCATGCATGCCATGCGTGAGACCACCCAGTATATGACCGTGCGCACGGGCATCCGTTACAAGGAGACCGTGGGCGAGTTGAGCGGCAACATCGACCTGGGTCCCTACAGCGAGACCCGCATCGACAACGCCGACATCACCATCAAGGGCCGCACCCTGGAGACCTTCCTGGGTAGCGTTGTGAAGAAGTTCAGCCCCAACAGTGTTGTCAAGAGCATCTATGACAGCGCGATCACCAAGGGCGAGCAGTTGACCAACGTCGAGATCGCTCGTCGTGTGCTCGCCTATCTCTCTGCCAAACTGGGACACAACTTGCAGTCGCACATCTTCAACGCTGTGCGCAATGACAACGGCACCACCAGCGCCGACCTGTTCAACGGCTTCGACACCATCGCCGCCGCCGAGATTGGTGCTACTACCCCGACTATCAGCACCGCCCTGGGCAACAAGTACGAGTTTTCCGCTGCCATCACCGCCAGCAACGCCATTGACCAGATCACCGCTCTGTGTGAGGCTGCCAGCGAGTTGCTCGTGTCAGGTGCCCGCAAGGTGAACCTGTATTGCGCTCCAGCCATCTACCGTGCCTACCTTAAGGACTACCAGGCCAGCAACGGTGCCCTGCCTTACAACACCGAGTTCAAGAAACTCGTTGTCGAGGGCTTTGAGCAGGTGAACTTCGTGCCCCTGTACAACATGGCCAACTCTCCCTACGTCTACATCTCTCCCGCCAGCAACATGCTCGTGGGCTGCAACCTGGAAGGCGAGGAAGAGGACATCACCATCGAGAAGCACGAGGCCTTCGTGCTCCAGTACATCGCCACGATGTTCTTTGGTGTTCAGTTTGAGTCCATCGCTCCCGAGAACCTGATGGTGGGCGTTCTTGCATCCTAATTGTTGAACCATTAAAAGAAAGGTTACTTATATGGCACCCAACAACAATGATTGCGCAAATGAGGCTCTGTATGAGAGTCTGAAACATTGCAAGGGTACGACCGTCCTGCCCGGACTGCGTCCCCATGTGTACTACATCCCGAAGAGCGACATCGCATCATGGCCCACGCGCACCAAAATCTCTGACAACGGTGCGACGATGAAGAAACTCGGTCAGTTGAGCGGCAACTTTGTGCTGGCTGCTGACAAGAAGTGGCACCGCATCGATCTGGTCACGCCTCAGAGCAACGTGAACTCTGAAAGTCAGGGTGACAAGCCGTCCAAGACGTTCAACAACACGGCGGCTTTCCGCTATCCCGGCCTTAACGCCGACGCTGTGGGCTTCTGCCGCCAGGCCAACGCTGATGACCTGGTATTCCTGTGGCCCCAGCGCGATGGCCAGTACCGTGTCCTTGGCAACGAGATGTTCGAGACCAACGTGACTCCCGCGCAGGAGTCCGGCTCTTCGGAGACCGACTCTGCAGGCACGACGATCAACGTCTCGGTAACAGATGAGATGCCCAGCCCCTACTATCTGGGCAAGATCGAGACCGAAGATGGTGACATTAGTGGCGCTGACGGTAGCGCTTGGCCTGCCAACGGCTGATCATAATCTTCAAATAACTGTGATGGCGTCACTGCTGCGATAGCGTGGCGCCTCATTTTTAACAATCAACTAATGGATAACAAACTCACACAAAATATACAGGAGTGGCTGAACACTCCACGTGCTAAGCGAGATGTCGCAAGTGGTGCGGTCATGCTGCTGCAGTTGAATCGCAACCGCATCCTGTATGACAATATTATCCGTCGGCCAGAGCGATATGCGGACAAACTCGTGTATGAATTGCGCAAGCATCTCCGCATCCGCCTTGATGGTAAGACGGTTGCCGACGTGGTGAAGATGGAGCGTGAGGTGATGCCTCGCGTGGAGCAGACTCTGAAGGATGCACTGGTCATCTCCACTGATGCTGAGTTGCCTCAG
>CACZVR010000108.1 GCA_902784675.1 uncultured Bacteroidales bacterium | reverse complement strand
GAGGTTGACATCCATCACTACAAACCAGTAACCGTCAATGGCAAGAAAGCAGTACAGCTCAATTTCTATTCGCGCAGGGCGTATGGTGACGACATCATCCCCTTCATGGAATCCCTCAAGGATAAAAAAGATGACTGGATTAACGAACTGACACAGATGAAAATCGTCTGTAAAATGAAATAGCATCACAATTATGATGGAAGTAAACAACACTGCGCTATGAAACAGCTTCTTTTATTTGCAACCCTCATCTTTGGTTCGCTTGCGGTTCAGGCGCAATCGATTGAAGCCTTGCGTGACTCCATGGCGGCAGGCAACCTCAATAGCCAGGTTGATCTGGCGATACGTTATCTCTTCGGTGATAGTGTTGAACTAGATGCCGAGAAGGGTGTATCGCTCATCCGTGATGCCGCCGACAAGGGCAACCGCTACGGCGAGTTGTGGATGGGAATGTGCTATAAAAACGCTTATGGTGTCGAAACTGATTATGACAAAGCCTTCCGCTGGTTCATGAGTTCAGCCCAGAAAGGTAATGTGACTGCCATGGGTATGTTGGGAGAAGCCTACGAATACGGCCAAGGGACCGAAATGGATTTGGCCAGGGCAATCCATTACTACGAGCAGGGAGCTGCGGGTGGAGACCCTCTGTCGCAACACAAATTGGGTCTGCAATACTTGTCAGGTGATGGCGTTCAACGGAATTGGGAAAAAAGTTTTGACCTGTTCAAGCAGTCTGCAGAACAGAATTATCCTTATGCCCTTGAAATGCTGGCGCTGTGCTATTTCAACGGCTGGGGTACACCGAAAAGCCAAGATAAAGCCATCCAGTGCCTGGAGGCACTGAAGATAGGTCAGGAGGAAAGTACGATTCAAGACATTGATGAAGCCATAGCCAACATCAATAAGGGCGACACGCTGAGCGCCTATGAGTTTCAATTCAGGATCTTGCCTTTGCGATTAGGCGCGTATGCTAACGGCGCCATCGACGAGGAGCAACTGATCGATCTGGAGCTGCTTAACCTGCAGTTGAGTTACTGGCTCCTGTTTACTCACTACGAGTGCGACCTGGACTCTCTGTCCATCAGCACGCATCAAGTTGACGATTCGATCACGGTTCATGTCATTCACATGCCAGAGCCAAGTCGCCCGCCTTTGTGCAAGTATGCTGCCTTTGTGATAGACAAGAAGAACTGCCAGAGCCGTTATTACACCCTGGAAAAGACCTATAATCTCTTTGGCGAATCTGGCGTTGCCGACCCCTATGTCGTGGGAGGTATGTCAATAGATGACGATGAAGACAGTGAGGCATCGTCGGGCAGTGATTATCCCGATGGCTTCATCCACCACAATTACGGCTGGCTTGAGGGAGAACCCACCGAGGAGAACTTCGTTAACACCATCCTGCGTCTATTTAAAGACGCTAATTCAAAGATTAGTTATTGAGAAACATCCTATCGCTATCCCATTAGCTATGAAACAGATCCTTTTATATGTAGCCACTATGCTTGGCTCGTTAATAGCCCAGGCGCAACCCGCCGTTGAATTCCATGATGTCACGGCGGCCATTACCGACTCGGTGCGCATCGTGCCCAATTTCTCTTTGGGCGACACCCGCACCTATCTGGCCACCTTCACCAATCACTATAATGACCAGTTTGACGAGAGCAATTCGGCCGAGTACCGCTTTACTGTGGAGTCGGTCGATCAGGATCATTATGGTATTTTCTTCTACTTGGACAAAATGCAATATGAGATGCCTGAAAATATTCCCACGACACAAGCCAAGATGCTTCTTGACATGTTTCAAGACAAGGGATTCCGTTTCTCGATCAATCGCAAAGACTTGACCGTCGACAGCATTTTCTATAACGAATTCTTGGATCCTTTCAAGGTGTATCTTACAACGGCTTTTCGAGAGATGTTTGCCAACAAGATGGAACCCGAACAGATGGAGCGTGAGATTGAAGAAGGCTTGAACGGTGATTTCTTGAAAAGAACAGTGACAGAGTTAATGCAGGCAGTGATTTCCCCGTTCACCGAGCCGTACGGACGCACGTTGCCCTTGGGTGATGGTCAATGGATTGAAGACGTGGTTGATGAAGATCCTATCATCGTTGACGACATAGAACTCCCCGAGGACTCGGTGGAGAGTTTCGACGATTGGGAGACTCTCCCTGATGTGGCCGAGGAAACGGAGCCCGACTCAACGAGCGAAGAAATCGATGCTGACTTGCTCACTGAATTCAGTGCTGCTATGGAGCAAGCAGCCCCTGATGCACAAGGGGATGAAGAAGCCGATGACTCAGAAGTCGTCTCCTGCGCAACGGATGAACTCAACAATGACGAGGAATTACCTGATTCGTACTTGCAAAAAAATCACTACACGACCACAACCCGTGGCGAGGACGGCTCCATCCAGTACACCGAAACCGTGATTTGGAACATGAGCAGCACGGATGATGAACCTGTTTGGCAAGAACGCTATAGTGCCACTCTTGACGCCCAGGGCTGGCCCATCGAGATTACCCGTCATATCGTCATGATGGGACTTACCCAAGATGTCCACTGGCAATTGATACAGTAATTTTGTGATATGAGAATCTAAACACCCTCTCAATATGGTTAACGAACTTCACTACAAAATAATACTGTTGGCGTTGTTGATAGCAATGACGGCCTTGACTGGCTTAGCACAGGATATCAATAAACCGGAGGTGGTGACTGGTGTGGTTCTTGCCGATGAGGAACCTGTTATTGGTGCCACCGTGAGATTGAAGGGCACAGACATTGGTGCGGCCACCGACTATGATGGTCGATTCCGCCTCAAGGCACCAGTTGGAAGCACGCTGGAGATACAATATATCGGGATGGAGACAGTCGAGGTTAAGGTTGACGGCAAGCCGCTCGTCATCCGCATGGTGCCTCCCAAGTTCTGGTGTGCTTGGGTATGTAACTTTGGCTACTGCGGTAAGGTTCCTGAAGGCTTATTTGGTCGAGTGTATGATTCCAATGCCCATGTCTTGCCAGGCGCAATAGTCACGGTGTCGCCTTCTTGCCTGAGCACAACAACCGATGACAAGGGCGATTTTAGTATCCAGGTTGCCGAGGGTGACACCATTCTGCGCGTGGAGCACCCCGGCTATGAACCCAGGCAAGGAAAAATCGCAGGAAATGAATTTGTAATCAGCCTAGACCCGTCGCCAGTAAATAAACAGGCTTCCATCGAGCAATTTGATTCGCTCTCTTATGCCATGGGCGATTACTTCATGCGTATCGTTCTGGATAGCCAGGATAAGAAGACACAACAGATAAAGAGTGATCGTGAGGAGTACATTCGAGGCTTCAGTGACGGGCTGAATCTCTATAGGCAGGAGAGGACAGCGGCCAATTCCTATTATGATGGTCAGCAGATGGGCCTATTTTTCCTGATGAGCATCAATTTTGAGCAAATTGAGGAAAAGGATCAGCCCCATTTGGACTGCCTGATCGAAGGGCTGCGCAAAGTGGCTGACAATACCGTTGTCCTACCACAGGACACAATCGGCGCCCATCATTTATTGTTAGACTTTGACGATGAGACCATGCTATCGATGGTCTATGGTGACTCCTGCCGCATCGAGACGACAATGGGTATCCTCTTGGGGCTGCGGGACTATGACACACTCCCACCAATCGACCGTGATCAGGGCGACTCCATTTCTATCAAGGATCAACAGGCCTTTGCTTGTGGCATGGCCGATGTGCTGGAAAGTTCAAATTCAGAGGCAACTTATGACATGGGCCGATTTGCGGCACTGTTCTATTTCATTGATAACATGAGAATGAAACAGTTGTTGGGCTTGGATTTCGATTACGATGCGATCATCGACGGTGCCCGTGGCGCACTTGAATTGACAGAGCGCAAAATGTCGGTTGAAGAAGTGGAAATGTACCTCACGAAGTATTATGCGGCGCAATACGATGCCCAAGCGGCTGATGAACTTGATGATAGTGACGACATTGATGATGCCCTTCTCGAACAGGCTGTCAAAGACGCCATCGAGCAGGCTGAGGCCGAGCAAGCCTCTCAATACCCTGATGAAGGTAATTGAAACCTAATACATAACGAGATAATATGAGAACGATTTGTCTATTAGTGTGCGTTTTCGGTTTGGCCATGACGGCATGGTCGCAGAACCTGATGTTAAGCCAAGAGGAATCCGAGGACGAAATTGCGGTAGTGGGTTACTTCTGCAAGAACGACACGATGACCTACAGGCAGACGCATAACAAATACAAAATTCAAGGGAACGATACGACGGTCAGCGAGTCCTATGTGGAAGAATTCATGATAGTGGTGACTGACTCGACCAGCGACGGTTACAAGATGAAGTACATTCCGCTGAGCTTCACCCTCCATGATGCAGACACGGTCACAAGCCTGATGACTAATGCCATGAGCCAGTTGATGCAGTCGGTCGTGTGCGAGTTCACAACCGATGAGTTGGGATTGCTCAAAAGCATCACCAACTGGCGCGAGATACGTGACCAACTCAAGAAGGGTGTAAAGGTCACATGTGACACGCTGTACAGCACAATTCCGGACTTAGACAGCATCATGCCACGAAAGTCGCTGGAAAACATCCTGTTGCTCCATTTCTCAACCGAGGAGGGCATCCGCAACTCATACGAGGAATTGGAGAACCTCTTCGGGCTGCACGGCTCCACGTTTGACCTCGGCGACAAGGAAGTAGATACCGAGGAACAAGGTTACCCCCAGCACATATCCGCCAGGATAGGCTACACCACCATCGAGGACGAGGAGGATGACTTCGACGGCGATTATGCCATCTCAACACTATCAACTACGACAATTCCTGTAGAGGACGTTATGGACCTTGGCTTCGGCGCGCTGTCAATGATCGTGAGCGACATGGCCAATGACAGCCTGGAAGCGGTGCGCGACCAGATTGTTGATTCGTTGAAAATCGCGAAGCCCAATGGCGCTGAAATCATTGTCAAAGAGTATTACGGGTTTTTCTTGAACGGATGGCCCAAAGAATACTATTTCGAGAAAGCGGTTGACCTAGGATTCGGCCAGAACATCGAGACCCGATATATCGAGTGGATTTCCCGCCACTGGAATATCTACATCCGCGACGATGAACCAACCCAAAACAAAGACATCTAAATACACCACGATACATTATGAAGCAATTATTATCACTCATTCTGTTGTTGCCGATGTTGTGTGTGGCTCAACCCGAT
>CACZVR010000107.1 GCA_902784675.1 uncultured Bacteroidales bacterium | reverse complement strand
CCCCGACGACCAGACAAGTATCGACATCGAAAAGTTTAAGGCTATGGCCGACAGGTTCATAGAACGAGGCTTCACCTACTTTGACACCGCCTATCCCTATCACGGCGGCAAGAGCGAGGAGGCGCTGCGCGAAGCCGTCGTCAAACGCTATCCGCGCGAGGCATTCACTGTCACAAGCAAAATGCCTGTCTGGGCCATCAATGAAGTGGCCGACATGGACCGCGTCTTCAACGAGCAACTCGAGCGCTGCGGTGTGGACTACTTTGACTATTACTGGCTCCACGCACTCAACCGCGAACGAGTCGAAGTGATGGACCGCATGGACGGCTGGGGATTTTGGCCGAAATCCTTGAGAAGCACCCCGAGATGGAATACGTCCAACTGCAAATCAACTACCTGGATTGGGAAAGCCCCGCTATCGAGTCAAAAACTTGCTATGACTTGTGCGTCAAGCACGGCAAGCCTGTTATCGTCATGGAGCCCGTTAAAGGGGGCTCGCTCGCACGCGTTCCAGAGTCCATCGACCGCTTGTTCAAGCAGTATAATCCCGACGCCAGTCCTGCCTCGTGGGCTATCCGCTATTGTGCATCGCTCCCCAATGTCCTCACCGTGCTGAGCGGCATGAGCAACATGGAACAACTCGATGACAACACCAGCTACATGCAGGACTTCCAGCCCCTCAACGACGAGGAGCAAGCCATCATCGTCCAAGCGACCGAAGCCATCAGCGACGCCATCGCCATCCCCTGCACCGCCTGCCATTACTGCAGCGAGGGCTGCCCGCAACAGATTGCCATCCCCGAGTATTTCAACCTCTACAACATGATGCAGCAGTTCCCGCAACTAAAGAGTAATAGCAAGCTATACTATGACCTCATCGCCAAGAGCCATGGCAAGGCCAGCGAATGTATCGAGTGCGGACAGTGCGAGGCGCAGTGTCCCCAGCACATCGACATCATCGACAACTTGAAACTCCTCGCCACCACCTTCGAGGAGTCATAATTGAATCATCATTTCGCGAAATCGGGTGACTCAGGGTGCCTTTGAAATCAAAAAATGGGTTAAAACTATTGACAAAGGCCTCCTGGTGTTGTATTTTTGCACCAAATTGCGGATTATGCCCTGTGCTGAACTCCGCAGACAACAGAAAACATGAAAAAAATGGCAAAACAAGTAAAGAAACAACAAGTCGAAAACAAGCCCGTCGAGAAGGGCAAAGTCACTTATCCCCTGGGTAAAATCAACTTCATCCTCATGGCAATTTGCCTGTTACTCATCATCATCGGCTTCTGGCTGATGACCGGTGACGCCAATGTGGGTGACAAGTTCAACGAAAACCTCTTTGAGTCCAGCAGGGTCACCACAGGCCCCATCATTGCCTTCTTGGGATTTGTGCTCATGGCTTTTGCCATTCTCTACCGCAAGAAAGACAACAAGCCCAACGACGACAACTCCGACGCTAATGATTAATTCTTAAATCAGCATGGATCTGCTGCAAGCAATCATTATCGCTATTGTGGAAGGACTCACCGAGTTCCTTCCCGTTTCGTCCACCGGTCACATGATCATCGCCCAAAACCTGTTAGGTGTCACTCAGGGTGATTCTTTTGTGCATGCGTTCACTTTCATCATCCAGTTCGGAGCCATCCTGTCGGTAGTAGTGCTCTACTGGAAACAATTTTTTCGTCTTGACCGCACACCGGCACCCGATGGGGCATCTGCATGGCAACAATTCAAACACAAGTGGTACTTCTATTGGCTGCTGTTAGTGGGTGTGCTGCCTGCTGTCATCATCGGACTCGCTGCTAAGAAATCGGGACTGCTCGACTGGCTGCTCGACAGTGTGATGGTGGTTGCCATCATGCTTGTTGCAGGTGGTGTATTCATGCTGTTCTGTGACCGCATTTTCAACAAGGGCAGTGAAGCTGTCAAGTTGGATGAGCCCAAGGCTTTCAAGATTGGTCTTTTCCAGTGTATCTCGGTTATTCCTGGTGTGAGCCGCAGCATGGCAACCATTGTGGGAGGCATGTCACAAAGACTCACTCGCCGCAAAGCCGCTGAATTCTCATTTTTCTTGGCTGTGCCCACCATGGCTGGTGCCACTTTGCTGGATTTGGTTGATCTATTCCAGGAGAATGCCGATTGGGCAACCTCTCACAATATCATTGTACTGATTGTGGGATGCGTTGTTGCTTTTATTGTAGCGTTACTCGCCATGAAATGGTTTGTAAATTTCTTGACCAAGTATGGCTTTAAGGCCTTTGGTTGGTATCGCATCATTGTGGGTGTTATCATTCTCATCATGTTGATAAGCGGCCAATCGCTACAGATGGTGGATTGAGATAAATGCATCGGCAAAACCACACATTCCAAACAACGAATCAGATATGCTCAACCCGATTGAAGGTGAAATATTCTGCATCGACAAACCATTGAAGATGACCTCCTTTGCCGCGGTGAAGAAAGTGCGTGCCGTCTTGCGCACCCACTTGAAAACCCGCCAGGTCAAGGTGGGCCACGCGGGGACACTCGATCCGCTCGCCACTGGCGTCCTGCTGCTGTGCACTGGCCATGCCACCAAGCGCATCGACGAGTTGCAGGCGGGAGTCAAGGAATATATTGCCGACTTGAGGTTGGGCGCCACCACGCCAAGCTACGATCTGGAGACCGAGGTGGATGCCACCTATGAGTGGCAGCACATCGACCGCGACCTCATCGACCGCGTTTTGCAAGAACAATTCACGGGCAGCATCGAGCAGGTGCCTCCATCGTTCTCGGCCTGCAAGATTGACGGCAAGCCTGCCTACAAACTGGCACGCAAGGGACAAGACGTGGAAATCCGTCCCAAGACACTCGTCATCGATGAGATTGAGGTGTTGCAATGCGGCTTGCCCGTGGAACCCACACTTCAAATCCGCGTTGTGTGCAGCAAGGGAACTTACATTCGCGCATTGGCTCGCGATATCGGCGAGGCGCTGGGTAGCGGGGCTCATTTGACGGGGCTGCGCCGCACCCGTGTGGGTGACGTCAGGGTTGAAGACTGCCTCACACTCGATGCCCTGGTCGAGAAACTGGATGGCGAGACCTATGTCTCACCCGAACAGGCTGCCGCCGAGCGGTTGGAACGCGAACGCATCGAAAACCGCGAACGCGCTGCACGCATAAAGGCCGAACATCAGGCCCGCAAGCAAGCCAAGAAATGCGACCTGCCACCCAAACGCGTCTCACAAATCAAGTAACTGTTCTACCAAGTTAATAATAGAAATCAAACAATTAATAACTTAGCGCCTTTGCGACTTAGCGTGAGGTCAAGAAGGTGAAGCTAATTAAAACAGAAATAATATGAAACTCTCAGAATTCAACACCCACATGCCCGAGGAACTGATTGCCTCACATCCCACTCCTGTGCGCGACGAGTCGCGCCTGATGGTGCTTCACAAGAAGAGCAATGAAATCGAGCACAAGGTGTTCAAGGAAATTATTGAGTATTTCAATCCCCACGACCTGTTTGTCTTCAACGACACACAAGTTTTCCCCGCCAAGCTCTTCGGCAACAAGGAGAAAACAGGTGCGCGCATCGAGGTTTTCCTGTTGCGTGAGCTCAATCCCAACAACAAGTTGTGGGATGTGCTGGTCGAGCCGGCACGCAAAATACGCATCGGCAACAAACTCTATTTCGGGCTTGACGACTCGATGGTTGCCGAGGTCATTGACAACACCACCTCGCGCGGACGCACCTTGCGTTTCCTGTATGACGGCGACCATGACCAGTTCAAGAAAGACCTTTACAATCTGGGCAACACACCGCTCCCCTACTACATTCAGCGAGATGCCGAGCCCGAAGACGCCGAACGCTATCAGACCATCTTTGCCTGTAAGGAAGGTGCAGTGGTTGTGCCTGCTGCAGGATTGCATTTCTCACGCGAGCTGATGCGACGCATGGAGATCCGCGACATTGACCGCGAGTTTCTCACCATGCACATCAGTCTAGGCAGCTACCGCGACATCGACGTCGAGGACTTGAGCAAGCATCGCATGGACAGCGAGGAGATGGACGTGAGCGTTGAACTGGCCGAAAGAGTCAACAATCTGCGCGACAACGGCAACAAGGTCTGCGCCATCGGCACATCGGTGCTCAGGGCATTTGAGACCTGCGTGGGCATGAACGGACACATCAAGCCCTACGGCGGCTGGTCGAACAAATTCTTGTTCCCGCCCTACGAGTGCACCACCTGCGACGCACTGGTGACCAACTTCCACATGCCCTACTCCATCATGCTGATGGCACAGGCATCTTTCGGAGGCTATGAGCAGACGATGAACGCCTATCAGGTCGCCATCAAGGAGAAATACCGCTTCGGCGTCTACGGCGACGCCATGCTCATCCTCAACGATTGATTTGCATGATAAGCTTTTTTTGATTATCTTTGCAGGATATTTGAGATATAAACGAATAATCATCAAACAATAACTAAAAAATCATCAATTTTTATGTGGTTAACTAATTCATCTGTAGGACGCAAGGTGGTGATGTCGGTAACCGGCCTCTTCCTCGTTCTATTCGTCACGTTTCATGCGCTGATGAACGCGGTGGCTCTCATTTCTTTCGAGGCTTATGATGCCATCTGCGAATTCCTTGGCGCTAATTGGTATGCCGTGCTGGGTACATTGATCCTGGCTGGCGGCTTTGCAATTCACATCATTTTCGCGTTCATTCTCACGCTGCAGAACCGCAAGGCACGTGGTAATAACCGCTATGCTGTGACCACCAAACCTAAAGATGTGGAATGGGCATCTCAGAACATGCTCGTCCTGGGTCTTATCGTTTGCTGCTTCCTGATTCTGCACCTCGTGCAGTTCTGGGCCAAGATGCAGTTGCCCGAGTTGATGGGTGAGCACATCATGAGAGGACAGGATTATCTGAGGGCTACTTTCAGCCAGCTGTGGGTTCTGCCCGTTTACCTCATCGGTTTTGCTGCCCTGTGGTTCCACATTAGCCACGGTTTCTGGAGCGCTTTCCAGACCCTGGGTACCGCCAATGACAACTGGATTCCTCGTTGGCAGTGCATCTCCAAGTGGTGGGCCAGCATCGTGTTTATCCTGTTTGCTGTAGAGGCTTGCTACTTCACCTGGTTCTTTGCCCTCTAATCGCTGAGTATTAACCTATTAAATTTGTAACACAAATGGAAGAAAACAAAATGAACACTCAGCCCATCGATTCCAAGATTCCCGAGGGACCCATCGCTGAGAAATGGACCAACTATAAGGCTCACCAGAAACTCGTCAACCCCGCCAACAAGCGCCGTCTCGACATCATCGTCGTGGGTACCGGTCTGGCTGGTGCGTCGGCAGCTGCCACGCTGGGCGAGATGGGATTCAACGTGCTGAACTTCTGCATCCAGGATTCACCCCGCCGCGCTCACTCGATCGCTGCACAGGGTGGTATCAACGCAGCCAAGAACTATCAGAACGACGGTGACTCGGTTTACCGCTTGTTCTATGACACCGTCAAGGGTGGTGACTACCGTGCACGCGAGGCCAACGTTTACCGCCTGGCCGAGGTGTCGAACAATATCATTGACCAGTGCGTGGCACAGGGTGTTCCCTTCGCTCGCGAATATGGTGGTCTG
>CACZVR010000106.1:5448-8452 GCA_902784675.1 uncultured Bacteroidales bacterium | reverse complement strand
CCGGCATCCCAAGTACCGTCCTCACGGCCCTTGAATGCGCTCACGGGCAGCAGGTCGCCGTTCTGGGCGTTGATGGGACGAACCACGTTGTGGACAAATGCGGGAGCATTGTCGGCAGCGGGACCCTCGACGGTGAGGTTGCTCCAAGCGGGATCAACGGCCAGCTCGGTGTACTCGTTACCACGGTCAACGGCCTGATAGTTCTTGTTCACCACGTCCTCACCCTTGCGGCCATAGGACTTAACGATGAATTTCTTCATCTGCTCGATGGCCAGGTCAACGGGGATAACCTCGGTGATGCGGAAGAATGCGCTCTGCAGGATGGTGTTGGTGCGGTTGCCCAGACCGATTTCCTGAGCGATCTTGGTGGCGTTGATGTAGTAAACCTTGATGTTGTTGTCGGCGAAGTATTTCTTCACGTTGTTGGGCAGGTTCTCGGCCAGCTTGTCGCCGTCCCAAACGGTGTTGAGCAGGAAGGTACCACCCTTCTGCAGACCGCGGGTCACGTCATACATGTGCAGGTAGGCCTGAACGTGGCAAGCCACGAAGTTGGGCGTGGTCACCAGATAGGTCGAGCGGATGGGCTCGTCGCCAAAGCGGAGGTGTGAGCAGGTGAAACCACCCGACTTCTTGCTGTCGTAGGAGAAGTAAGCCTGGCAGTGCTTGTCGGTGTTGTCACCGATAATCTTCACACTGTTCTTGTTGGCACCCACGGTACCGTCGGCACCCAGACCGTAGAACTTGGCCTGGAACATGCCGGCACCACCCATGGCAACCTCTTCCTTCATGGGAAGCGATGCGAAGGTCACGTCATCCTCGATACCGATGGTGAACTGGTTCTTGGGCATCGGCAGCGTTGGCGCCGGGCTCCTTGGTGCGGTCGAGCACGGCAATGCGCTTGGCAGTGCTGGGAACGGCTGCGAGGAAGTGCTTGGCGCTGAAGGGGCGATACAAGTGAACGGCAACGAGGCCGACTTTCTCACCCTTCTCGGTCAGATAGTCGATGGTCTCGCGGATAGCCTCGGTCACACTGCCCATGGCGATGATGACGCGGTCGGCATCCTTGGCGCCGTAGTAGTCAAACAGACCATACTTGCGGCCAGTGATCTCGCTGATTTTGTTCATGTAGTCCTCGACGATGGCGGGAACTGCGGTATAGTAATCGTTGCACGACTCGCGGTGCTGGAAGAACACGTCGGGGTTCTCGGCAGTACCACGGGTAACGGGCTTGTCGGGATTCATGGCACCCTTGCGGAACTTGGCCAGCTCCTCCATGTCGATGAGGGGACGCAGGTCTTCCTGATCCATGGCCTCAACCTTCTGGATCTCGTGCGAGGTGCGGAAACCGTCAAAGAAGTTGACAAAGGGAACGTGAGCCTTGATGGCGCTCAAGTGAGCAACACCGGCGAGGTCCATCACCTCCTGCACACTGCCCTCGGCGAGCATGGCAAAACCGGTCTGGCGGGTAGCCATCACGTCCTGATGGTCACCAAAGATGCACAGGGTGTGGCTTGCCAGGGTGCGGGCCGAAACGTGGAACACGCCAGGGAGCAACTCACCGGCAATCTTGTACATGTTGGGAATCATCAGCAACAGACCCTGCGACGCGGTGTAGGTCGTGGTCAGGGCACCTGCCTGCAGCGAACCGTGAACAGCACCGGCTGCGCCACCCTCGCTCTGCATCTCCTGGACCATAACGGTCTCACCAAAGATGTTCTTGCGGCCAGCGGCGGCCCACTCGTCCACGTGCTCGGCCATCGTTGATGACGGAGTGATGGGGTAGATTGCGGCTACCTCGGTGAACATGTAACTGATGTGAGCGGCAGCTTGGTTACCGTCACACGTCATGAATTTCTTTTCCTTACTCATAAAATTTGAAAAAAACTGATATAGTTAGTTATTAGTCGTTTTTATGTTATTGGTTTTACAGGCTGCAAAGGTACGCATTATTTTTTTAATAAGGTATATTCCGACTGAAAAATAGGTGTCAGGCCATGTGACAAAAAGCAATGTTGCCCAATTTGTTCATTTTTTAGTAAATCATTGATATTCATTGGAATTGTTTGCTGTGTTTTTTTGTAAGGGGTGGGGCGGGAATGTTAACGAGTTGTTAAAACTTTGTTTTCGCATCACTGGCACAAAGGTAAAACAAAACCATGTTGACTGTCAAGGGTAAAAAGTTTGCTCGCTGTGCGAGCAGATTAGTGGTTAGGGATTAGAGATTAGGGAGGAGTGAGGAGGGAATTGTGCGAGCCTCAGGCTCGCAATACACCGACACCACCTCCAGTGGGCCACAAGCGATCGTGCAGGATAGCTGAAAGGTATCATCGCCAGCCTGTGATGAAAAGAGAGCAATGCCATGCTGACGTGCATCGTTGAACTTGATCGTTTTTCTCAAATGACTGAAAAATAAGAGAAAATGAAGCGGTTAGCGAAAAATTCGCTATCTTTGCCATGCGTCTAAGATAGGCTTCGCCTCAACAATTGGCAAATAATTTGCCATTGTATTCGGCTTGCACTATCTTTGCCCCTATAGAAAAAACAACGTAAATATGAAAACGAAACGATTTCTCTCTTTGCTCGTGGCGATGTTGGCGCTGGCCGTCACTCCGTCCTGGGCATGTACTAACCTGATCGTTGGCAAGGCAGCCTCGGTGGATGGCTCGGTGATTTGTACCTATAATTGTGATGGCTATGGCTTCGCCGGCTCGCTGTCGCGCACTCCAGGCGGCAGGCATGAGAAAGACGAGAAGATTGCCATCCGTGAGTGGGGCAGGGGACCCGTGAGAGGCTATGTGCCTCAAGTGGAATACACCTATGACGTCATCGGCTTTATTAACGAGAAGCAGGTGAGTATTGTGGAAACCACCTTCGATGGCCGTTTGGAGTTGCAGAACCCTGAAGGCTTGCTCGACTATTTCACCATGATGCATCTGGGACTGGAGCGTGCTGCGACTGCGCGTGAGGCTATCATCGTCATGACCGACCTCGTGCAGGAGTATGG
>CACZVR010000106.1:0-5413 GCA_902784675.1 uncultured Bacteroidales bacterium | reverse complement strand
GACTGCATCTGTGCCCATGCCAATCTGTCCCGCATACGCCAGTTCCCGTTGAAGGATCCCAAGAACTGCCTGTATTCCAAGGACGTGATTTCGTTTGCCCGCGAGAAAGGCTACTTCAACGGCAAGGATAAGGACTTCAGCTTCCGCGATGCCTATTGCCCGATTTCTTTCTCCTCGGTGCGCTATGCCGACGCCCGAGTGTGGAGTTTCTTCCGCCACCACTACGACCAGGCCGAGATGGACAAGTATCTGCCCTACATCAACGGCCAGCATGACGTTTGCGACCATCTGCCGCTCTATATCAAGCCCGATAGGAAGTTGTCGGTGCGTGACATCATGAATGACATGCGCGACCATTACGAGGGCACTCCGCTCGACATGACGGCCGACATGAGTGCAGGCCCCTGGAGCTCACCTTACCGTCCGCTGCCCATGAACTGGGAAGTGGATGGAAAGAACTACTTCCGTGAGCGAGCCATCGGCACCCCGCAGTCGGGTTTCACGCTGGTATCACAGTTGCGCAGCTGGCTGCCCGACGATGTGGGTGGCATCATGTACTTCAACTGCGATGATGCCAACATGATCGCCTATGTGCCAGTGTATTGCTGCGTGAATGACGTGCCCGAAGCCTTCCGCCGTGAGAACAACGTGAGCAACGAGTTCAGCGAGCACAGCGCTTTCTGGTTGAACAATCTGGTGGCCAACATGATTTATCCGCGCTACAGCGCCATGATAGGCGACCTGCGAGAGGCACAGCAGGAGTTGGAGGACTTTTATGCTGCCGATCAGGCACAGGTGTTGAAAGACATAGAGCCCCTGACCAAGCGTGAACGCGTGAGCTACCTCACTGACAAAAGCGCCGCCTACACCGCCCGGATGATGCAGCGTTGGGACAAGCTCTTCCGCCTCATTGCCGTGAAGCACAACGACCAGATCATGAAGCCTTCGGAGAATGGTGTCGTCGTTCCGGGCCGCTATACCACGCCGGGCTATGACCAGCAGTTCCGTGAACAGATCAGCAAGGACACCGGCACCCGTTACCTGATGCCCGAAAGCTCAGGAGATATCAAGTCGCTGTAAAACGAGGAAAAGGTTCACGACCTGAACGTTTAGCGATTGTTGTTTAGCAGATTAACCCAATATATTGATAACGATATGAAAAAATCTTCTTACTTTGTCTTTCACTGGTGGCAACCCTTAGTGCGGTTGCCGATGTTCGAATTTGCGATGTGAGCTGTGATGCGAATGGACATTTCAACACGCCCTTTATCAAGAGCGGCAGCATCACCTGGGATCAAGAAAGCCACACACTCACCTTAGACAATGCGGTAGTTGAGCACTATACCGATAACATCTATGATAATATTCAACCCATACGCATCTCAGAGAATGAAGCAACCATTGTGATCCATGGCCAATGTAAACTGACGACCAATGGTTTTGCCGTCATGGCTTTCGATACATATAATGCTAAGAACGTGACTATTCAAGGCGATGGAAACCTACAGATTTCCAGCACATGGATTGACATATTTCTCATTGATACAAATCTGACAATTAAAGATATCACATTAGAATCCCAGAATGGTATTGCGAATAATGGGAATGGTGTAAATGTCGCTCTTGCGTTCAACAATGTTCAAGCCAATATCAAAGGACAAGTTGAGAGAATCGGTGAGGGTATCACCTTCACGAACTGCGCCATTACTTATCCTGCTGACGCCTACGTTCTTGAGGTTGAGGGCTACGGCTATGCCATCTATTGCGGCAACAATGACATCCCAGACCACATCGTCATCTCGCGCACAAGCAATGTTAAAGGTGACGTGAACGGCGACGGCGAGGTCAACATCGCCGACATCAATGCAGTCATCGCTGTGATTCTAGGTGGCGGTGGCAGCAATACTTCAGGTGATGTCAATGCCGACGGTGAAATCAATATTGCAGATGTCAATGCAATCATCAACATCATCCTTAACCCTGTTGTAATTGAAGATCACGAGTGGGTTGACTTGGGTTTGCCCAGCGGTACGCTGTGGGCGACAATGAATGTGGGGGCCAAGGTCCCCGAGGAATACGGCGACTATTTCGCCTGGGGTGAGACTGCTCCCAAGCAGGTGTATAGTTGGAGCACTTACAAGTGGTGTAACGGCTCACAAAATACGATCACGAAGTACTGTACTAATAGCGACTATGGCATGGTTGACAACAAGACCGAACTTGATCCAGAAGATGATGCAGCCTATGCGAATTGGGGTCTGTCATGGCGCATGCCGTCTCAAGAACAGTGTATGGAACTTTGTGTATCTTGCACATGGCAGCAGACGACAATGAACGGCGTGAATGGCCAATTGGTAACTGGACCAAATGGACATTCAATGTTCCTTCCCGCTGCGGGCGAGCGCTACAATAATACCTTTGGCGACTTAGGTTCCTACGGCCAGTTTTGGTCACGCACGCTCTATGACGATATTTATTCGTATTCTGCTGTCATGCTTTTCTTCTATTTAGATGACCATAAAGGCCACTACGGCAACAATCGATACCTCGGGTTCCCCGTGCGTGCTGTGCGTGTGGCGCAGAATTAGTACAGCGGCTTCTTTTCAAGGTCTAATCGGTTGGCTTACCTTTGTTTGGTAAACCAACCGATTTTTTATGTCACAATCAAAATTTTCGCAAAAGGATTAAAATTTCTTAAATATCATGATTTATTTATTGTTTTTCGATAAATTGATTTATCTTTGCGGCGGAATTATTCATCAATAGCGTTGAAAATTATGAAAAAGACATCTAACAGAGTATTTACAGCGGTGTGCGTGTTTGCGCTCATCTGCACCCTCATGTGGGTGGTGTTTTATGCTATCCAGACTTATTTCGTTCTGACAACCGGCAGTGGCGATGGGGTGATTAACTGGGACTCTCCGCACATCGGCCGCAAGTTGACGGTGTTTGTCATCAACCGTATCCTGATTCTCACTATGGCGGGGCTGATGGGGGCGTTTGTGTTCAACATCCTCAAGTATCTGAAGGGCGGAATGATTTTTAACCGTGCCAATGTGGTGCTGTTGTGGGTGATGGCGATTGTGCTACCCATCCACTCGTTTATCAGTGACAATATGGGTTCTGCCTGCTCGGACGCCGACCAATTTGATTGGATGCTGACCGACACCCCGTTTGTCTATGCGATTGTGGGCGTCATCGTGGCCCTGCTCTACAAGGTGGCCTGTGATGCTGCCGAGGAACAGAAGTTAACCATCTAATCTCCCTAGTGCGCTATGATTATCGTGAATCTTGATGTGATGATGGCCCGCCGCAAGATGTCGCTCAACGAGTTGAGCGAACGCGTGGGTATCACCGTGGCTAACCTCTCGATCCTGAAGACCGGCAAAGCCAAGGCTGTGCGCTTCTCGACCCTCGGCGCCATCTGCCGCGTCCTGGACTGCACTCCCGGCGACATCCTCGAATACCGCCCGGACGAGGAGTAACCAACAGAGGTTTCTGTTTTTCGAAGAATCTTGAAAATTAAAATGCCCGTCACAATGAGTGGCGGGCTTTCTTTGTTTATGCTTTTAGGTTGAGCTATTTGGCGTAGCGGGTGTTGAGTTTTTTGCCGTTTTTGCTCCAGGTGTATATCCAGTCACCCTTGCGGCTGGTGAAGTTGTCGCCGGTGGCAGAGAGGATTTCGCCCACGTTGTCGGCCCAGAAGGTGTGCAGTTTCTTGCCCTTGGCATCGCAGGTGTAGTACCATCCGCTCTTCTTGAGGATGTAGAAGTTCTCGCTGTAGGCGACCACTTCGCCCTGGCTGGCGCTGATGGTGTGCACCTTCTTGCCGTTTTCGTCATAGACGTAGTGCCATGAGCTTTTGGTCTCGATGAAACTGATTTTTTGGGCTTGCAGCACGGCAGTGAATGCCATGAGCATGATGAGTGTGAAGAGGATTCGTTTCATAGTGTATCGTTTTATTTGAGTAATTGCGTGAGTTGTTTCTCGGTGGCGCGAGGCAGGATGCCCTTGAGGTGCGTCATCATGCGCTCAAGGGATTCCTGGGACGTGCGGTCGCAGTGGCAGGCTTCCTTGCCCAGCAACTGCTCGGGCGTGGTGAGCAGGGCCCATCCCCAGCCGTACTCGTGTCCGTGCTTGTCGCGGGGATAGACAAAGTCCTGGGTGACGATGCGTGAGGCCATCTGCAGGCGCGTGACATAGCCGTCGAAACGGCTGCGCATCTTGGTGCCGGTGAAGCCGCACAGGCGGCGCAGGTCGCGCGTGATGAGGCTGCCGTGCTCGCGCAGGGTGAGCAGGATGGCCTCCTCGATGGAGCCGGGCGCCGGGGTAGGGTAGGTGTGGCGGCGGTAGTTCATGAAGTCGGGCCACCAGTCCATGCTGATGTAACCCGCCTTCTTGTTGAAGAACTTGCCGTACACACAGCTGCCCTCGGTCACGATGGGGCCTTTCCACTTCCACATAGGCCAGTCCCAGCCGCCGTCGCTATAGACGACATAGCGGCAATCGTCGTCCACCGCTTCCTCGGCCGAGAAGCCGCTGATGCCGCTGTAGAGCAACGGCAGGAACCCGACTTCTTGGATCAGGTCCACCATCTGGGTCGCGTTATGTATCGTTCCTCGTTTCATGTGAACTGCGGCAGATCGTGTGTGTTATTTCTCGTACATCTCGAGCGGTTGCCCGTCGGGGTCATCAAAGAAGACGAAGCGCTTGCCGGTCGTGGCATCGGTCCTGATGTCCTCGTGGGCAACGCCCATGCGGTCCAGTTCAGCAACTTGGGCCACGATGTCGTCAACCTCGAAGGCCAGATGCCGCAATCCCGCTGCCTCGGGGTAAGACGGGCGCTGCGGTGGCGAGGGGAAGGAGAACAACTCGATGACATAGTCGCCGTTCAGGGACAGCTTGGTCAGGTAGGACTGCTGCTCCTCGCGCCAATGTTCGGCCATGACCTGGCAGCCGATGACGCGGGTGTAGAAGTCGAGGCTCCGCTGGTAATCAGAGCAAATCAGGGCGATGTGGTGTACTTTGTTGAGGTTAAGCATCATTCAATAGGTTTTTGTCAATTACAAAGGTACAAAAAATCACGACATCTCATGGATTATTCCCCGAGGATTTGGTCAAGCAGGGGGTAGATGTCCTGCTCTTTCTCGTAGGGGTGGATGTGGAAGTAAGGGTTGCCGGTGAGCATCGCCGACAGCTGCGTCTTGCCACGGTCATAGAAGATGTGGCAGGGGATACCGTGGGCCTCGGCATAGGCCAGCTCATAGCCCACGCCCAGCGAGGGGCAGGTGCATTCGCCGATGAGCACGTCGCTCTCGCGCAGCCATGCCGTGTCCTGGTCATAGATGTGCGCGTCGCGGTCTCGGCCCTGCTCGGTCAGACTCAGGTTGCTCTTGCCCACATGCTCGGTGAG
>CACZVR010000105.1 GCA_902784675.1 uncultured Bacteroidales bacterium | reverse complement strand
TGAGCAGGATGTTGATGAGTGCGGTGAGGTCGTCCATATTGACCTCGCCGTCCAGGTTGCTGTCGGCCAGCGGTGTGTTGAACGAGATGTCACCGCCCAACAGCACGTTGATGAGCATCGTCAGGTCATCCATGTTCACCGCGCCGTCGCCGTTCACGTCGCCCAGATCGTCGATGGGCACGATGGTCTTGAAATCCTTCCACTCGTCGGTGGTGCGATAGGCCTCAAGCGAAGCCTTGGGAACATACAGGACGCAGTTCAGCGTGCTGGGATTGGGACCGAAGCTGTGCCAATAACTGTTGCAACGGGGTGGCGTGGGAGCCCAACAGATAAGCACCTTGAGGTTGTCGATGTCTGGCAGGGCTGAACTCTCCAGTGTGTCGATGTTGGCACCCAACTCGAGGTACTCGAGCTGATTGCACCGGGCTATCGTGCAGTTCTTGAGCAGGGTGGTTCCGGGTGTATTGTGTTTGCTGCCGATTTGCAGCCTCTTCAGCGATGTGCAGTTGTAGAAAAGGTTTTTCATCTCGGGAATGTCGCCGATGATTGCTGCACTGGTGAGCTCATAACAGTCCCAGAACAGTCCTGTACCCGTCTCGGTGAGGTTTTCGCTCACGTGGAGGTTCTTGATGCTATGGCATTGATAGAAGCATGCATTACCGATCTTGGTGACGGTATTGGGCATGATGAGGGTTTCCAGGGAATAGCACTCACGGAAAGCATATTCTCCAATCTCGTTCAGGCGGCTGCCCTCTTCGAAGATAACGCTCTTGAGGTTCTCGGCAGCAATAAACGCCTGATTGCTGATGCAGGACACGTTGCGGGGAACGGTCACCGTGGTGAGTTTGGTGCAATAGGAGAAGGTGGAGTTAGGCAGCGTGTCGAGACTGGCAGGAAGATGAACGCTGGTCAGGTTTGTGCAGGAACCGAAGACGTTGATACCCATGTGGGTGATGCCGTCGGGAAGATCAACCGATACCAGTTCCTTGCAATTGCGAAAGATGTTCATGTCCATCCAAGTCACACTCTCGGGGATGTTCACCTGAGTGAGCTTGCTGCTGCAGAAACAGTAGTCGGCAAGTGAGGTCACTGTGGACGGAATGTCGAACGTGGTCGCAGGTGCTGCAGGCGGATAGGCGACGAGCCTTGTCAGGTCCTTGGAGTAGAGAACGCCGTCAACAGCCTTGAAGTGAGTGTTCAAAGTACTGCAGGTGTAGTAGGCGAGATTTTCGAGATAGGTGAGCGCGTCATATTCGATCGTGGCGAGATTCCGAGGGACGTGGAACGCCGTGAAGGAATAACACATCATGAAGGCGGCCCTGCCGATGCTGACGAGCGAATTGGGCAGGTCGATGTTCTCGAGACGAAAGCATTGGAAGAAAGCATATTTGCCAATCTCGGTGACACCCTCGGGAATGCCGACGAGGGTCATGCTGCTGCAGCCCGAAAAGGCGTTGTTGCCGATGCGGGTGACCTGGTAGGTGATGCCGTCGTTGACGACGGTGGCGGGAATGATGACCTCGCCAGTGTACTTGACATCACGGCTGGTGACTTCCACCTGGTTCTCACCGATGATGTTGTAGCAGATGCTGTCCACCATGAAATCGGCGGCCGCCGCTGTGAACGCGCTGCCCATGAACAGGCAGACCAACAGACACAATGTTTTGGAAAGTTTGGTAGAATGTTTCATAAAAGATAAGATTTTAGTTTGTGTATATCGCATAATTGTAATAATGCGCAAATTTAGTGAATTTGAAGGAAGAATCAAAACCTCAGGCCCTCTTCTTTCAAAAATATCTCACACTCGCCAGTGACGAATTACCTTGACTAAAAACTAAAAAAATAAGGACTAAGGACTAAAAACTGAGGACTTTTAACTACCTTTGCAGTCCCAAAAATCAAGTTAAACAACAAATAGGTAAAATAAATTATGGCAAAGAAAGCATTATTAATGATATTGGACGGCTGGGGTGAAGGTCCCAAGGGTCAGAGCAACGCGATTTACAGCACACCGACTCCTTACCTTGACTTCCTGCGCGCCGCTTATCCGCACAGCACGCTCAAGGCTTGTGGCGAGGACGTCGGTTTGCCCGATGGTCAGATGGGTAACAGCGAGGTGGGACACCTCAACATTGGTGGCGGCCGTGTTGTCTATCAGGACTTGGTGAAGATTAACCGCAGCATCGCCGACGGTTCAATCATGAACAATCCTGAGATCGTCAGCGCCTATTCCTATGCCCGCGACAATGGCAAGGCGCTTCACATCATGGGATTGACGAGTACGGGTGGCGTGCACAGTTCGATGGGGCACCTGATGGCCTTGTGTGACATCGCCAAGGAATATGGCCTGGAAAAGGTGTTCATCCACTGCTTCATGGACGGACGCGACACCGACCCCGAGAGCGGCAAGGGCTTTGTCGGTCAAGTCATTGAGCACTGCGAGCAAAGCGCTGGCAAGGTGGCCACCGTCATTGGCCGTTACTATGCCATGGACCGCAACAACAACTGGGACCGCATCAAGGTGGCCTATGACATGCTCACCGCCGGTGTGGGCAAGCAGAGCGACGACATGGTGCGTGCCATCCAGGAGTCCTATGACGAGGGTGTGACCGATGAGTTCATCAAGCCCATCGTCAACTCGACCCTTGATGGTCGCATCCAAGAGGGTGACGTGATCATCTTCTTCAACTTCCGCAACGACCGTGCAAAGCAGATCACCATCGCCTTGACCCAGCAGGACAAACCCGAGGACGGCATGAAGGTGATTCCTGGCTTGCAGTACTACTGCATGACCCCCTATGATCCCACGTTCAAGAACATGCACATCCTGTTCCCCAAGGAGAACGTGGACAACACGCTGTCGGAATATCTGTCGAGCCTGGGCAAACGTCAGCTGCACATCGCCGAGACCGAGAAATATGCTCATGTGACCTTCTTCTTCAGCGGCGGCAGGGAACAGCCCTTCGAGAACGAGGACCGCATCCTGGTGCCTTCGCCCGATGTGGCAACCTATGACCTCAAGCCCGAGATGAGCGCCTATGAGGTGCGTGACAAACTTGTCGCAGCCATCCGTGAGGACAAGTATGATTTCATCGTGGTGAACTATGCTAACGGTGACATGGTTGGCCACACGGGAGTCTATGATGCCATCTGCAAGGCCGTCAAGGCAGTTGACCGCTGTGTTCATGACACGATTGAGGCAGCCCGTGCCACAGGCTATGAGGTTATCCTCATCGCCGACCACGGCAATGCCGACCATGCCGTCAACACCGACGGCACTCCCAATACGGCACACTCGCTCAACCCCGTGCCCATCATCTATGTGACCGAGGATCCCGAACTCATCATCAACACGGGCCGTCTTGCCGACGTGGCACCCAGCATCCTGCAGATCATGGGCCTGCCGCAGCCCAAAGAGATGACGGGCCACGGCCTCATCGATGTTACCAAGTAATCAGACTGATGATTCCGGATAACAAAAATGTATCGTGCACATGCGCGATACATTTTCGTTTATTACCCTTGTCCTGTCAATCTAGATGTTGAGCAGATAATTAACCATCTCGGTGATATCATCCATACCGACATTGCCGCTATGATCCATGTCGGCATTGGTTTCGGAGAAGACCTCGTCGGGAGGGTAGAAGCCCAACAGGTGTGATATCAATAACGTGAGGTCGTCCATGTTGACGTGCCCATCGCAATTCACGTCTCCCGTGTCATTGTGCAAGCCTTGGAGCACAAGCCTCATTCCTGCCATTGCGTCAATCTTGCCGTTTGGACCGAACATTGAGCTGTTCTGTCCCATCGTGAATTCGTCACGGATGGCAGATTCAGCCAGGATGTTTTTTATCTGGGAGACCGACAGGTTGGGGTTAGCTTGCAGCCACAATGCGATGATGCCGGCCACAGTGGGCGCCGACATGGAAGTGCCGCTCAGGATGCCCCAGCAACTACCGTCTTCGGTTTTCATGACCGTTGTTTTGTGGTTGGCGAGGTAGGAGTAGCGGTTTGCAGCGCCAACCACGCAGATTCCAGGAGCACAGATTGTGGGGAGGGCCTCTCCTGTTGGGCCAGCACCCTCAATCTGGAAACTGGAGAAATTGGCAATCTCACCAACGACTATGCTGTTGTTGGTGATGATTCTGTTCAGTAATAAAGAATAATAATTGTTGCGTGCAGCAAATGCCCCTGCCGAAATGATGGAATCATTTACCGCATAGGTGCCGATGGTGCAATCATTGTTCGAAGGCGTGTAAAAATGATTGAAGGTCTCTCCTGACATCGTAGTGACAGAGTGACGATAAGAACCGGCTCGACTCGAACTGTGTCCAAACCAAGCGTCAAGTTCGCTTTGGTTGTTGTCTCGTGGGTAGATGCTGATGCCGAGGGCATAGCGTGATTGTTTCACTCCGTTGGCTATAGTGAATTCTTGGCATTCCAAATTGCCAATGTCGATGTCCAGATTGTATTTGTTGCCGTAACCGGTACTGTTAGACGAGACTTTTAGGGTGACCCTTAGAATGCCTTCGGTGTTTGTGTCGGGACCAGTATCGTAATAGCTTTTGAATTGAGAGGAGTTGAGCTCGCTAGACCCAGTTAGTGAGTCGCTTTGCCAAACGATTCGATGAGTCTTCAAATCAAGGATATGCCACCTGTATGCTGGGCTGATCTTAGACCCCCTCATCCAGATGTCGGAATTGACTATTGAGTAATAATAGGATGAGTCAACATCACTGATTGTTTTGCACTTGAAGAGCAGATTGACAGGGTTGGACTTGTTCAAGGAACTGTGGATATACATTGGGCGGTCACCACAGTTTCCAGCCGAAATCACAAAGATTCGGCCTTTGCCCATCTTTTGTGCAATGGCTCTTGAAAGGTAATCCTGACCGTCGTGCTGCCCAGTGGCTGTGCTCACACTCATACTGATTACGCAAGGTTTGCCTACACTGTCGGCATAGCATGTGATGTAGTTGACGCAGTTGGCAATCTCCACTGTTGACAACCCGCCGTCAAGCACTTTCACTGCACACAGGACGATATCGGCACCAGGAGCCATGCCACCATAGCCGTTCACATGGGTGCCCGCAGCAATGCTGCTGGTGTGGGTCCCGTGGGTGCTATTGCTGTCATATCTGAGCGAATAGATTTCTTCATTCATGAACACCGAACCCGGCAACCTTGTGCCCGAACTGTTCATGACGGGATGACCTGACGTGTTCCTTGTGTCATAAATCCTGACGATGCGAGTGATATCAGGATTGTCTGCTTTACGGAAAGCACGGTGTTGGTAATCAAATCCCACGTCAATGACACCGACAATCACTCCCGTCCCGTCATAGGACTGGGGCAAGTCGTATTGTGCTCCGTTGATTACCTCTCCGGCATGAGTCACACTTAGGGTGGAGTCGGTGCATAATTCAACACGTCGGCTGACATCGACATCGCTCACGCCCGGCATTGTCGCAACATGTTCAAGCAAATCAACAGG
>CACZVR010000104.1 GCA_902784675.1 uncultured Bacteroidales bacterium | reverse complement strand
TGACGGGATTAGCCATCTGGGCAACGGCCATCATTGCCACCGTCACCATCGTCAACAATGTCGCAATCTTCTTCATCATAGTAGTTTGGTTATTTGGTTATTGTTTAATCGGCAAAATTAGTGAAAAAAAATTAATCTCAACCAATTTGCCAGTATTTCGTTTTGGATTACTTCATTTTTTATATCTTTGCAATTAGAACATAAAAACAATAAAGACATTTTTGATATGAAAAATTTGTTTTTAACCATGCTTGCGGGCTTGATGGCGCTGGGCGCAATGGCCCAGGGTGGAAAATTCACAGTTCAGGGCGGTTTTTTATGCGAGGGCGACTCGTTGAAATTACAGATTATTGATTGTGACTATCAACTTCTTTACGAGGTGACTCGTGCCGCGAGTGCTGAGATGTTGGATTTGTCATTTGATCTGAAAGATGCCGCGTTGCTCATTGTGGTCGACGGCCAAGAGGGTTACCAGAGACATCATGTAGTACCCGCCATTCCTGGTGATACGGTCCTTTTTTATATGGAGGGTGAGCCTTATTACGGTTTGGGTGGTTCGCAGTTTTATATTGATTATGATGAAGCTGTTAAGGCTATCGAGCCTCAAGCGATTGAGCTTTTTGAACTGGATGCTCATAGTGATCGGTATCTGGAAGTGCTTGAAAAATATCAAGATGCCTTATTGGCGTATGTTGAGAATCATCCCGACCAGGAAGCATCGGCAGCACTGCTGGGAATCTTTGCCGAAGATGAAACTCTTGAGATTGGCCATTATGCGCTGCTCGAGCGAGTGCATAATAGCGTGGCCGCCAACTTGTATAAGCCAAAACTTGCCGCGGCAAGAGAGAGAATGCTGATGATGCCTCAACCTTAAATGTAATCTGTTTTCATTTTGCAAATCTCACGATTATCAGTAGATTCGCATTTTGATTTGAACGAAACCAAAATATAACGTCTGATATGAAGAAATTATTAATGACCATGCTTGCGGGCATGATGATGCTGGGCGCAGCCGCCCAGGGTGGAAAATTCACGGTTAAAGGCACCTTTGAGGGCTTTACCGATTCAATCAAGTTTGCCATTGTGGACATCTCCACCTTTAACCTGGTAGCCGAGGAAGAATTTGCAGTGACAGGTGACATGCTGGAGCGCACATTCGACTTGAAGGATGCTGCCATGCTTTATGTGCTTTTCACCGACAACACCAATATCTCGGCCCCCGCCATTCCTGGTGAAACAGTCGAGTTCTATCGTGACGCCAACAATGTGACGCATCTCCGAGGCACGCAATTCTACAAGGATTATGAAATTGCTGAACAGAGTGTCGAGGAACCGATGATGGCCTTGCATAACTTCCCTGGCGAGTGCGAGAGCCTCATTATGATGGGCTTGCCTCGAGAGAAGGTGGAGAAGGAGTATGAGGAGAGAATGCCTGTTCTCACCAAGAACTTTGCCGATGCTGTAATGAACTATGTCAAGGCGCATCCCGATCAGGACGCTTCGGCTGCCTTGATTGCGCTGCTCGAGGATGATACCGAGTCGATAGAGGCCGCTGCCGCATTGCTTACCGACCGTGCTCGTGGCAGCATGGCCGCTAACTTGTACAAGGGCCTGCTGGCCGCTGCTCAAAAGGAACGCGAGGAAGATGCCCGTATGGAGGGCTTGGCCGGCTCGCCTGCTCCCGATTTCACGCTCAACGACATCAACGGCAAGCCGCTGGCGTTGAGCAGTCTGCGTGGCAAGTGGGTTGTCATCGACTTCTGGGGCTCATGGTGCAAGTGGTGCATCAAGGGGATCCCTGACATGAAAGAATACTACGCAAAATACAGCAACAAGCTTGAAATTCTGGGCGTGGACTGCAACGACACTGTCGAGAAGTGGAAAGCTGCAGTCGCCGAGTATGAGTTGCCCTGGAAGCACGTTTACTGGGACAAGAATGACAAGAATAGCGATAACCCGCTTGAACTCTACGTCGTGCGCGGTTTCCCCACCAAGGTCATCATTGACCCCGAGGGCAAAATAGCCAAGATCATTGTAGGCGAGGATCCTGCTTTCTACGAGTTCCTCGACGAGGTGCTGAAGTAAATCTGGCGTGAGCTCGATGAATCTTTAGCGAATGAAGGTTAGATACAATCACTAACAACAAATTGTGTAAGATATGAGAAGAATGATGCTTTACATGCTCTTGGGCATGATGACGCTGGGCGCAATGGCTCAGGAAGGTAAATTCACGGTAAGCGGCTCCTTAAAGGGGCTGGGTGACTCGGTGAAGGTCTTTCTTATGAACGCAAACGGTGATATGCTGGTTCAGGAGAGTCGTGCTATCGATGGCGACAAGTTCAACATGACGTTTGACATGGATGATGTGGGATTCTTCTATATGTTCGGCTTGAAAGATGGCCAATTGAGTGCTGAAAATGGGTTTGCCATTCCTGCTTTACCGGGTGATCATGCTGTCATTGAGGGACAAGGCGACGACTTCACCCTGGGTGGCTCACAGATCTATTGTGACTATAACGAGGCCTCTAATCTGATCAAGGCTCCTCAAGAGGCGGCTCGTGCCTTCGTGAAGGAGTGCCAGACCAAGTATAGTCAAGGAGTCCCCTCGGAGGAGATAAACAAGGAGTATGAGGAGAAATATCCCGCTCTGGAACAGGCTCTAGCCGATGCTGTACTGGGCTATGTCAAGGCTCATCCCGATGCTGACGCATCGGCTGTGCTGCTCTCCGATTTGGGCAGTGATGCCAAGCACATGAAAGAGGGTGAGGCTTTGCTGACCGAGCGTGCCCGTGGCAGTGTTGCCGCCAATCTCTATAAGGCAATGCTTGCCGCTGCCGAGAAGGAAGAAGCCAGTCAGTCACTCCAAGAGGGACTAGAGAGTAATTTGGCCCCCGACTTCACGCTCAATGACATCAACGGCAAGCCGCTGGCTCTGAGTTCGCTGCGTGGCAAGTGGGTGATTCTCGACTTCTGGGGCTCATGGTGCAGCTGGTGCATCAAGGGTATGCCCAAGATGAAGGAATACTATGCCAAATATCAGGACAAACTCGAAATCCTGGGTGTGGACTGCAACGACACCGTCGAGAAGTGGAAAGCCGCTGTTGCCAAGCATGAGATACCCTGGCTGCATGTCTATTGGGACAAGGAAAAGGGTGACAATCCTTTGGAGATGTACGCTGTTCGCGGATTTCCCACTAAAGTCGTCATTGACCCCGAAGGCAAGGTGGCCAAGGTCATTGTGGGCGAGGATCCTGCCTTCTATGATTACCTCGACGAGGTGTTGAAATAATTCTAACTTTTAACTTCTTAATTCCTAACTTCTAACTAATATGACACATACTCAATGTTTGATTATAGGCTCCGGCCCTGCAGGATACACTGCTGCGATTTATCTGGTGCGTTCGGCCATCGACTGCTTGCTCATCGAGGGCTTGCAGGTGGGCGGACAGTTAACCCAGACGACTACCATAGAGAACTTTCCCGGTTTCCCTGAGGGCATTGATGGCTTCCAGTTGATGGAGAATATGCGTCAGCAGGCCGTGAACCTGGGTGCGAAGATGAAATCGGGTCTCGTGACGGGTATCGACATGAGCCAGCGTCCGTTCCTCGTCACTCTGGACGGCGGCGAACAACTGACTGCCGACACTGTCATCGTGGCCACAGGCGCCACGGCCAAGTACCTGGGTCTGCCCGACGAGACCAAATATGCGGGACAGGGTGTTTCGGCCTGCGCAACGTGCGACGGTTTCTTCTACCGCAAGAAGATCGTTGCCGTGGTGGGTGGCGGTGATACCGCCTGTGAGGAAGCCGACTACCTGAGCCACCTGGCCAATAAGGTTTATCTCATCGTGCGCAAGGACTACCTGCGTGCAAGCGAGGCAATGCAGCAGCGTGTCAAGGAGAACGAGAAGATCGAAATCCTGTTCAACACCAATACTGTGGGCCTGTTTGGCGACAATGGTGTCGAGGGTGCACATCTGGTGCGTTTCAAGGGTACCGACAAGGAGGAATTGTTCGACATCGCCATCGACGGCTTCTTCCTCGCCATTGGCCACCGTCCCAATACCGAATTCTTGGGCGGTCAGATTGATCTGGACGAGCAGGGCTACATCAAACTCACGGGCCACAACACCGCGACTAACGTTGAAGGTGTGTTTGCTGCCGGCGATGTCGCCGACCCGCATTACCGTCAGGCCATTGTGGCTGCTGCAGGAGGCTGCCGTGCCGCCATCGACGTGAAACAGTTCCTCTCCTGATAGAGGGAAACATAAGCACACAAGAGGGGCAAACGACATGAAGGTTTGTCCCTCTTGTTCGTTTTAATGGATTTTGTATTATCTTTGTGGGTGAATGTTGAAGATTGTTGCCATCATGCTGTGCGGAATGGCCGTGGGTTTCCTGTTGAGGAAACGCACGCTTCGCATCGTGCCCAAGGCTGTGACGGTGCTTATTTGGCTTTTGTTGTTTCTCCTGGGTGTTGAGGTGGGAACCAATCCGCAGGTCATAGCGGGCATCACCTCGCTGGGGCTTGAAGCGTTGTGGCTGTCATTGGCCGGCTTGGCGGGAACGTTGCTGTTCTCATGGGCTTTGTGGCGATGGGTGTCGCGCAAGAAAGGAGGTGACGGCCGATGAAAGGGAGCCTTATCATTGTGGGATTCTTCATCTTGGGCATCGTTTGCGGACTGATGGGGTGGTTGCCGTCGCTTGATGATAACTTGAGTTTCTTGACATTGTGCGCGCTGCTCTTTTGCGTGGGAATGACCGTGGGCAACAACACCACTCTGCTCAAATCCTTCAAACGGCTGGACCCGCGACTGATGCTGTTGCCGCTGATGACGATCATCGGCACATTGGCCGCCACGGCAGTGGCAGCACTAGGGCTGCCTCATCGCAGTTTGACAGATTGTTTGGCTGTGGGCTCAGGGTTCGGCTATTATTCGCTGTCAAGCATCCTTATCACGCAATACCGTGGCCCTGACCTGGGCACGGTCGCCTTGTTGGCAAATATCATCCGCGAGGTCATCACGCTGCTGGGAGCTCCGCTCATGGTGCGCTGGTTCGGGCCTTTGGCTCCTATCTCGTCGGGTGGTGCCACCACGATGGACACCACTTTGCCCATCATCACCCGCACCAGCGGTGAGGAGTTTGTCATCCTCTCACTTTTCCACGGTTTTCTTGTGGATTTCTCGGTGCCTTTCCTGGTTACTCTGTTTTGCTCGTTGTAAAGCTCTGGGTTACACGTCGGCGGCGTGGATGAGCGAAGCAATGGTCTGCCACAGGACGGTGAGGGTAGCAGCGCCCATTACCACGTTGTAGAGCAAGTCACGCACGGTGACCGCGCCCCAGTCCTGGCCGCGCCACATCATCAGCCAGCACACCACGCATGCGACCAGTGCGATGGCATAGATGGCCGTGGTCGCCCAAGAACCGCTCGGACGCTTTTCTGGCAGCTTGTTGAGGACGCGGCGGGTGAACCAGGGGTTCTCCCCGGGGTCATGTGCGCCTTGCTTGAGCAGTTGCGCCAGTTTCTTGTCTTCTTCGTTGGTGTTCATATTCTTAATAACGGTTTAATTGTCAATAAATTGTTTCATCTTGGCCTTGCCACGGTGAATGAGAGATTTTACCGAACCCTCGGGCATCTGCATGATCTTGGAAACTTGCTTGAGGGGCTGGTCCTCGATGTAGAACAGGGTGATGGCCACACGTTCGTTGTCGGAACAGGGTGATGGCCACACGTTCGTTGTCGTTGAGGCGTGTGAGCGCCTCTTGCACGGTCATCGATGCATCAATGGCATCATTGGCAGCTGTGCTCACTTCGCCAATGCGGGTGATGTCTTCGACATGCTCCTCGTGATGCTTGCGGGTGTGGTTGTAGAACTCGTTATAGGCAATGCGGTAGAGCCATGTGCCGAAAGCCGACATGCCCTTGAAACTGCGGATGCCCACATAGGCCTTGATGAACGTCTCCTGTGCCAGATCGTCGGTCAGCATCTCGTCGCCCATGGTCAGGTTCAACAAGAACCGACGCACGCGCGGCTGATAGGCTTCGACGAGCCGGCCGAATGCGTCCCGGTTGTCGGCCAGGGCGCATTGCGACAGCAGTCTTATTTCATCAAGCTTGGAAAGCATGTTCTGGTGCGCCAATGGCGCGGTGGATGGGTGTATAGGTGGATAAGTGTATAGGTGGATGGATTAATACGGTTGGTAGGGAGTGTTGTCATCCTCTTTGTAATCCTGGTCGAAGGTGGGAGGCACGGGGGTGCCTTGGCGCATGGGCTCACGGGGCGGCATCTGCTGGCCGCGTTTCCAAGCCTCCTGCAGGGCCTTTTGTTCCTTGTAGAGGATAAATCCCTTGCAAACGCCCACGAAAATCAGAGCCAAGCCGATGGGCCAGAACGGATTATCGAATTCCCCTATCGCTACGCTGAAGAGTACCAGCAAAGCTCCCCAGCCAATCCACTTGACAGCCGGCATCATGGCACGCCAGTTGACCATGTCGGTCATCACGATGGGATTGGCGGCAGTTTGGCCTTGAATGGGAGTGCCCACGGGC
>CACZVR010000103.1 GCA_902784675.1 uncultured Bacteroidales bacterium | reverse complement strand
TCGCGACGAGTTGAAGAAGCTCGTGGGCGACGGCGTGATTTTACTCTTCGGCAACAACGAGTCGCCGTGCAACTACCCGAACAACGCCTTCTATCCCTTCCGCCAGGACTCGTCGTTCCTCTACTACTTCGGCCAGCAGCGCGACGGACTGGTGGGCGTCATCGACATCGATGCTAACAAGGAGACCCTCATCGGCGACGACATCGACATCGAGGACATCGTGTGGTATGGCTCGGTCGACAGCGTGGCCGACATGGCAGCCCAGGTAGGCGTGGACAACTCGGCACCCATGCGTCAGTTGCAGGTCATCTGCGACGAGGCCCGCGCCAAGGGCCGCCGCATCCATTTCCTGCCGCCCTACCGCCACGACACCAAGATTCAAATTATGGACCTGCTGGGCATCCACCCCGACAAGCAGGGCGAAGCCTGCTCACATGACCTGCGCATGGCAGTCATCAAGATGCGCTCGGTAAAGACGGCCGAGGAGATTGCCGAGCTGGAGCGCGCCGCCGAGGTGGGCTACCTCATGCACACCACCGCAATGAAGCTCATCAAGCCCGGTGTGACCGAGAAATTCATCGGCGGACAGATCGACGGCATCGCCGAGAGTTATGGCGCTAAGAACAGTTTTGCCACCATCTTCTCGCAGCATGGCGAGATCATGCACGGCAACCCGTCGATGGCACCGCTCGAGGCCGGTCGCCTCGCCTTGTGCGACTGCGGCGCCGAGACCATGGAGTTCTACTGTAGCGACAATACCCGCACGATGCCTGTTACCGGCAAATATGACCAGCGACAGCTCGAGATCTATCGCATTGTCGAGGAATGCCACGACCATGCCCTGGACATCTCCAAGCCCGGCATGAAGTACATGGACGTCCACATGTCGGTGTGCCGACTCATGACCGAGCGCCTCAAGGAGCTGGGCCTGATGAAGGGTGACGTGGACGAGGCTGTCGCCGCCGGTGCTCACGCCATGTTCCTGCCCCACGGACTAGGACACATGATGGGTATGGACGTGCACGACATGGAAGGCCTGGGGTCACCGACGAGCCGGGCATCTACTTCATCCCCGCCCTCATCGACGACTGGCGCGCCAGCAAGCACTGCGCCGAGTTCCTCAACTTTGACAAACTGGAGACCTACAAGGACTTCGGCGGCATACGCATCGAGGACGACATCCTCATCACCGCCGACGGTTGCCGCTTCCTGGGCGAGAAGCGCATCCCCTACCATCCCAAGGACGTCGAAGACTTCATGGCAGCCAACCGCTAACCGACATCATCCACAGCAACAAGAGGGCCACGCTCAACAAGCATGACCCTCTTATTATTCTTATACACCCATACACGCGGCGTCAGCCGCCAATACACCGCCAATACACGACGGCCCAAGCCGCCTCATACACGGCGGGCCACCAACCCGCTAACGCTCCTCTCTCCTCTCTCCTCGGCGGGCCAACGGCCCGCCCCTACACGCGCCGTCAGCCGCCTCATACACCACCAATACACGGCGGCCTAAGCCGCCTCATACACCGCGGGCCAACGGCCCGCTAACGCTCCTCTCTCCCCGCTCCCCGCTCCTCGGCGGGCCAACGGCCCGCCTCACTTCGTGAGGATGCGCTTGTTGAGGTAGTCCATGAAGGCGTCCTTGTAGTTGTCGCCGATGGGCATCGAGAAATCGCCCTCGAGGACGACATGGCTCTTCTTTACCTCAACAATCTTGTTCAGGTTGATGATGAACGAGCGGTGGATACGCATGAAGGTGCTGGCGGGCAGGAACTCCTCGATGCGCTTCATGCTCAACAGCACAATCACAGGCTTATCCTTGTCGTCGCAGGAGATGCGCAGATACTCGCTCATGGCCTCGATGTAACGGATGTGCTCAATGCTGATGCGCACAATCTTGTAGTCGCTCTTGACAAAGATGACGCCATCGTCATCGGGTTGGGTGGTGACTTCGGTCATCGCCTGCTGGCGTATTTCGCAGATTTCTTGGATTTTCTGCGCAGCGGCTTCAAATTCCTCAAAGCTGTAGGGCTTGAGCAGATAGTCCACTGCATTGGCCTTATAGCCCTCGACGGCATACTCGGCATAGGCCGTGGTGAACACCACGAGAGGGCCGCTGGTGTGGTCCTTCTGCAGCGACTTGGCGAAGTCCATGCCGTTGAGGTCAGGCATGTTGATGTCGCAGAAGATGGCTTCAACGTCCTGCTCATCGATCACCTGCCGGGCCTCGGCAGCACTGCGGCACTGGGCCACCAGGTCGAGATAGGGAATCTTATTGATATAGGTGACGAGTTTCTTGAGAGCCAGAGGCTCGTCATCGATGGCGATGCATTTAATCATAGCGGTATCTGGGTTTAGACTTTACATTCTTTTTCGTTTTCGACAGGCATATTGCCGTTGAAATAGTCGGCGCAACGGGCAGGCAGATCGAGCAACACGTCATAGGTTGTCTCCTCGTCCTTGATGTCAAGCGAATAGTCGGCGCCATAGATGAGCTCCAGGCGCTTGGTCACATTATTCAGCCCCACCCCACCATACTCGTGCTTCACGCCGCTCTTGGTGTTGCGGCAATGGAACAGCAGGCGCCCGTCGCGATGGCGGATATCAATGTCGATGGTCGAGGGCTTGTCATAGGATACCCCGTGCTTGAAGGCATTCTCGACAAAGGGGATGAACACCAGCGGCACCAGCGAGATGTCCTCAGGACAACTGTCGGGTACGTCGAGATTGACAGTGACTTGGTCGGTGTAACGCAGCTTCATCAGGTTCAGGTACTTCTTGAGGAAGACTAGCGCCTTGTTGACCGACACGCAATTCTTGTCGCACTCATACAGCAGATAGCGCATCATCCTGGACATGTCCACAATGCTGTCCTTGGCCTGCTCGGGATCGATGTCGACGAGGGCATGGATGTTGTTGAGGGTATTCATGATGAAGTGCGGATTAATCTGGTAACGCAAGTAGTCCAGCTCCTGTTTCAGGCTCTGCTCCTTGAGCTTGGCCAGGCGCTTCTTCTCCTCCTCGTTCTGGAAAAAGTATTTCACGCCCAAGTTCGCCCCCAACATCAGGACGATGATGATGAACATCGAGAGGTCGTGCCTGTCAACGGGCGGCCTCTTGCCTCCAGGTGGCAGGGGGGGCGGTCCACTCACATTGAGGGAGGTAAGCGGCTGGCCATTGGGCCTGTGAGCACATTGCGCAAACTGGAAAAGGGACACCATCAACACGCAGCACAAGATGTAAATCTTCACCCGCTTGTGCTTCACCAACATCGGCGCCAACACATGGTTGTGTACAAGAAAGAAAACAAAGAAGGTGAGCAGCGAGCCATAGGTGTCCATCAACGATCGCCGCACCCACCCATCATCACTAATCCCCTCACTATTGGCAATCAGGCTGATGAGTGGCGACAAAAACAACACTATCCACACGATGGTGTAGACGATGGTCTCTTGCTTGGTCTGCTTGTTAAAGATGCTCATGGGCGGTATTCCTGTACATTAATAATAAGCAAAGGTAACAAGATGTATTGAATCCTCAAAAAATATTCAGCATTCTTTTGAATTGATTCAATAAACGGCATGATTGATACAGCAAGTCGCCTCGCCGAATGACGACGAGGCGACTTGTGATAATTCTCACGCAAGGTGATCAATGCCAAATGTAAGTCACGGTGCCGATGCCCTCGGTCATGGTGTTCTTGGGAACCGAGAAGCTAGACTTGAGCGCAGCTTGCTCACAGGCACGGCGCACCTCGGGATGAGAAGCCAGATCGCCGGTGGAACTTACATACCTGGCATTGGTGATCTTGCCGCGTGGATTAACGGTAACTCTAATAACGACGCGTCCCGACCACTTGCTATTGGGCACGGGCTTAGCCCAACTCTCCCATGTATAGCCGACCAAACCACTGATACTAGGTGCTCCTGCCAAAACACCTTGGCTGGAGTTTCCATTGGGAGATCCCTGATTACCGCCACCATTGCCGTTACCCTTGCCAAAGGCATTCTTCACTTTGTTGCTGGTGGCGCTGCTGGCGGTGGTCTGCTCGCTGGTCTGCTTGGACTTGGTCTGCTGAGCCTCAGAGTTCTTGTTCTGGGCTTTGGGCTTCTCGGGCCGCTTATCATTTTCCTTGGTGGGGCCCGACTTCTTGGGCTCGGCCTCCTTGGGCTGCTCCTTCACCTTGTGGGGCGATTCGGTCTTCTGTGTGACCAATGGAGGCGTCTTCTGATTCACCTCTCCGGCGTCCTCCATGTCATCGGCCTCGATATCGGGGTCATCGCCTTGCTCGGGCGACGCGCTCGGGTCGGCGGCCTCCTCGTCCATGAGGTCATTGGTGACATTGTCCATCGTGTTGCCCAGCATCACATATTCCCCGCCAAACAAGATGGAGTCCTGCGCAAGCTGGGTCAGTTCCAGGTCGTTGGGCGACTGCTCATAGCGCAGGCTGAAACTTAGCAGCAACGCCAAGATTCCTCCAGTGATGAGCAGCGTGAGCAACAGGGCCCAGAGGCTATTTTTGCGACGATCTTCTTCCATCGTGATGACATTTTAGGGATTAGTCACTGCGGGTACGGGCTCTTCTATCGGCTGTTGAACTTCGCCGACAGGGCCGAACGATGCCTCGCTGGGCTTGGTGGCCAAGACGATTTTCACGCCTTGACGCGAGCCTTTATCGAGAATCTCAACAATCTTGCCATAGTTCACTTCCTCATCGGCATACACGGCCACGAACTCGTTGGGATTGCCGGCCTTGAGGGCCTGCATGAATCCTTCGAGCTGCTCGGGTGCGATGGGCAACAGGTCGCTCTCGCCGGTCTCGCTCGACTGGGTGGCATACATGTTGAGCTGCTTGTCCACATAGATGCGCGTCGTGGGCTTGATGGCGGTCTGCTCACTGCTTTGTGGCAGATTCACCTCCAGCGCCGACGGAAAGACGAATGTCGATGTCACCAAGAAGAAGATGAGCAACAGGAAGATGACATCGGTCATGGATGCCATGCTGAACATCGACAGCGTCTGGTGTTGTCTCTTGAGTGCCATAATCTAATTCCAGTTGTAAGTTTTCAGTCCCTAAAGCCTATAGCCTAATGCCTAAAACCTAGAGCCTAAAACCTAATGCCTAAAATTTACTTCGCCGGCTCGTTGAGCAGGTCCATGAACTCCATCGTCTTACCCTCGAGCTTGTTCATCACCTTGTTCACGCGCGAGGTCAGGTAGTTATAGGCAAACAACGCGATGATACCGACAATCAAACCGGCAACCGTGGTCACCAGGGCCTGATAGATGCCGCTGGCAAGGATGGTGACATTGCTGTTGTTGCCTGCGCTGGCAAGCTGGAAGAACGCCTCAACCATACCGATGACAGTGCCCAAGAAACCAATCATGGGAGCACCGGCAGCAGTCGTGGCGAGCCAGTTGAAGCCCTTCTCAAGCTTGGCAATCTCCATGTTGCCCACGTTCTCGATGGTCACGAGCACATCGTTCATCGGACGTCCGATGCGCGACACGCCCTTCTCGATCATGCGCGAGTAAGGTGTGTCGGTGTCCTGGCACAGCTTGAGTGCTTGGTCCACCTCACCGCGGTGGATATACTCCTTGATGCGGTCCATGAACGAACGGTCCTGACGGTTGGCGCGGTTGATGGCGAACAAACGCTCAAAGAAGATGTAGATGCTCACGATGGCCAGCAATGCCAGCGGAATCATGAGCCAGCCGCCTGCCATGGTGAGGTCCCACACCGAGAGTTCCTTCACGACGGGCTCGGCTGCGGCGGGTGCGGTAGCCGCTGCAAGGGCGGCGATACTGTCTGAAACGGCCTGAGCAGCGCTGTCAACAGCCTGCTGCACGGTGTCAGTGGCCTGCTGGACCATGGTGTCGGCAGGCGTCACTTGGGCGAGAATCATGTTGAGAATTGACATATCAATTGTATTTAATTGTTTTCTTTGTCTTTATATATAACGTGTATGATGCACTTTTATTTCAAGCAGTCTTGATAAGCATGGATGGTGGCCTCCAAGCCCAGATACAAGGCGTCGCTGATGAGCGCGTGCCCGATCGACACCTCGGCCAAGTGAGGAACATGCTGCTGGAAGAACTTGAGGTTGTGCAGACTCAAGTCATGACCGGCATTCAGACCCAGACCCACGCTATGGGCAGTCACGGCAGCCTGCGCAAAGGGGGCGACGGCACGCTCGGGATCCTCATCAAAGTCCTCGGCAAAGGGGCCGGTGTACAGCTCCACGCGGTCGGCTCCCGTGCGGGCGGCGGCGCGGATGTTGTCCAGGTCGGTGCCCACAAAGATGCTCGTGCGGATGCCTGCCTCCTTGAGGCGGTCAACCACGCTGGTGAGGAATTCCATGTTGGGCTCTACCTCCCATCCCGCCGACGAGGTCAGCACGCCGGGGGCATCGGGAACCAGGGTCGCCTGGGTGGGGCGCACACTCAGCACCAGTTCCATGAACTGCTCACTGGGATAACCCTCGATATTGAACTCGGTGCGCACCAGCGGGCGCAGGGCAAACACATCGCTCCGACGGATGTGCCGCTCGTCGGGACGAGGGTGCACAGTGATGCCGTTGGCACCAAACCGTTCACAATCCATGGCCACACGCAGCACATCGGGCACATTACCGCCTCGTGCATTACGCAGGGTCGCTACCTTATTAATGTTTACGCTCAGATTTATCATTGCTATCGTTGAATCTTTTCTGACTTTTACGACTGACGTTGTTTCACGCCGCTACGGAGATGCAAAATTAGCCATTTTATTTAACATAGGTGTGATAACAAAAGTGAATTTTTTGAAAAAGCAGTTTAATCGGTCATCACCACATCAAAAAGCGCTGCAATATGCCTGTTGACCCCTCAACAAATATCCACCCTACGCACAGTCCCTTGTATCAGGCACGCAGCCCCGCCCGCCGCGTTGTCCAAGTATTACGAGCCGTTGGCTCGTTAAATCGTCAAGGTATTGCGAGCCTCTGGCTCGTGAAAAAAATCAGTTTAATCTCCCGTGCGCAGCACGATCCCCATTCTAGATAAAGTTCCGACTGTGTCCCGTAGTTCGAGCCTCTGGCTCGAAAAAAAACGTCCTCCCGGTCCCCCGTGCCGCCACTCTGTGTAGACCCTTTGTCTCATTTCTCCGTCTCACTTCCTCAATCCAATTTTAATAGAATAATCTGTTGAATCTCCCGTGCGCAGCACGGTCCTTTACATTAGGCGCCCCCCTAAAAAACAACCACCCGCCAGGATGGTGGCGGGCAGCAGTTTGGATGATGTGTGTTTTTCCAATTTAAGGAATACCTAATTATTTAAAATCT
>CACZVR010000102.1 GCA_902784675.1 uncultured Bacteroidales bacterium | reverse complement strand
GTCGTCCATGTTCACGACGGTGCTGCTAGGATTGTCGCAGGTGGCGGCATTGGTCATGTTGACGCCCGTGCTGTTGCTTGTGAGCAGGTAGTTGATCAGGGCTGTCAAGTCGTCCATGTTCACATCTCCACTGCCGTTCACGTCGCCACGCATCGATGAGCTGCTGGTATAGGACACCCAACTGGAGCTACTCCAATTATAATGGTTGAGAACCCAATGCTTTGCGCTGGCTTGGTTGATATGGGTAGTAGTGATGACATTCCCCTCGGTGATACCAGTATCGGGATTGGGGTCAACGAAAACATACGCCTTCCCCGCATCACCGTTGCTGCGTGTGGGCAGCCCGGCAATCAGATTTCCCATCGCGTTGCCCGTGAGGCGGTTGTAATAAACACTCAAACTATTAAGATTCGGGCAATTGCTCACATTCATGCTCGCAATCTGGTTGTCATGAGCACTGATTAGTTCAAGGCTGGTACAACCACTCACGTCGAGGCTGGTCAAATTGTTGTAATGACACCACAGTTCCTCAAGATTCGTGTGGTGAGCGATGTCAAGGCTGGAAATCTGGCAGCGAATGCAGTCAAGAAAGGTCAGGGCGGTACAGTCACTCAGGCCGGAGATTTCAGTAAGGCTGGGGTTTGACTCGCACATGAGCGACCACAATCGGCTGCAACCGGCCACATTAAGACTGACCAAATCGGTATTGCCACCACATTCAAGGCTCGTGAGTTGTGCATTGTCATCCGCCCACAGTTGCACCAGATTTTCCTTATTGTTAAGCGATAACGAGGCCAGGTTGTTGGCAGAGCAAACAACGACCCTCAAATACTGCAGGTTTTGTAAATCATTAAGGTCGGTCAAGGCGCAGCAATAGCAACTCAAATTCTCCAGCATCGTGCACTCACTCAAACCGCTAATCGCCGAAAGATCGTAATTGTCATTGCAAGACAGCTGTTTCAATGCGCTACAGCCCGACACATTAAGATACTGCAAGGCGCAACCATTGCACTTTAGCTCGGTCAACATCTGGTTTCCAGACACCCTGAGGGTTTTGAGTTTTCTCAATCCCGAAATGTCGAGTGACGTCAGTTTGTTGTTGGCGGCATACAGGGATTCCAAATCAGGCATGCTCATGACCGCGCTCAAGTCGCTAATCTTGCAGTCCTCACAGTTCAGATAGGTGATAGCCGTACAGGACCCCAAATTGCCAATATATGATAGATTAGGGTTACTGTTACAGTTGAGATTGGTCATCGCTGTACAATTATAGACATCCAGATTGGTCAACGCGTTGCTATAACACGTTAATGACTTCAAGTTCAGGTTGTTATTCACCCACAGGGTTTTCAAGGCGCTGTGATTGACGACATTGACCGAGGTGAGGTAGTTACTTTGCAGATACAGTTCCTGCAGAAGCGTGTTATTATTCACATTAATAGAGTACAACTGGTTCTTACCCAGATTCAGGTAAGTCAACTTGGTGAGGGCGCTCACGTCGATCGAAGTGAGTTTATTATTGTAGAAATCCAACTTTGTCAACTGGGTAAAGTACTCGACACCCTTGGCGTCATAGATGTACTTGCTCTCCACCACGAGCTCGGTGCGGGCATTGAGTTGCGCCGTGGTGATGGTGCCGCTGGGATACTCGCTCAACAGATAGTTGCGGAAGTTCGCGTCAGGGAAGTTCGTGCTGTTGATGGTCACGTCGGCTTGGGCCGTGAGTAACGCCAGCAGCACAGCCAGGGAAAAAAGTAATAGTTTCTTCATAATCGTTATCGTTTTAATAGTTAGTAAATATGAATTCCAATTCTTTAGTAATGCTGCAAATTTAATAATAATCTTTTATATATCCAATAAGAAATCTGGAAAATCCCTGCTTTTTGCTCGTGATTTTACGCATAATTTTCACCAGGCGCTGCCCAAGATAATGTCGATGTCGGCATTGTTATCGGCGATGTTCAACTTGTTGTCGCCATTCTTGTCATTTGTGATTTGCGGCTGAGTTTAGTCCTTAAAAAGCGTTGCTTTCACGTTGTAACCTCAACTATAAATCAGAAATGCCATAAATTATTTTGGCATTTCGCTCGGCTTTCACTCCGTTGCCTTCGGCGAAGGCAGGATGTGCCTCGACATAAAAAAGAATTTCTTTTTGGATAAATTTTACTGCGCCTCAGCCATTAAAGTGTGCTTTAATGACTTTCGGCTTGAAAAAATTTTGTTCTGTGCTCGGCTTTCACTACCTTTGCAGCCAAATTTGAGACAGTACATTATTAAAAAATGAAAAAATTTAACGAATACAACGGTTTTAACCTGTCAGATATCAACAAGGAAGTCCTGCAGCAGTGGGACAAGGAAGACGTTTTCGGCCGCAGCATCAGCGAGCGTGAGGGCGCTAAGTCATATGTGTTCTTTGAGGGTCCTCCCAGCGCTAACGGCATGCCAGGCATCCACCATGTGATGGCCAGGACGATTAAGGACATCTTCTGCCGCTACAAGACGATGCAGGGCTACCAGGTGCTGCGCAAGGCCGGTTGGGACACCCACGGTCTGCCCGTCGAGCTGGGTGTGGAAAAGGCCTTGGGCATCACCAAGGAGGATATCGGCAAGAAAATCTCGGTCGACGAGTATAACGCCACTTGCCGCAAGGAGGTGATGAAATACACCCGTGAGTGGGAAGATTTGACCCACCGCATGGGCTACTGGGTGGACATGAAGCACCCCTACATCACGTTCAAGAACAGCTACATCGAGACCTTGTGGTGGCTGCTCAAGCAGCTCTACAACAAGGGCCTGCTGTACAAAGGCTACACCATCCAGCCCTATTCTCCCGCTGCCGGCACCGGCCTGAGCTCGCACGAGCTGAACCTGCCGGGTTGCTACCGCGACGTGAAGGACCAGACGGTCACCGCCCAGTTCACCGTGTTGAGCGGTGAGGAGCACCCGGTGATCAAGCAGGTGCGCGAGGCTGCCGACGAGGGTTTCAACGACACCTATGTGCTGGCATGGACGACCACCCCGTGGACCCTGCCCAGCAACACCGCCCTGTGTGTGGGCAACAAGATTGACTATGTCGCTGTCGAGAGCTTCAACCCCTACACCGGCAAGCCCGCCATCTATCTGCTGGCCGAGGCCCGTGTCGATGCCTATTTCAAGGCCGACGGCAAGGACCAGCCGCTGGAGTTCCAAGCTGGCGCCAAGGTGGTACCCTGGAAGGTCATCACCCATTTCAAGGGTCAGGATATGCTCGAGATGCGCTATGCGCAACTCTTCCCTTGGGTGAAGCCCGTTGACAAGATTGACGGTAAGGTTGTGGGCAACGACAACGGTTTCCGTGTTATCCCCGGTGACTATGTGACCACCGAATCCCCGGTGACTATGTGACCACCGAGGACGGTACCGGTATCGTGCACATCGCTCCCACCTTTGGTGCCGACGATGCCCGCGTGGCCAAGGCTGCCGGCATCCCCGCCCTGTACATGATCAACAAGAAGCTGGAGACCCGCCCCATGGTGGACCTCACCGGCAAATACTACCTCATCGAGGACTTGGACGAGGAATTCGTCAAGAACTTCGTGAACGTGGACCTTTATAAGGAATATGCCGGCCGTTGGGTGAAGAACGCTTACGACCCGCAGTACACCGTTGGTGGCAAATATGACGAGAAAGCCGCCGAGAAGGCCGAGGACCTGAACATCTACATCTGCATCCGCATGAAGCAGGAAGGTACCGCCTTCAAGATGGAGAAGCACACCCACAACTATCCTCACTGCTGGCGCACCGACAAGCCTGTGCTCTACTACCCGCTGGACAGCTGGTTCATCCGCGACACGGCCTGCCGCGACCGCATGATCGAGCTCAACCACACCATCAACTGGAAACCCGAGCACACGGGTACCGGCCGTTTTGGCAAGTGGTTGGAGAATTTGAACGATTGGAACCTGAGCCGCAGCCGCTACTGGGGCACCCCGTTGCCCATCTGGCGCGACGAGGACGGTGAGGAGAAGTGCATCGGCAGCATCGAGGAACTCTATAACGAAATCGAGAAGGCTGTCGCCGCCGGCGTGATGACGAGCAACCCCTATAAGGACAAAGGCTTCATCCCCGGTGACTACAGCGAGGAGAACTACGATAAGATTGACATCCACCGCCCCTATGTGGACGACATCGTCCTGGTAAGCGACACGGGCAAGCCCATGAAGCGCGAATTGGACCTCATCGACGTGTGGTTCGACAGCGGCGCCATGCCCTATGCTCAGTTGCATTACCCGTTCGAGAACAAGGAGGCTGTGGACAACAACGGTTTCTTCCCCGCCGACTTCATTGCCGAGGGCGTGGACCAGACCCGCGGTTGGTTCTTCACGCTGCATGCCATCGCCACGATGGTGTTTGACAGCGTGGCCTACAAGAATGTCATCAGCAACGGTCTGGTGCTTGACAAGTTCGGTGTCAAGATGAGTAAGCGCTTGGGCAATGCCGTTGACCCGTTCGGCGCCATCGAGGAATATGGCAGCGACCCCTTGCGCTGGTACATGATCAGCAACTCGTCACCCTGGGAGAACCTCAAGTTTGACCGCGAGGGTGTGATTGAGGTTTCGCGCAAGTTCTTCGGTACGCTCTACAACACCTACTCGTTCTTTGCCCTGTATGCCAACGTGGACGGCTTTGATGCCACGCTGCCGCAGGTTCCCATGAACAAGCGTCCCGAGATTGACCGCTGGATCATCTCACTGCTCAACTCGCTCATCGCCGAGGTGCAAGCCGACCTGGAGGACTATGAGCCCACCAAGGCAACCCGTGCCATCAGCGCCTTTGTGAGCGACCACTTGAGCAACTGGTATGTGCGCTTGAACCGCAAGCGTTTCTGGGGCGGCGATCTGGCTGCCTGCCAGACGCTGTACCAGAGCCTCACTACTGTGGCGCTGCTCATGGCTCCCGTGGCCCCGTTCTATAGCGATCGTCTGTACCGCGACCTCACTCACAGTGAGACCTCGGTTCACCTGGCCCGCTTCCCCAAGAGCGACGAGAGCGCTATCGACAAGCAGCTTGAGAAGCGCATGCAGGCCGCCCAGGACATCACCTCGATGGTGCTGTCGCTGCGTCGCAAGCAGAACCTGAAGGTGCGCCAGCCGCTGCAGGCCATCATGGTGCCCGTGCTCGACGAGCAGCAGCGCGCCGATGTCGAGGCTGTGGCCGACTTGATCAAGGGCGAGGTCAACGTCAAGGAAATCAAGCTCGTGGGCAATGATGCCGGCATCATCGTGAAGAGCCTGAAGCCTGATTTCAAGAAGCTTGGCCCGAAATTCGGCAAATCGATGAAGGCGCTTGCTGCCAAGCTCACCAGTCTGTCACAGGCCGAAATCAACCAGTTTGAGAAAGACGGACAAATCGTGCTAGACCTCGACGGACAGCAGGCCACCATCGAACTCGCCGATGTTGATATCATCAGCGAGGACATCCCCGGCTGGCTCGTCGCCAACGACGGTAACCTGACCGTGGCCCTCGACATCACCGTGACCGAGGAGTTGCGCCTTGAGGGTATCGCACGCGAACTGGTGAACCGCATCCAGAACGTGCGCAAGAGCAAGAACTTTGACATTACCGACCGTATCACCGTTACCATCGTCCCCGATGAGCGTACTGATGCCGCCGTGAAGGCCTTTGGTGACTATATCGCCCGTCAGGTGCTTGCCACCAGCATTACCGTGGGCCCGGTTAATCCCGGCACGGCTGTTGAACTCGACATGGACGGCTGGACGCTGCCCGTGAATGTCGAAAAAATCTGAAATGACAATAGTAGTAACCATTAAAACAGAATAACATTATGGCTACCAATCAAGATAAAGTGCGTTACAGCGATGAGGAACTGCAAGAGTTCAAAGAACTCATCGAGGCTAAAATAGAACAGGCCAAAGAGAGCTACGAGCGTTTGACCGATACCATCAAGGTGGACGAGTCTAATCCCACCTTCAAGATGATGGAGGAGGGCGCTTCCACGTTGCAGAAGGAGGAGTCGAGCCGCCATGCACAGCGCCAGTTGGACTTCATCCGCAAGTTGCAAGCTGCGCTCGTGCGCATCGAGAACAAGACCTATGGCGTGTGCCGCATCACCGGGCAACTCATTCCCAAGGAGCGCCTGCGCGCCGTGCCTCATGCTACCTTGTCCATCGAGGGCAAGGAAATTGAAGCCCGCAACAAAAAGAAGGGTTGACACCTCGTTGCTGACATGAAACTCTCTAACGGCAAACTCGCAGCGTTAATCATCGCGCTGGTGATTGTCATCGACCAAGCCGTAAAAATTTGGGTCAAGACCCACTTCTTTTACGGCGAGGAGTATGAGGTCACCTCGTGGTTCCGCATCCTGTTCATCGAGAACAACGGAATGGCCTTCGGCATGGAGTTGGGCAGCAAACTGCTGCTCACCCTGTTCCGTATCATCGCGTCGGGTGCTTTCATCTATTATTTGTGGAAACTCAGCAGCCGTCACGATATCCCCAAGGGATACGTCGTTTGTATCGCCTTGATTACCGCAGGCGCTTTGGGCAATGTGATTGATTGTGTGGCCTATGGCCTGATTTTCAACTCTCCAGCACCGCCTCAAGTGGCACAGCTGTTTCCGCCCGATGGGGGCTATGCCTCGCTGTTCAACGGCAGGGTCGTGGACATGCTCTATTTCCCGCTGTGTGACTGGAACTGGCCCGAGTGGTTGCCCTGGATCGGGGGACAGCATTTCGTGTTCTTCCAACCCATCTTCAACGTGGCCGATGCCTCGCTCAGCGTGAGCGTCATCGTACTCATTCTGTTCTATGCCCGCCACCTGGCCTCGGTCACGGCCAGCGAGGAAGGTTTGGAGAACGCTGAAAACTTGGAAGAAAACCACGAGGACATTGAATGATAATATGCGCCGCTCCAAGCTCCACATATCATTATTGCTGTTGCTTGCCTTGTCGGTGCTTGCCTGTGGCAGAACACCCGGCGGGGTGATTAGCACGAGCAAGATGGCCGATTTGATTGTGGACTTGCAGCTTGCCGAGGCCTATATTGAAAGTCACGGCGCGGAGTTTGGTAACGACTCCACCAAGCTGGTGCTCAAGCAGTCGATTTTCAAGAAGCATGGTATCACCCAACAGGAGTATGATTCGTCGCTGGTGTGGTATGCCCACAACATGGAGGAATACAACCGAGCCTATGATAAGGCGGTCAAGAAACTCAAGAATCGATATGACAAGCTTGATGTGACGGGCAATGAAGGCCCGAGCGAAATGATTGCCGAGGGCGTTCCCCAAGGTGCTCCCACGCACAACCCGGTTCCACGCAACGCTCGTCCTGAAGGCCCTCATGCGAAAAAGTTCAACACCGATGCCAAGGCCGACACGTTTGACATGTGGCAAGGGCGTCGAGACTATGTGCTCACCCAGGGGGCTCGTCGCGGTTTCATCACCTTTGATTTGCCACCCGATGCCTGCAAGCAGAGCGGCGACCGATACCAGCTGGCATACCGATTGGCCCGTTGCGGCAATGAGTTCAAAGTGTGCCTTGCGGTGGATTATACCGATGGTGCCACCTCCCAGATCACACGCGGCACCAACAGCGACGGTTGGGTGATGGTGGACCTGCAAAGCGACACTGCGCGTCAGGTGCGCCGTATCTATGGTTATGTGAGCTATAACATGAAACCCGGCCATGTGGCCGTTGTGGACAGCCTGATGCTGCTGCGCACCCACTTGAATAAGGGGAATTATGGCTACATCCACGCTCAGCGTCTGCTGGAGCGCCGTCCCAAGTAAGTCCCGCCCTTATCGTGACATGAATAACCTGTATCTGCAACTGTTTTTGACGTTCTGCAAAATCGGCGCCTTCACTTTTGGCGGCGGTTGGGCAATGATCAGCATCATACAGCGCGAGATTGTGGAAAAGCACAAGTGGATTCCGCTTGACCAGTTCCTGGATTTGCTGGCTGTGGCGCAGTCCATGCCCGGCATTCTCGCCGTGAACATCAGCGTGGTGGTGGGTGACCGCCTCAAGGGAGTGAAAGGCAGTGTATGCGCTGCACTGGGCACCATCCTGCCATCCTTCCTGATGATTCTTGCGATTGCCATTTTCCTCACCCCAGACACCATCAAAAACAATCCGATTGTGAGCCGCATCTTCAAGGGAATACGACCTGCGGTGGTGGCTCTCATCATCGCCCCTGTGCTCACCACGGCTCGTGCCGCCGGCATCAACTGGAAAACTGTGATTATCCCGGTGGCTGTGGCGTTGTTCATCTACAGCAAGATCCCCGTTATTTCGAACCCCATCATCTATATCGTACTGGGTGCCATCGGGGGATACATTTATTATATACGTTCGCTGATGAACGGAAACAACGGAATTGACGGACAACAGAACGGAAAGGAGGCCAGCGATGCTTGAGAATTATCTGAAACTCATTTGGGCCTATCTGAAGATCGGGCTGTTCGGCTTCGGTGGTGGCTATGCCATGCTCTCGCTCATCCAGCGCGAGGTGGTTGATTCGGGGTGGATCACCAGCCAGATGTTTACCGATATCGTCGCTATTTCGCAGATGACGCCAGGCCCCATCGGCATCAACAGTGCCACCTACATCGGCTATGTGGTGACAGGCAGTGTGTTGGGTTCGATTGTAACGACGATTACTGTGGTGCTGCCGCCGTTTATTCTCACGCTCATCGCCGCCCATTACATTGAGCGTCACCGCCAGAGCCCCTTCATCAAGGGCGCTTTCATGGGGTTGCGTCCTGTGGTGGTGGGCTTGATCGCTTCGGCTGCATTGTTGCTGATGAATAGTGAGAACTTCGGCTATCTGGCAAGCGAACGCGTGGTGACTATCGCCATTTGCGCCGTCTCGTTCTGCCTGGTTTATTTCACACGCGTTCATCCCATCCTGGTCATCATCCTTGCTGGCATTACGGGCTTGCTCGTCTTTTGAATTCATGAGATACAAAAAACGCTGGCGGAATCAACCTGCCAGCGTTTTTTGTGATATTGTGACGATGATTAATTGTACAACAGATGGTTGATGAGCAATGCCAGGTCGGTCATGTCGACGACATTGTTGTTGTTCATGTCGACACCTACCAGATTGATGGGTCCACGTGAGGGCTCAGCGCCCAACAGATAGTTGATGAGAATGGTGAGGTCTGACATGTCGCATGTGCCGTCGCCATTGCCATCACCATCAACAATGAAATA
>CACZVR010000101.1 GCA_902784675.1 uncultured Bacteroidales bacterium | reverse complement strand
GTGGATGCGGCGACCCTTGGCGCGGGCCTCGTCGCAGATGACCCGCAACTGTCGCATGGGTGCTGAGTTGGCCACGCCCACCTGGGCTGCCATGTCGGCCACGCTGTCGACCGAGCCATACCACACGATGTCCTCGATGTCGATGTCGTCGCCAATGAGGGTCTCCTTGTTGGCATCGATGTCGATGACACCCACCAGTCCGTCGCGCTGCTGGCCGAAGTAGTAGAGGAACGACGAGTCCTGACGGAAGGGATAGAAAGCGTTATTCGGGTAGTTGCACGGCGACTCGTTGTTGCCGAAGAGTAAAATCACGCCGTCGCCCACGAGCTTCTTCAACTCGTCGCGATGCTGAATGTAAGTCTGTTTGCTGAACATAATGCTATTTAAGATTAGGTTAAAATCAGGTTAAGTGGTTTTGTCATGCGCAAAGATAACGATTATATCTTAATGATGCACCCTTTTGACCTTATTTAATAATTGCAGCCGCTAAAAACTAGGGGGTGAAAACTTGAAACTGAAAAGTTTTTATTACTTTTGCAGGTTAGAAACAAATGAACCGTAAAAACCAAAAACGATATGATGACCGATAACGATAAAGTGCTAGATGCCGATGTGAAGCCTTTATACATCGTCACAGGTTCTACCGACAGCATGGGCAGCGTGATTACACGCAAACTCGCCGAGCAGGGCAAGGCTGTGCTGCTGGCCAGCCGCGACATCAAGAAAGCCGAGAACTATGCCGCGCAGTTGAGGACTCTCACGCGCAACAAGGACATCACGTGCTTGCAGTTGGACTTGAACTCGTTTGCCATGGTGAATGATTTCGTCGCCCGCCTGCGCGCGTTGAACCGCCCGGTGGCTGCCCTGATCAATAATGCCGGATTGCTGCCTCGCCGCAGCGAGATCTCGGAGGACGGTTTTGAGCATGCCGTTCAAGTGAACTACTTGAGCACCGTCCTGCTGTCGATGCAGGTCTATCCTCTCATTAACGAGGGCGGCAGCATCATCTTGTCGACCAGCGTGTCGAGGCGTTTTGTGTCACTGCCCTATGAATTCCCCGCCGTGTCCCACTTCACGCCTTGGGGCGCCTACGCCCAGAGCAAGTTGGCGCTGACGCTGTTCTCGATCTACATGTCGAGTGTGATGAAGACGCGCCGCGTTGCGGTGAATTGTGTGAACCCCGGCCTGCTCAAGAGCGGCGCCCTGGCCATGTCGCGCTGGATGGACCGCGTGCCCGATTACCTGAGTCGCAACATCCCCAGTCCCGAGGCAGGTGTAGTGCCCACGTTGCGTGCGTTGGAGAGCAAGGAGACCGGTTATCTGTTCTCGGGCTCGGACCGACAGGTGAAGACGAGCACGATGCTCAAGAACCGCGAGATGTTCATCCGCGTGTGCAACGACACGATGCGCATCTTGAAGGAGTATTTGGATAAGTAGGCATTAGGCTTTAGGCATTAGGCTTTAGGTATTAGGGGATAGCAATAAAAAATTAGGGACGAATGAGGATTTTGGGCGAAAACGACCGCCTGCCCATGGGCAGTACAGTCGCCACGATAGGCATGTTTGACGGGGTTCACCTGGGGCATGCCACCCTTGTCGATTTCCTGAAACAGCGCGCAGCCCAAGCGGGCAAACAGTCGTTGGTCATCACGTTCAAACACCACCCACGCAAGGTGTTGCATCCCGCCGAGCCTTTCTCGCTGATCATGTCGCTTGACGACCGCCTTGTTTGCCTAGAGGAGTTGGGCCCCGACCTGCTGCTAGCGCTTGACTTCACCCCCGAGTTGGCGGCACTTGATTCGGCACAATTCATAGAATTTCTGCGCGACCGCTACGGTGTGGAGACACTGGTGGCGGGCTATAACCACCGCTTCGGTCACCAGCGCGGCGAGACTTTCATGGATTATCGTCGCCACGGCCAGCAACTGGGTGTGACCGTCGTTAAGGCACCTGAGTATCTGGGACTGTATGCCCCGGTGAGTTCAACCATCGTGCGCGGTCTCATCGCCGCGGGCAGGGTGGTGGACGCCATGCATTGCATGGGCCGCCCTTATCGTCTCACGGGCAAGGTGATTCACGGTTTCCACAACGGCAAGGGACTGGGTTTCCCCACCGCCAACGTGGGTGAACTGGGGCCCGATTTGCTGTTGCCCCACAACGGGGCCTATGCTGTGCTGGCACATGTGAACGGACAGACGCTGCAGGGCATGCTCAACATCGGGCGGCGGCCCACCCTGAACAACGGTGACCGCTTGAGCATCGAAGTTAACCTGTTTGACTTTGACGGAGACGTCTACGGCGAGGAAATCACGCTGGAATTCATCAGTTTCTTGCGCTTGGAATTCAAGATGTGCGGCCTTGACGAGCTCAAACACCAGCTCACGCTGGATCGTGACAATGCCAAGCGACTATTAAAAGAGTATTTAACCACATAATCATCAAATAGAAAAATGGAAATCATCAACTTGTGTGACCAGAACTCGCTTGTGGGACAGTACATGAGCGAAATCCGCAATAAGGACTTGCAGCAAGAGCGCCTGCGTTTCCGTGCCAATATCCAGCGTTTGGGTCATATTATGGCCTATGAAATCTCCAAGAAACTCCAGTACAAGACCGTTGGTGTGACCACGCCGCTGGGAGTGAAGCAGTGCAATGTGTTGGACGACCGTGTGGTGCTTGCCACGTTATTGCGTGCCGGTCTGCCGTTCCACGAGGGCTTCTTGAATTGCTTTGACGGTGCTGAGAACGCCTTTGTGTCGGCTTACAGGAAATACTTCCCCAAGACCGATGACTTTGTGGTTCACATTGAGTATATCGCCAGTCCGCGCCTTGATGACAAGACGCTGGTCATTGTTGACCCGATGCTCGCCACCGGCTCGTCGATGGAACTGGCCTATCAAGCGCTGGTGACCAAGGGCCATCCCGCCCACATCCATGTGGCAAGTGTTGTGGCCACTCCCAAGGCCATCGAGGTCGTGCGTCAGCATCTGCCTGAGGACAAGACCACACTGTGGACCTGCGACATCGATGACGAGCTCAATGAGCACAGCTACATTGTGCCCGGCCTGGGCGACTGCGGCGACCTGCTCTACGGCGAGAAAGAGTGAAATTAGGTTTTAGGTATTAGGTATTAGGTTTTAGCAACAGAAAACTGAGACTAGAATGGTACGCAAATATGATTATCTCATCATCGGCTCGGGTGTGGCCGGTATGAGTTTTGCCCTCAAGGTGGCAAAGACAGGGACTGTGGCTCTCGTGTGCAAGTCCAAGATGGAAGAGGCGAACACCGACCTCGCGCAGGGCGGTGTGGCTACAGTGACCAACCTGGAGGTGGATAACTTTGACAAGCACATCCACGACACGATGGTTGCCGGTGACTGGCTCAGCGACCCCGATGCGGTGAAGAAGGTCGTTACCGAGGCGCCCGCTCAGATTCGGGAACTCGTGAACTGGGGCGTGGACTTCGACAAGAACGAGAAGGGTGAGTATGACCTGCATCGCGAGGGTGGACACAGCGAGTTCCGCATCCTGCATCATGCCGACAACACGGGTCACGAAATCCAGGTATCGCTCATCGAGACCGTCAAGGCACATCCGCAAATCGATGTGTATGAGGACCATTTTGCGGTGGAAATTCTCACGCAACACCACTTGGGAAAAATTGTGACACGGCGCACACCTGGTATTGAGTGCTATGGTGCCTATGTCCTCAACCAGGAAACCGGCGTGGTGGACACCTTCCTGTCGCGCGTGACGCTCATGGCGACGGGCGGCATCGGCATGGTGTATCACACCACGACAAATCCGCTGGTGGCTACCGGCGACGGCATCGCCATGGTCTATCGTGCCAAGGGCACTGTGCAGGACATGGAGTTCGTGCAATTCCACCCCACAGCACTTTACCATCCCGGCGACCGCCCCGCCTTTCTCATCACCGAGGCGATGCGCGGCTACGGCGGTGTGTTGCGTAACCTGGGCGGCGAGGAGTTCATGCAGAAGTATGACCCGCGCCTGTCACTCGCACCGCGTGACGTGGTGGCCCGCGCCATCGACAGCGAGATGAAGCAGCGAGGCGAGGACCACGTCTATCTTGACGTAACGCACAAGGATCCCGAGGAGACCAAGCATCACTTCCCCAACATCTATAAGCACTGCCTGGACTTGGGCATCGACATCACCAAGGAATATATCCCCGTGGTGCCTGCTGCGCACTACCTGTGTGGCGGTATCAAGGTGGATCTCAACGCCTGCTCCAGCATCAAGCGTCTGTATGCCGTGGGCGAGTGCTCCTGCACGGGTCTGCACGGCGGCAACCGTCTGGCGAGCAATTCGCTCATCGAGGCGGTGGTGTATGCCGACGCTGCCGCCAAGCATGCCATTGAGCACATCAATGAGTACTCTTGGCGCGAGGATATCCCCGCTTGGGACGATGCCGGTACCACCCATCCCGAGGAGATGGTGCTCATCAGCCAGAGTGAGAAGGAAGTGGGCGAGATCATGAGCGCCTATGTGGGCATCGTGCGCAGCAATCTGCGTCTTGACCGCGCCTGGAACCGTCTGGACATCCTGTATGAGGAGACCGAGAAACTCTTCAAGACCAGCAAGGTGATCCGCCGCATCTGTGAGTTGCGCAACGTCATCAACGTCGCTTACTTGATCACCCGTCAGGCCAAAGACCGCAAAGAATCCCGCGGTCTGCACTATACCATCGATTATCCCCCTCAACCCAAGAACGAGGACGATCTGAAACTGTAGAATAGCGGGCTAGACCCCGCGATGTATTATCGCCTGTTGGCGCGTGTATGGGTGTATTGCAGCTTTGCTGCTGTGTATAGGATTAGGGACAGTAGATGGAGATTAGGGAACTGTGCGGATTGGTGAACGGTAAGGGGCGGTCGGCTGCGTTGAAGCGGCTGGTCGCTGGCGATGGTTGTGCCGTGATCGACGGGCTGGCCGGAAGTGCCGCTGCGATGTTGTTCGCCCAACTGCCTGAGCGCTCATGTCCCTATCTGATTGTGGTGAACGATCTGGATGAAGCCGGATACATGTACAACGACCTGTGTCAGCTGGCTGGTGACAAGCAGGTGCTGATTTTTCCGTCGGGCTACAAGCGCGACATCAAGTACGGCCAAATAGATGCGCCCAACGAGATTCTGCGCACCGAGGTGCTGAACCGTTGGTTTGACGACCCGCAAGTGCGCTGGGTGGTGACCTATCCCGAGGCGCTGGCCGAGCGTGTTCGCCGCCGCGAGGACGTGGAGGCAAGTACCGTGCAGTTGCGCACCGGTGGTACCGCCGACCTGACCGAAGTGGCAGCGCGTCTGCGAGAACTGGGCTTCACGGCAACTGACTATTTGTATGAGCCAGGTCAGTTCAGCGTGCGCGGCTCCATCCTTGACGTGTTCTCCTACAGCAACGAGTTGCCTTACCGCATCGACTTTTGGGGCGACGACATTGACTCGATACGCACCTTCAACGTTGAAACGCAGTTGAGTGAGGAACGCCTGGAGCACATCAGCATCTTGAACAACAGTTCCAGTTCCAATAGTCGTGAGGATAACGTGTCGTTGCTCGACTATGTGGGCGATGACACCATCGTGCTGTGCCGCAGCGAACAGTGGCTCGAAGCGCGCATCCGCGAGATTGCCCGTGAGGGAATGTCGGTGAGTGCGCTTATCGCCAACGAGGGTGATACCCAGGCAGTGAACAAGGTGGTTGATGCCGACTTGTTCCTGGAGCGCCTGGGGCAGTTGCGCCGCATCGGCTACACCGACGGCGAGGCCGCTCCCGCACGCGGTGTCAAGCGGCTGTCGCTGCACTGCAAGCCCCAGGGCATCTATCACAAGAACTTTGACCTCATCGGACAGTCGTTCACCGACTTCTTGTCACGAGGCTACAAGCTGTTCATCTTGAGTGACAGCGCCAAGCAGATTGAGCGCTTGCGCAACATCTTTGAAGACCGCGGTGACGCCATCACCTTTGAACCCGTGTTGCGCAC
>CACZVR010000100.1 GCA_902784675.1 uncultured Bacteroidales bacterium | reverse complement strand
CGTGACCAGTCCAACGGCCTGTATGAACCCGATTTTGAGGTTTACGGTATCTACACCTTGTCTCATAACCGCGAATACTATGGCGGCCATTCAGGCGATAACAATGACAAAGGATTGGGATATATGGTAACCGAGGCATGCCAGATGGCAGCTGCCGATGGGGTGTCGTTCGCGCCCTATGACACCAACAATGATTACTACTGCGACGTGGTCATTGTCATCTATGCCGGTGTGGGCGAGGCTCAAGCATGGAGTGAGCACCCCGAGGCCATCTGGCCATGCAACTGGGACTTGTACTCGGCATTTCTCTCTGGACAGGGCGGCAATGGTCCTTTTCATCCCTCGAATGGTGATCCGTTGGTCAACACTTTTGCTGTGTTCAACGAGTTGAACGGCAGCAACGATAATGCCACAACGATCGACGGTATCGGCACGTTCGCTCATGAGTTCGGCCACTGTCTGGGTCTGCCCGACTTCTATGACACAGGCGACGGCGACTACTATGGCATGGGCAGCTGGGATATCATGTGTCTGGGCTGCTATGGCAACAACGGCTACACGCCGGTTGGCTATTCGGCCTATGAAAAGGTCTTCATGGGTTGGATCAATTATGTCACCCCACAGCCAGGCACCTACTACACGCTGCCCGTGATGAATCAAAAGAGCACTGCGACCGACAAGGCGCTCTGTCTCACGAGCCCGCTCAACGCCAATGAGTATTTCATCATCGAGAACCGCAAGAAACAAGGCTGGGATCGTTATATTCCTGGTGAGGGCATCATGATCACCCATGTCACCTATGATGCCGAACGTTGGTGGTACGATACGCCCAACAATGAGGCCATCCAACTCATGACCTTGATGAACGCCGACAACAACTGGTCCCTCTATAATGAGCGCTATGACTTGTGGCCTCAAGACAACAAGAAGGACTTCACCGACGACTCAACACCTGCCGCCAAGCTCAATATGACAGCCAACGGCTCCATTACGGGCAATGCTGGTTTCTTGGGAAAACCTGTGACCGAGATGGTCATCAACCAGGACGGCACAGCCAGTTTTTGGTTCATGAAGGGGTCGGCCACCGGTCCGGTTATCTCGGTTTCGACCGAAAATCTTGACTTTGGTGGGGTGATGATGAACAACAGTGCCAGCAAGACTTTCGTCGTGACGGGACAGGCCCTGACTGGCGATGTGACGCTCACGCTCAACGATCCCAATGGCGTCTTCAGCATCTCTCCGACGGTCATCAGTCCTGCCAATGCCGCTAATATGGAGACGGTCACTGTCACGTTCACACCAGGAGCGATACAAGACTATAACGCTTCGGTGACTTTAAGCACCGATGGGGGTGAAGATGTCACTGTCACACTCACTGCACATGGCTTGATCGAGGGCTATGTTCCTGAACTGCTGCCTGCCGCTAACTCAGGCATCGGTCTGACGCAGTTCCGTGCCGAATGGACCGACCAGACTCCCGCAGCGAATATCGCTTCCTATACGCTTGAGGTGAGCACCAAGAAGAATGTTGAACTGCTTGATAGTGCCGACTTCAGCGATGTGCCCGACGCAATCACTCCCGACGGCTATCTTGAGGAAATCTCGGGCAACTTCGCAAGTTTTTTGCCCGACGGATGGGCTTGCACACCTTACATTTATGCCTACGGTGGCGCTTTGCTGGCAGGGTCTAATGGCATGATTTTGACTGCCACCTATGACCTCACTGGCTATGACAAGGTGTCGGTGGTGCTAGATATCTGTTCCTATTACTATGATTACTATGGCGAAGCCACAGGTCAGGTCTTGACCAGTAAGGGAGTACAGCCCATCACTGTCGGCGCCGACTTTGAGCCGATGACGATTGTGCTTGATTGTGCTTCCAGAGACCGTATCATCATTCAGAGCGGTGAAAACTTTCTGTATTTGAGGAGTGTCAAGGTATATGCTGGTGACTTGACCCAGGATCAGCGCAATGCCACCGAGAGCGGCGATGACACCTATCGACTCATCACCGGTATTACCGACAAGTTCTACACTGTGTGCGATTTGTCGGCTGGCGGCAGCTTCAACTACATGGTGAAAGCTATCTACACCGACGGCACCGAGAGTTCCTGGAGCAAAAGGCAGAGCGTGACATTGTTCGATAATGTTGATGTGCCCGGTGACGTGAATGGTGACGGTGACGTGAACATCGGCGACATCAATAAACTCATCAGCATCATCTTGGGTGGCCAAGACGACACCGATGGCCGTGCCGATGTCAACAATGATACCGAAGTGAACATCGGTGACATCAATGCGGTGATTGATCTAATCTTGCATTAACAGTTAAGCCTCCTGGAGAGGGGCATTGACGATACTGGTTGCGGATTGCGCTGAATGTCCATCACATCAGCACCAATCCGCAACCTTTTTTATTCCAAGTTCTTTTGCTTCCTTTTCCCTATTGATTTCAACTAAATCAGGCACATGATATGCCTTTATTTGTCATATTGAATTTTTATGTCTAATTTTGCCCCGATTTTTGAAAATCTTGCCATGATAACTCAGGTTGCGTGGCGCTGAAATAATTATTTATCAACACTACCTTCTAATTATCATCAATGAAAAAGATTCTTTTCGTCTTTTCGATGATGTTATGTCAGGCTCTTGCAGCTCTTGCGGTTCCCGCTAGACCAGGCTGGCATACCATCACCCAGAGTGACGGTTCTACCCTGAGGATTCAGGTTGTGGGCAATGCCTTTGACAATGCTGTTGTGACCAGCGACGGTCTGACAGTAGAGCGAGGCGCCGACGGTGACTTCTACTACGTTTCCTCGTTAACGGGTCTCACTACTGTGCGTGCCCATGAAAAAGACCACCGCTCGGCTGTTGAGTCGGCCTTTATCGCTGCCCAGCGCAGGAGCATCACCAGGCAGCCGGCCACTGCCGCTCAATCGGGCCTGAACGGCATGTTGAGGGCTGTGGGCAGTAATTCAGCTGCCGATGTGCCTGCCATGGGCGCTCGCCGCATCCCCGTCATTCTGGTGGAATATCAGGACAAGAAATTCAATAATACCAAGGAGAAAATTATTGAGAGGATGATTGACGGACCCACGGGCGTCAAGCAGTATTATATTGACCAGTCCAACGGCATGTACAAGCCCGAGTTCGAGGTGCACGGCATTTACTGTCTGTCTCAGAACAGGGAGTATTATGGCGGACGAACCAGCAGCACCAAGGATAAGGGTATCGGTTGGATGGTCACCGAGGCTTGCCAACTGGCTTCGGCCGACGGGGTGTCCTTCCAACCCTATGATACCGACAATGACTCCTACTGCGATGTCGTCATCATCATTTTTGCCGGTGTGGGTGAGGCACAGTCCTCGGGTTATCACCCCGATGCCATCTGGCCCTGCAACTGGACGCTCGAGGCGGCCAAGTATTACTCAAGGGGCGGCAATGGACCCTTCTGTCCGGCTTCAGGCGACCCCTACGTCAACCATTTTGCGGTCTTCAACGAACTTCATGGATCTAATGACAACGGCAAGACCATCGACGGCATCGGCACCTTCTGCCATGAGTTCGGCCACTGCTTGGGTCTGCCCGACCTCTATGATACAAAAAATGATCATTACGGTATGGGCAACTGGGACATCATGTGTCAGGGATGCTATTGTGACGATGGCTACACCCCAGTCGGCTATTCGGCCTATGAAAAAGCCTTCATGGGCTGGGTGGAATATATCTATCCCACGCCTAACACTCACTACACCTTGCCCGTGTGGAATCAAAAGAACAAGAATACCGACAAGGCCGTGTGCGTCGTGAGCGACGTGAACAAGAACGAATATTTCATTTTTGAAAACAGGCGGCGACAAGGATGGGACAGTTATTTGCCTGGTCAGGGCATCCTGGTGACCCACATCACCTATAGTGCGTCTCGCTGGTCCAATAATACTCCCAACAATGAGGATATTCAGTTGGTCACCCTCTTGCCTGCCGACAACAAACTCTCGAAATACACCGAGAGTGCCGACACATGGCCACAGTATGCCACAACCGAATTGACCGATGACTCAAAGCCCGCGACAAAGCTCAATCTGACCTCCTATGGCGAGATAACAGGCAATGCCGGTTATCTGGGCAAACCCGTGACCGAGATGGTCATTAATGCCGACAAGACGGCCAGTTTCTGGTTCATGAAGGAGACGCATGACTACCAAGCGGGTGATGTGAACCACAGCCACAGCGTTGATATGGATGACCTCACCATCCTCATCAACTACTTGTTGAGCGGTCAAGCCGGCCTGATTTGTGAGATTTGTGGCGACATGAACGATAGCCACAATGTTGACATGGACGACCTCACCTTGATCATCAACAGGCTCCTCAACCAATAATAACGTTCAAGAAAATAACTTATCGAGGGGGTGCGACAGCATCCCCTCAATTTTGCTCACTTTAGGGTGGACTCTAAAGTTTTGATTTATAATTCCACTTTAAGTATAAGATGATGTATAGTGGAAACAAAATGTAACAAGAGCAGACTGTTATTTGTTGTGTTGCAGATAAAAAATCTCTTTCTGCTTTTCAATTTCGCGTCTTAACGCTTCTTCCGTCGGCAACATGGGCAGATATTTTGCTGCAAACAGTTGCTCATTCCCTTTGAGAATGGAATATCGGGCGATATCTTTGCTTGTTTCGGAACAGAGGACTATGCCAATGGTAGGATTATCGCCCTCAGTGCGTCGCAATTCATCATACATGCGCACATACATATCCATCTGCCCGACATCTTGGTGGGTAATTACGCCCACTTTAAGGTCAATAAGAACGTAACACTTTAGAATAACATTGTAAAACACGAGGTCTATATAATAGTCCTGCGTATCGGTGCGAATTAGTTGCTGGCGACCCATGTAGGCAAATCCGCGCCCCATTTCCATGATGAATTTTTGGAGATGGTCGATGATGGCTTGTTCAAGCTCACTCTCGCTATAATCTGTGTTTTCCAATCCAAGGAACTCGGCAACTACCGGATTTTTGACAATCTCATCTTGTCCTTGCTGGAGTGGTTGCGTTAGTTCTCGCATCTCTGCTATGACCTTGTCTTTCTTGGGCGATTGCAACAAGCGGTAATAATATTGCGAACCAATGTTCCGGCTCAGTGTGCGCGAACTCCACATTTCTTCTGAAGCTTCTCGCAAATACCAATATCTGGCATCCTCGTCAGGAACACGAAGAAGCATGCGGTAATGAGTCCAAGAAAGATTTTGAACGCGCGCGTTCAAAATCTCCAAGTCTTTGAAATACAGGAAGAACTGACGCATACTATATAAGTTGCGTTCATTGTAAGATGAGCCAAACAACGGCACAAGTATTTGTGCCAAACCCTTGAGAACCTGCTTACCATATTCAGCTCGGCTAGCTCCATGTTGTTCTTCTTCCACAATGCGTTTGCCCACGTTCCAATAAGTCAAAATGGAAATAGAGTTCACACTATGGTAGGCTTCACGCAAACCGCGCTCCACAATCAGCTTAACATCATCAACTAATTGCGTGGGTAACACTTGGTTATCTTGTGCCTTTATGATGTTTTTATTATCTTCCATAATGCGAAAGTACAACAATTATCTCAACGAGTGCCTTTTTCAAGTGTGATTATTTGCATTTCGTGAAAATCGCTCAGAATCCCGCAGAACATCCTGCCTACATTCTCTTCGTAGAATTCCTTCAGCTGCATGACTGTGGGCGTAGTACTTGCGGAAATCCATCGGTGGAACTAGCACATCCGAGCCGCCATGTCGTCAATCTCATGTCGCTTTGTCAAGAATAAAATGCAAAACGGCTCATTACATGTCAGTTGGGTTTGGATGATGCCGCGCAGGGCCAGGAAACTCAAGTAGGCAATCCACAGGCGGTTGTTGCCCCATGATTCGGGGGTAATCCAATAGATGATGAAGAACAGCGACCAGGCGATGCTGGCGCTGATGAGCATACCCATCGAACGCGTCAGGCTGATGAAAACGCCATCCCACACAAAGGCTGCCATGCCTGCCGCAGGAATCAACGCGCACCACACGCGGTAGTCCATCGCTGCCTCAATGACGCTCTGCTGGTCGGTCAGCAGCCAAAAGGCAACTCGGGGGAACGAATAAATCAGCGTGAACACGGCAGCGACAGCCAGTCCCCAACCGAACAGCAGCCGCACGCAACGTCTCATGCGCTCCATGTCGCCCATGCCGTAGTACTTGCCCACCACGGCTTCGCCGGCAAAAGCGATGCCGTCCATGAAGTGGCTGTAGAGAGTGAACAGTTGCAGAATCAAGGCGTTGACGGCAAGGATGAGGTCGCCGCTGCGCGCACCAATCGACACAAACGCCAGACTCACGGTCATCAGCAGGAAACTGCGCACAAAGATGTCGCGGCTCACCTTGAAGTAACGCCCCGCACCCTTGAAGCGCCACACCTTGCGC
>CACZVR010000099.1 GCA_902784675.1 uncultured Bacteroidales bacterium | reverse complement strand
CGATGATTTTGAACCAGTTCAAGAAGGTGCAACTCGAGGAGAACTCCGAGCCCAGTGCCTACAACATCGATCTCCAGGGCGACATCACGCCCGACGTGGCCCTCACCGTGATCATGGACCCCGTGGGCGGCGACCGCATCAAGGCGACCGGCAGCGGGCACATGCGCATGACCTACAACAACAACGGCGAACTGGAGACCTACGGCAAATACACGCTTGACAAGGGCACCTACAACTTCACCTTGCAGGACGTCATCATCAAGGACTTCACCATCCGTGACGGCAGCAGCATCAGTTTCCAGGGCGACCCCTATGCCGCCATGCTGGATCTGGAAGCCGTCTATTCGCTCAACGCCAATATCCGCGACCTGGACGACTCCTTCGGGCAGGATCCCGACCTGAACCGCACCAGTGTCCCGGTACATGCCTTGTTGCGCGCCAAGGGCATCATCTCGCAGCCCGACATCTCGTTCGACCTGGAATTCCCTTCACTCACCACCGACGCCTACCACAAGGTCAAAAGCATCATCAGCACCGACGAGATGATGAACCGCCAAATCATTTATCTGTTGGCGCTCAACCGCTTCTATACGCCCGAGTACATGCCCGGCACATCGACGAACCAGAACGAGTTCCTCACCTCGGTGGCCTCATCGACCATCGCAGGACAGTTGAGCAACATCCTGGGCAAGATGACCGACAACCTGTCCATCGCGCCCAACTTCCGCACCAACAAGGGCGACTTCAGCGACATGGAGGTCGACGTGGCGTTGTCGAGCCAGTTACTGAACAACCGCCTGCTGCTCAACGGCAATTTCGGCTACCGCGACAACACCTACAACACCAGCAACACCAACTTCATCGGCGACTTTGACCTGGAGTATCTGCTCAACAGCAAGGGCACCTTCCGCCTCAAGGCTTACAACCATTTCAACGATCAGAACTACTACTTGCGCAACGCGCTCACCACCCAGGGTGTGGGCGTCATGTGGAAGCATGATTTTGATAAACCACGGCACAAGAACCGCCTCCAACTCAACGCACCGGCGCAAGACGACACCATTCCCAAGCGCTCACCAGCGCCCAAGGAGAACCGCGACAGCAGCGTGCGCCAGCCTGTGCCCATGGTCACCCTGCGCTCATCACAGAAAACTGAATGATGTTGAAGCGCGTTGTCATATTGCTGATGTCGGCATGGCTGGGGTGCGTATCCTCTCATGCTGGCCAAAGCATGCTTATGACTGACACGTTGCAAATGACCGAGAGCGCGCTAATGACCGATACACTGTTGCATGACATCGCGGCAACATCCATCACTTTGCCCACCGACACCACTCCAGTTGTCGACAAAGACGCGTGGAAACGCCGCATCTTACGCAAGGGGTGGAGCATCAACGACACGACCATCGTCTATCCCCCGGTATTGGACTTCGGTGTCAAGGCCTACCGTTGGCTCAATCATGCGCTCAATTTCTATGACACGACCTACGTCGTCAATCCAGGCAAGACCAAAGGAAAAAAGTTTAAGGTCATGCTCAAGAACAGCAACTGGCTGGACTTTTATTCGGGACATCTGAGCAAGTGGGAAACACCCGTGCAACTCAACAGTGACGTCACATCGCTGTTCGGATTCCACATCAGTGGCATGGGCCTCAGTTTCACCTATATGATTAATGTTCGTGACCTGCTGGCCGGAAAATTCATCCACAACCGCCGTCTGCAGTTCTCGTTCACCACATCACGCATCTTTATCGAGGGCTACTTCCGCAAGAACGACGAGAGTTCAGTGCATATCCATCGACTCGGGAAATGGGTAGGCACTGAGCTGTTCAACGGGCTCAAACGCGAGAGCTACGGACTTGATGCCTACTACATCTTCAACCACACCCACTATTCCCAAGCTGCAGCCTACTGCTTTTCCAAGTACCAGAAGCGCAGCGCTGGCTCACTGATGACCGGCATATATCTGAGCCACCAGGATGTGGTCATGAATATGAACAAGCTCGAAAACGGGCTGAAGGCGTTTCTGCCCGACGCCGTTACCGACTACCGCTTCCGTTACCGTGACTTCGGCGTCATGATCGGTTATGGCTACAGTTGGATCTTCCATCACGGGTGGCTCTACAACATTACCGCCGTTCCCAGCATCGGCTATCGCCACAGTTTCCCCAACTCTATCGACGGATTGAAATCACTGTTGTCCACCAACATCAACGGCCGCATGGCACTGGTTCGCACGGCAGGCAATTTCTTCTACGCACTCACCTTCAGCCACGAGGGACACTGGTACACCAGTACCAACCACAGCTTCTACAACAGCTACAGCAACCTCGAAGTCACCGCCGGCTTCCGCTTCTGAATCACCACACAATAACGCATAATTACTACCATTTATCTCAAATAAATGGCAAATTGCTTGCACATTTACAAAATAAACCTTATCTTTGCCTAATCCTCATGAAATTTACTAACTAATAAATAAATTGCTTATGAAAAACTTAACTTATTTACTCAGATTCACTCTTTTGGTGATTCTCATCACCAGTGCATCGGCCATGTCCGCCTATGACTTCTATACAGGCGGCTTTTATTACTCTATTGGTTCCTCTGGCGTTACTGTCGAGAACAGTGGGTCGTTCAATACCTACAGCGGTGATGTGACGATTCCCGAAAAGGTCACCTATGGAGGCACAACCTACAACGTTGTCGGCATCGGCTATCAGGCCTTTAAGAATTGTACCGAACTGACCAGCGTGTCCATGCCCAAAACAGTTTACCTGTTGTTGAATGAGAGCTTCTCGGGTTGCACTAAACTGACGTCTATCGTGTTGCCCAGCTCGATTACATCTATCTACAACAATGCGTTTGTGGGATGTACGGCGTTGAAGTCCATCTATGTGATGAGAAAGACGCCTGTGAGCTGTAACACCAACAACTTCAGTTCCTCGACCTACACGTCGGCGACGCTCTATGTCCCCGAGGAAGCCTACGATGCCTATACGACCACGGCACCCTGGAGCAGCTTCACCACCATCAAGAAGACAAATTATGACTTCGAGAAGTTCGGCATCTATTACAAGATTACCAGTACCAGTGCCAAGACGGTGAAGGTTACCTATCGCGACACCGATTTTGACAACTACAGCGGCACGGTGAACATTCCCAGCAGCGTGACCTATGACGGCGTGACCTATTCGGTCACCGCAATCGGCTCGCAAGCTTTCAGGGGAACCAATGACGGTGGACATCTCACCGGTGTCGTCATTCCTAACACTGTGAAGACCATTGAGAGTTATGCCTTCTGGTTGCAGAAGAACATGGGTAATGTGACCATTCCCAGCAGTGTGACCAGTATTGAGAAGTATGCCTTCTGCTGGTGCTCCAATATGACAAGCGTGACGATTCCCAATTCGGTGACCTCATTGGGAGATAATGCCTTCTTGCAATGCAAGAAACTGGCAAGTTTGACCATTGGCACGGGCATTACCTCAATTGGTGAGGTATGCTTCGGTTATTGCGAAAAATTGACGACGGTGACCATCCCCAACAATGTCAAAACCATTGGATTAAGGGCATTTAGTGAATGTGTCACTTTGACGACGGTGATCATGGGTAATGGAGTGACATCTATCGGCAGCAATGCGTTTGAAAACTGCAACGCGATGACGGACTTGATTTGCCGCGCCAAGACGCCGCCAACAGTGACCAGCACGACATTCTCCAGCACCCTTTGTGCCAATACAAGGCTGTGGGTACCTTACCTGTCGCAAGGGACTTACTCGTCTGCCAACTATTGGAAGAACTTCTATGCCTCCGAGGCTGTTCATGACTTTGCTGTTAATGGTATCTATTACAATATCACAAGCAGCAACACTGCGGCCGTGAACCATAAGGACCACACCTACAACTCCTACAGTGGCAATGTCAGCATCCCCAGCTCGGTGAACTATGGCGGCACGACCTACAAGGTAACCAGCATCGCGCACAGTGCCTTCGCCGAGTGCAGCAACCTCACGGGTGTGACCATCCCCAACACGGTCACCAGTATCGATTATTACGCCTTTGCTATGTGCCCCAAGTTGACGTCAATCACCATTCCCAATTCGGTGAAGACATTGGGCGCCCATGAGTTCTATAACTGCTCGACATTGGCGGATGTGACCCTGGGCTCCGGCTTGACCAACATTGGCAAATTTACGTTCAGAAACTGCAATGCGTTGACCTCTGTCACCTGCTTGTCAAATACGCCACCAACCATGGGGGGCAGCGATTGCTTCACCAACACGGCCTATGCAAACGCCAAGCTCAAAGTGCCCGCGGCTGCCTTGAATGCCTACAAGAGTGCCGACTGGTGGCGCATGTTCACCACAATCGAGGCACTGCCGTTCGACTTCTGTGTCGATGGCATCTATTACAAGAAGCTGACCAACAACACGGTTGAAGTCACTTACAAGGAATTGCTGAGCCCCTCCTACAGCGGCAATGTGACCATCCCTTCAACCATCAAGGTGAATAACGTGACCTACACCGTCACCGCCATCGGCGATGCGGCCTTCTACATGTGCACGGGCTTGACCAATGTCTCCATGCCCAACACGATCACCAGTATCAATTCCATGGCCTTCGAGAAATGCTCAGGGTTGACCAATGTAGTAATTCCCAACTCGGTCACCACCCTCGGTCTTGACGCTTTCTCCAGCTGCACGGGGCTGAAGATGATCAACATTCCCAATTCGGTAACCTCCATCGGTGGCTTGGCATTCTACGGATGCACTGCGTTGACCAGTGTGTCCATCGGCAGCGGCGTGAAAACTATTAAGGACAAGGCTTTCTATGGATGCACAGCGCTGAATACCATTTTCTGCACGGCAACAACACCTCCCACGATGGAAGCTTACACCTGCTTCTCTTCGTCCACCTATAGTTCGGCTGCCCTGTGTGTGCCCAAATCGGCAATCAATACTTACAAGATCACCGACTGGTGGCGCATGTTCGTCACCATTCTCGGCATGGAATCAGGTAACGATCCCTGTGACGTGAACGGCGACGGCGAGGTCAACATTGCCGACATCAATGCTCTCATCAAGGCAATTCTGACTCAAGATGATGACTCGGTCTATGATGCCAACGATGACGGCGAAATCAATATCGCCGACATCAACTTCGTCATCAAAGCCATCCTTGATCAATAGTCAATTTCCATTGATTGAATAACAAATTGTGCGGGGTAGTGCTGACGTCGGCACTACCCCGCCTTTGTAATCGCCATGAGTGCGCACACAGCATGATTTGCGGGATTACTCAAAAAGCACTACCTTTGCAGGCGTTTAGAAAAGAGGAATTCACCCATGAGTGTAACGATATTAGGTATAGAGTCATCGTGTGACGACACGTCGGCAGCCGTGCTGCGCGACACAGTGTTGTTGAGCAACGTCATTGCCAGTCAGCGGGTGCATGAGGCCTATGGCGGCGTCGTGCCCGAACTGGCATCGCGCGCCCATCAGCAGAACATCGTGCCCGTTGTGAGCGAGGCGCTGCGACAGGCGGGCATCGGCCGCAAGGACATCGACGCCATCGCTTTCACTCGCGGCCCCGGCTTGCCTGGCTCGCTGCATGTGGGAACCTCGTTTGCCAAGGGGCTGGCCCTCGCCCTCGACATCCCGCTGGTCGATGTAAATCATCTGCACGGCCATGTGCTCTCTCACTTCGTCAAGGAGACACCCGATGCCGAAGTCCCCGACTTCCCCTACCTGTGCCTGCTCATCAGCGGCGGCAACAGCCAGATCATCAAGGTCAACTCACCCTGCGACATGCAGGTACTGGGACAAACCATCGACGACGCTGCCGGCGAAGCCTTTGACAAGTGCGCCAAGGTCATGGGCCTGCCCTACCCTGGCGGCCCACACATCGACCGTCTGGCTGCCGTGGGCGATGCCAAAGCCTTCAAGTTCGCCAAACCTCATGTCGAGGGCTACAACTACAGCTTCAGCGGCTTGAAGACCTCGTTCCTCTACACCCTGCGCGACGCCCTCAAACTGAACCCCGATTTCATCGAGCAGAACAAGGCCGATCTGGCCGCTTCGCTGCAGCGCACGATAATTGAGATATTGATGGATAAGTTTGGCAAGGCCATCAAGGACACCGGCATCAAGACCATCGCCATTGGAGGCGGCGTTTCGGCCAACAGCAGCATGCGTGCTGCCGTCGAGGACTACGCCCGTCGTCACCACCTCAAAGCCTTTATCCCCAAGCGCGTCTTCACCACCGACAACGCCGCGATGATCGCCATCGCCGGCCACTACAAGTTCCTCAACAACGACTTCTGCGACATCACCGCTCCCCCCTTCCAACGCGTCATCATCT
>CACZVR010000098.1 GCA_902784675.1 uncultured Bacteroidales bacterium | reverse complement strand
ATGGCAGTCTCGATGCTTTGCAGCACGTCGATTTGCTCGGGCAGAGCATCCAGGGCGGCCTTGAAGCGCAATGCGATCTCGTGCCTTGACTGCGCATCGCCCTTGAGCTTGAACATGACAATGTGTTTAACCATAACTGTTGTTAGTTGATTGGATTTTCTGGATGAGGGCATTAAAAAACACCGGCCATGTGGAGAGGGCCGGTGTTTTCATCTATGCATGTTGTTTTATTACTCTGCAGCAGGAGCCTCTTCGGCCTCAGCGGCATCACGGCGATGTGCAACACCATACTCTGTTGCAGTGCCACGCTCAGCAGCCTCATCGGCAACCTCCTCAGCGCCTTCTTCGGCACCTTCCTCGGCAGCCTTTGCAGCAGCCAGAGCAGCCTGGTGAGCAGCCTCCTCAGCCTTGCGGGCAGCACGTTCAGCGGCCAGCTCCTCGGCGTTCTCGGCAATCACCTCGAAGGGGATCTCAACAGCAACTTCCTTGTGCAGGCGAACGATACCGGTGTACTTGCCCGGGGTCTTGATGCTCTCGTGAACGCTCACGATCTTGCGGTCAACATTGTGACCAGCGGCGAGCAGAGCCTCATGTACCTGAGCAGCGCCAACACTACCGTAGATGGTGCCCGTGGGGCTAACCTTAACGGGGATAGTCAGGGATACACCCTCAAATGCCTTGGCAGCCTCCTCGGCATAGCCGTTCTTCACTTCCACAACGTCGTTCTTGAAACCAAGATTGACGATATCTTCTTTCAAAATAATCTTCATAGTTGTTTCCTCCTTTGTGTAATCAGGTTCATTATTTCATCAAGTCGGTCACATAGGGCAGCAATGCCAGATGACGAGCACGCTTAACGGCCTTGGCCACACGACGCTGGAACTTCAGCGAAGTACCGGTGATGCGGCGGGGCAGGATCTTACCTTGCTCGTTGAGGAACTTCTTCAAGAACTCGGGGTCCTTGTAGTCGATGTACTTGATACCGCTGCGTTTGAAACGGCAGTATTTCTTCTTACGGGTGTCAACCGACAGGGGAGTCAGATAACGGATTTCGCCCTGATTGTTGGGTCTTACTTGTTCTTGTGCCATAGTTTTTACTTCCTAAAAATCATTTGGTTAAACGTTACTCTTTGGTCTCTTCGTTTGCCTCAACAGCGGGAGCTTCAACAGCAGCGGGAGCCTCAGCTACCTCGGCAGCAGCCTCCTGAGCGGCGCGCTCTTCCTGTTTGGCCTTGCGCACGGCGCGACGCTTGATAGCGTACTCGGCAGCGTACTTGTCAAGACGGAAGGTGAGGAAACGGATCACCTTCTCATCGCGACGGTAAGCGGTCTCCAGCTTGCCAACGATGGTGGGTTCGCCCTCAAACTCAATCAGGGTGTAAAAACCAGTGTTCTTGTTCTCAATGGGATAAGCGAGCTTGCGCAATCCCCAGTTCTCTTCGTTCTCGATGGTGCAACCGTTGTCGGTCAGCACTTTCTTGAACTTTTCTACCGTTTCCTTCATCTGATCATCAGACAAAACGGGAGTTAAAATGAAAACGGTTTCGTACTTGTTCATAAATCGTTAAAAATAAAATGATTAATAAAAATTTTGCGCTAAAAGCGGGGCAAAGTTACAAAGAATTTCCGAATTGGCAATCCTTTTCCGTCATTTTTATGAAAAATTATTCCGCAGTAACCTTTCAGCCAGGCATTTTCATCAGTCCAGTCCGTTGATCTGGTCCCTGCATTACTTGAACAGGGCCTGATTGAAGACGCGGATGAATTCCTCTTTGGGATACAGGCCAACGATGGTCTTGGGCTCACCTTCCAGCGGGCAGATGAGCAGCATGGGGATGCTGCGCACCTCAAAGCAAGCTGCAATATCGGGATTCTCGTCCACGTTGATGCGGTAAAAGTCCACCTTGCCCTGATAGTGCTGGGCAATCTCTTGCAAGATGGGCGCCAGCCGGCGGCAGGGCATGCACCAGTCAGCATAGAAATCGACCACAACGGGGCGTGGACTGATCATTTCCCAGTCCTGTGCATCCCAGTCGGCAATCACTTCTCTGAAATCATTCTGGTCAATAGAGTGGACTGTGTAGACGGTGTCACGGGTGACGTCAAGCTGTTGAGCACTGGCGCCAATGGCCAACACGGTGGCCACCAGCAATAACAATATCTTCTTCATTTCCTAAAAACCTAAAGCCTCTTACTGATGCGCCTTGCGCAGCAGATCATTGACTGTTTTAACTGGGTTGAACGTGTCGATGGGCACCTCGATGAATATGGTGTTCCAGTTGCTCATTGAGCCGTTCCACAGGCCAGGCAATTCCAAAGCTTTGATATCTACGCCGTCTTTGCTCTTAATGCTGATGAGACCGGTCTCGGGATCGACAAACTTGCGCAGGTCAAACTTGATGCCCTTGTAGTCCTTGATGTAGCACACCAAGTCAACGGGGTTGAAGTGGGTGCCGTTCTTCATCATGTTCATGGCTGCCTCGTCTTCGGGATTGATTTGTGCCGACTCAAGGATTTGCGGTGAGATGGAGCCGTCGGCGTTATAGGCCAGATACGGTCCGCCGCCAGGCTCGCCCTCGTTGGGAACGACACCGCACACGCGGATGGGACGGTTGAATTTGTCGCGCAACCATGCGGTGAGGGCTTCATCGTCCATGCCCTCGGTCGCTGCATCGCTGATGCACAGCGTCTGGCGAGCGTAGCGCAGCATGGCCTTGAGGTCGCTGCTCTTGACCTCGCCCTTGTCTAGCATTTCAAGATATTTCTTCAATTGGCGTTGAACCATCACGAGGTATCCGCCGATGATCTTTTTGAAGCGTGTGCTCACGCTGCGCAACCTCAAGGGCACCACATTGTCGATGTTCTTAATGAAAACGACATCCGAGTCAAGCTCGTTCAGGTTCTCGATCAGGGCACCATGGCCGGCGGGACGGAACAGCAGGTTGCCATCCTTGTCGCGATAGGGCGTGTTGTCCATATTCACGGCAATGGTGTCGGTCGAGGACTTCTGCTCACTCAGCGTGATGTCATATTTCACGCCCCACACTTTCTCCATCAGGGGCACTTTAGCCTTGATGAGGCGCTCAAAGCCTGAGCGATGCTCGGGTGAGACGGTGACGTGCAGGCGCACGTGTCGATGACTGTCGGCGGCATACTGCGCGCCCTCTTCGAGGTGCTCCTCAAGCGGCGTGTGTACGGTGCCGGCGGCGGTGTGGTGAAATTTGAGCAACGCCTTGGGCAGAGCGCCATAGTTCATCCCTTCTTTCTGGAGCAAGGCCTTGAGCACGTCGGCATAGCGGTTGTCGGCGATAAGCTCGCTGACGTTCTTTTGATACAAGTTCACACACGTTTTGTTCAATTGGGGATAGAAGGCGAATTGCGTGATTCCCTCAAAGAACTTGCGCTCAAAGTCGGTATCGGGTTGTGTTTTGCCCTCGTTGATGAAAGCGAACAGATTCTTGAACATGCGGCTCGCCGCACCCGAGGCGGGCTGGAATTTCTCGATGTTAGCACCTTTTCCCTGGTATTCCTTCCAGAGTTTGATGCACTGTGACTGCTGCTTGGCGTCAAGTCTGGTGATGCCGTTGCCCACGGTGGCGACAGCATCGAGTTTGAGCCAAGGGAAGCCGGTTCCAAAACGTTTGAGTTGAGCCTCAATCATCGACTCGTCGATGCCTTTTTGGGCCATCAGTTGTTTGTCTTTATCATTCCACATATCTCTTGAATTTTTAAATTTTCCCCAAAATTACATTTTTGGACACGTTCTTGCAAGCAATCTGCCACAAAAAGATTATATTTGCCCCAAAATAATGATAATGGTATCAGCACAGGAATACTTCGCGCCCGAGGAACGCCAACAGTTGCTGCAGCTTGTCAGAGGCTTGAATGACAGGCTGGGTAATCAGTTGTCGTGCCATGACATCAACATGGTGCATGACCTGATCAGCAGGGGCATTGTCGAGGCGGGACTGTTTCGCCGTGACCAGTATGGGCTGAACCCGGTGCTGCGCCATTTGAGCACGGCACTCACCCTGTGTGACTCTATTGCTCCCGACCGCGTCATGGTCATTGCCACGATGCTCTACAACCTGTGCCGCAACGATTACCTCGACGTGCCGCGGGTGAAGACCTTGTTCGGCGATGACATCGCGCGTGTTGTGCATGGGCTGCTGCATGTCGCGCCGCTTTACAAGAAACAGGCTGCCGTCGAAAACGAGAATTTCCACCGTCTGTTGCTTACGTTTGCCGAGGATGTGCGTGTCATCCTCATCATGACGGCCGACCGTCTTGCACTCATGCGTGCCATCAACCATCACCCCAACGAGAAGTTCGTGCGCGAGATTGCCAGCGAGTCGCGTTATCTGTATGCGCCGCTGGCCCACAAATTGGGCTTGTATGCCATCAAGACCGAACTGGAGGATACCTCGCTCAAGTACTTGAACCGCAAAGTGTTCACCCGCATTGCTAATCGCTTGAACGAGACCAAGAAAGAGCGTGATTGTTATGTCGAGGATTTCATCAAGCCCATCAAGGAGAAGCTTGACGAGGAAGGTCTGAACTATGAAATCAAGGGACGAACCAAGTCGATCAACTCCATTTGGCAAAAGATGCAGAAGCAGGATGTGGACCTGAGTGGCATCTATGACCTGTTTGCCATCCGCGTCATCATCGACGCCGAGCCCAAGGACGAGAAACGCACATGTTGGCTCGCTTTTTCGCTCATCACCGATATCTACAAGTCCAATCCCTCTCGTTTCAAAGACTGGATTACTATCCCCAAGAGCAACGGATATGAGTCGTTGCACACCACGGTCTATGGACCAGGGAACAAGTGGGTGGAAGTGCAGATTCGCACCCGGCGCATGGACGAGACAGCCGAACGCGGTGTCGCAGCCCATTGGCGCTACAAAGGCATCAAAAGCGACGGCGACGTGGACAAGTGGATGAACGAGGTGCGCGAGATGCTCGAGGCTAGCGGTCAGGAGGGGCAGATGAGCCTGATGCGCAACATGGACACCAATCTGTATAATGATGAGGTGTTTGTGTTCACGCCCAAGGGGGACCTCTTCCGCCTGCCGCAAGGTGCCACGTTGCTCGATTTCGCCTATCACATCCACACTCGCGTGGGCAGCACCTGCATGGGGGGTAGGGTAGACGGCAAAAACCAGAAAATCAACTATCGCCTCAGGAGCGGCGACACTGTCGAAATCATCACCTCGGCAACGCAAACACCCCGTCTTGACTGGCTCAATATTGCGGTGACCAGCAAAGCGCGCAACAAGATAAAAAACGCCATCAACGAGCGCAAGGCCCGTCAGGCGCAACTGGCGCGCGAGACGCTGCAACGGCGCTTCAAGAACCGCAAAATTGAGCCCGACGATGCCACCTTGGCACGTGTGATTAAGAAAATGGGCTACAAGACGACCACCGAGTTCTATGCGGCTATCCAGGAGGATGTCATTGACGTGAACACGGTCGTTGAGCAGTACGAGGCCATCATCGCCAAACCCAGCGAGAGCACCACGCGTGGCTCGGCCGAGGAGTTTGTACTCCAGCCAAGCGGCGCATCACAACCAAGCCAGTCCAATGAGGACATCCTCACCATCGGCGATGATGTCAAGGGCGTGAACTACAAGTTGGCAAGATGCTGTAACCCCATCTTTGGTGACCGCATCGAGGGCTTCATCGCGAGCGACGGAGCGATTAAGATTCACCGCTCCGACTGCAAGAACCTGCACCACCTCAAGTTGCGTTACCCTTACCGCATCATTCGCACGCGGTGGACCGGCAAGGCGGGCAGTCAATTCGTTGCCACGCTCAAGGTGCTGGGACGCGATGACATCGGCATCGTCTCTTCCATCACATCGGTCATCAACAAGACCGACGACTGCCTGTTGCGCAGCATCTCCATCCATGCCGAAGGCGGACTATTCGAAGGAATGCTCACTGTCAACGTCAGTCACATCACATTGCTGGATGACCTCATCAAGAAGATTCTCAATGTCAAGGGAGTTAAACATGTTGAACGCCTTTAATACTATTCACTCTATAATATACTCATGCACGTCGTTTCAATAGATAAGCAGACCATTAACCAGATGCCCCAGGTCGTCTTCCCGGGGCGCATACACATCATCAGCGCCGTTTCCCAGGTCAAGAGCGCTGTCGCCGCATTGCGCACCTCGCCGATCGTCGGATTTGATACCGAGACGCGGCCTTGTTTCCATCGTGGCGAGCGGCACCCTGTGGCACTGCTGCAATTGTCGACATCAAGCGACGCCTTCCTTTTCCGCTTGAACAAGACCGGTGTCCCCGAGCCACTCAAGCAATACCTCGAAGATGAGACGTGCATCAAGGTGGGACTCTCCACATCCGACGACTTTCACCAGTTGGCGGGCGTTTGTGACTGCACGCCAGCGGGCTTTGTCGAGCTTCAGCAGCTCGTCAAGCAATACAGCATCACCGACATGGGCCTCCAGAAGATCTATGCCATCCTTTTCCAGCAGAAGATCAGCAAGGGACAGCAACTCACCAACTGGGAAGCCCCTCAATTGTCCGAAGCGCAACAGCGATATGCCGCCATCGACGCCTGGGCGTGCCTCAAAATCTATGAGTATCTCCAGTCAGGAGCTTTCATCCCCGAGCAGTCCCCCTACTGGCATGAGCTCGTGGAGGAAGAAAATCACTGATTTTTTTCAAAAAAATCGTCCTAATCCATTGCCTGGCACAAAATTTGCAGTAATTTTGCAGGCCGTTTACAACCGGCACACACTATTGGGGCTGACTGGCTTTGACAGCGTGTAGAGGTGGTAAGCAAGCATGCAGAGCGATAATGGCATGGCTCTCTAATCTCAGTCATTGACTCAATTAAATGGCGAAAACAATTACGCTCTCGCTGCCTAACCGAAGAACAGTAAGTTCGGCTTTATCGCTGCCCAAGGGGCAGTGACGAGACATCACCCAACTGCCCTCGCGCCGAGGCGGGTTGATCAGGTGGTGCAGGAATATCGGCGATAGGATACGGTGACGGGCCTGCCTTTGGTCGAAAACCAAGCCGAGACTAAGCATGTAGAAACCTTATTAGTTCCACGTTTGGACGAGGGTTCAAACCCCTCCAGCTCCACAATTTAAGTCGCTGAAAATCAGCGACTTATTTTTATTTTGAAAATTGGCACTCTTGTACCCACTGTTTTCGGTGAGAGGTGGAACAAGAGGTCAATCCTTGTCATCATCTACCCTAATACATCATTCACCTCGTTGACAATATGTGAATGTAAAAATCGGGAGGCATATACCCCCCGATTCAAGTGCCTGTGGTAAGGCTATAGAAGCTATTTCATGAAGCAGTCAGGTAATGTGGGCATGGCGCCGTTCTGGGTGCAGACGTAGGCGCTGACCTTGACTGCCAGCTCGTGGGCCTCGGTGACGGGCTTTCCGTTGAGGATGGCAGCGCAGAATGAACCCGTGAACGAGTCACCGGCGCCGACGGTGTCAGCCACCTCGACCTTGGGGGTCTCCTGGAAGGGAGCCGTTGGTGCCGCAGGTGAGCACGAGCATGTCGAGGTCGTACTTGCCCAGGATCAACCAGCACTTGTTCTCGATGTCGAGGCCGGGATAGCCGAACATGCGACCGATGGTCACGAGTTCCTCGTCATTGATCTTGAGGATGTTGCAACGGCGCATCGACTGCTGGATAATCTCCTTGTTGTAGAACTGCTGGCGCAGGTTGATGTCAAAGATCTTCATGCAGTCGGCGGGAGTGGCATCCAGGAAACGTTGGATGTTCTCGCGCGAAACGACATTGCGCTGTGCCAGCGAACCATAGCACACGGCGCGGCAGTTGGCGGCAATCTCTTCGATCTCGGGCGTGAAGGGGATGTTGTCCCAAGCCACGTTCTCCTTGATGTCATAGGTGGGGATTCCCTCCTCGTTGAGCGTCACCTGCACAGTGCCTGTGGGATAGGGCACGCGAGGCATGAGGTACTTGAGACCATGCTCCTCGAGGGCCTCGATGGTCTCCTCGGCGAGTTTGTCCTCGCCCAGCGCGCTGATGGCGATGGCGTTGTCACTGCCCAGGAACTGGCCGGCATGATAGGCGAAGTTGGCGGGTGCGCCGCCCAGTTTCTTACCTTCGGGGAGAACATCCCACAGGGCCTCGCCCAGGCCCACTACATAACGTTTGTCCATATTATCTAAGGTTATAGGTTACAGGTTAAGGGTTAACGGTCTTGAGCTGCTTGATGTAGGTGAACAGATAGATGACACCGATGGCCATCACTGCCACAGCACCTGCCTGGCCAACAGCGTCGCTGGCGAAACCCATGAGCAGCGGGAAGATAGTACCGCCGAACAGACCCATAATCATCAGGCCGGAAACCTCGTTCTGCTTCTTGGGCATCGACTCGAGAGCCGTAGCGAAGCACATCGAGAAGATGTTGGAGTTGCCGTAACCCACGAGGGCGATAGCGGTGTAAAGAATCCACTTCTCCTGGCCGAAGAACATGCCGCACATCGACAGTGCCATCATGATGACGCTGATGATGAAGAACGTTCTCATCTTGAGTACGCGCAGGAAGAATGAACCCGTCAAGCAACCGATGGTACGGAAGATGAAGTACAGCGAGGTGGCAAACGCGGCATCGTTCAGGGTCATGCCCAGGCGCTCCATGAGGATCTTGGGAGCGGTGGTGTTGGTGCCCACGTCGATACCCACATGGCACATGATGCCCAGGAACGAGAGCAGCACGATGGGCGTGCCCAAGAGCTTGAAGCACTCCACAAAGGTCGAAGGCTTGCCCTCGATTTTCTCCTCATGGATGGGTGTCACTCCTAACAAGACAGCCGAGAAGGTGCCTACCACAAAATAGATGGCGAACAGCACCGCCACCCATCACGGTCGATACCAGCGGGTTGAGCGAGGTCTGCATCAGTGCATTACCGATGCCTAGCAGCGAGAAGGCGATGAGCATCACTGCGAAACTGTTGCCGAACAGCGGAATCATCAGCGAAAGAATCGTCACTACCAATGACAGGAGCACCGTCTTCTTGCGGCCGATCTTGTTCATCAGCATGCCCGTGGGAACACTGAAGATGAGGAACCAGAAGAACACCAGCGAGGGGAAGATGTTAGCCACCGAGTCCGAGAGTTGGAGGTCTTCTTTCACATAATTGGAGGCGATACCCACGAGGTCAACGAAACCCATGCAGAAGAAGCACAGCATGACCGAGATGATCGCGATTTTATTTGTCTTTGCCATTTTTATTTGAATTTTTAGTCCTTAGTCCTTAGTTTTTAGTCCTTAGTTGGCATCCGCCAGTAACTAAAGGCTAATAGTTGATCTGGTAGATCGTGGCCTTGCCGCCCTTGACCTTGAGGTTGGTGTAAGGCGTGGTGGGGAACACGAGGTTAGTCATTGCCATCTTGCCGTCGGCATCAAAGGCCTC
>CACZVR010000097.1 GCA_902784675.1 uncultured Bacteroidales bacterium | reverse complement strand
GGTTCGGCGGGTTGAACAGCCTCGTTAGCAGCTTGTTGCATCTGCTTGGCGCGTTGTTCCACTTGGCGCACCGACAGGTCTTTCTTGACGGTCTCGTTATAGAGCTTGAGTTGCTGTTTCGGGTCATCAAGCGAGAGCAACGCCCTGGCATGGCCCATGTCCACGGTGTGGTCGCGCAGGCCCAACTGCACCTCGGCGGGCAGTTTGAGCAGACGCAGGAAGTTGGCGATGGTGGCGCGCTTCTTGCCGATGCGTTCGCTCAGGCGCTCCTGCGTCAGGTGATACTGATCGATGAGTTTGCGCAGGGTGAGCGCGATTTCGATGGCGTTCAGGTCCTCGCGCTGGATATTCTCGATGAGCGCCATCTCGGTGACCTCGCTGTCATTGGCGGTGCGCACATAGGCGGGCACCGTGTTCAGGCCTGCCAGCAGGGCGGCACGATAGCGTCTTTCACCCGAGATGATCTGATAGGCGTTGTCACCCATGCTGCGCAGGGTGAGTGGTTGGATGATGCCTAATTCCCTCACGCTGGCAGCAAGTTCCTCGAGGGCGTCCTCGTCAAAGTTCTGTCGCGGTTGGGTGGGATTGGGCGTGATTTGGCTGACGGCGATCTCGTTGATGGCCGATGATCCTTCGGTCTGTATGCTGTCCACCGAGATGAGCGAGTCAAGTCCTTTGCCCAGTGCGTTACGTTTCATATTCTGTCTGTTATTTTTTGTTTTGTTCTTTTTATTCAGTGGTTTTGCCGTTGCGTGCCATCAGTTCTTTGGCGAGTTGAATGTGGCTCACGGTGCCGCGGCACTCGGGGTCATAGAGGATGACCGGCAGCCCGTGGCTGGGAGCCTCGCTGATGCGGATGTTGCGGGGAATCACGGTGTTGAACACCATGTCGCCGAAGTGCCGCTTCAGTTCCTCAAAGATCTCGTTGGCGAGCCTGAGGCGCGCGTCATACATCGTGAGCAGGAAGCCCTCGATGCGCAATCCTGCGTTGAGGCGCCCCTTGATGATGCGGATGGTGTTGAGCAACTTGCTGATGCCCTCCAGGGCGAAATACTCGGCTTGCACCGGGATGATGACACCGTCGGCTGCCGTCAAGGCGTTCACCGTGATGAGTCCCAGTGACGGGCTGCAGTCGATGATGATGAAGTCATAGTCGTCCTTGATATCCTTGAGGGCGTTGCTGAGCACGCGTTCGCGACCTTGTTTCTCGACCAATTCCAGTTCGGCGCCCACCAGATCGATGCGTGAGCCCACCACTTTCAGTCCCTCGACACAGCATTCCACTGCGGCACTGCGCAGGGGATAGTCATCGACCAGGCACTCATAGGTTGTCGCCGACATCTTGTCGGGCTCAACACCCAGTCCCGATGTCGCGTTGGCTTGCGGGTCAGCGTCAATGAGCAACACCCGCTGATTGAGTGTCGCCAGTGCCGCTGCCAGATTGATGGAGGTGGTGGTTTTGCCCACCCCACCCTTTTGATTGGCTATTGCTATTATTTTTCCCATTGGGTTTTGTCGTCAAAAGGCTTGCGCGATGTTTGGATAACACTGGCTGCGCCTCAGCAATTTGAAAATAAATTTTCCATTGCTTTCGGCTTGCACATTGTTTTGATAACATCGGCTGCGCCTCAACAATTGAAGTAAACTTCATTGTTTTCGGCTTGCACGATGTTTCACGGATGCAAAGTAACATTTTTTTGAGCAAAGAACATCAAAAAAGTCCGTTAAAATCGGTGAATTGTTCAAAACTATATGAATTTGAGGATGATGCGTGGAACATTCCAAGTTTTGCTCGTTGAGCTTCACTATGTGGTGATCAAGAGAAATCAATAAAGTGGCCACGTCGTCTCGACGCGGCCACCGCTTGTAAACCTTAAAACATCTTTTTTGGACAGACTGTTACCCATATAAAAACCTCAGCCTGCCCTATTTCTCTCTTGTAATCAAATCATGTGTTACGGTAAGATTTGACAAAATTAATTAAAAAATACAAAAAACACAGCGTTTTGGCAGTGAAAAGAGGGGAAACTGCCAGATTTGATAATGAAAAATGATGATTATGTGAAAAAAGGACGTAAATTTGCACCTTCAAACAGTTTTTTCTGTCCGTGTCCCCATTAAAATGCCAGGAAACGGACAGTGTAGTGTTTTGAGCCATTAACAAAAGATAAATCACAAATTTGAACTGAAAGATAATGAAAAAAATTGCTTTATTGATTTTGGTTGCGATGATGACTATTCTCACATCGCTGGCTATTCCTGCCCACCGCGGTCTGGTGCAAATGCCTCAGCCTGACGGAACGTTGCTGACCATCAATCTTATCGGTGACGAGTTCTACCATTTCAACACCACAGCCGACGGCTACACGGTGTTGCTCAGCGAGGCAGGTGCCTATGTTTACGCCCAGCGCCAGGGCAAAACGCTGGTTGAGACCGGCATCCTGGCCCACGACGAGGGCCATCGCACCGCTCAGGAACTTGCTCTGCTTGCGGGAACACCCAAGCGTCTGACCGATGAGACTCAGGTGGCTCAGGCCCATGTGCGCCGTGCGAAACGCGATGTGGATTTGTCGAACTTTGACTTGGAACACTTCCGCGGTCTGGTTATCCTGATCGAATTCTCGGACGTGCAGTTTGCTGCCGAAAATCCCCAGGAATTCTATACCAACATGTTCAGCACCGAGGGACTGACGGGTTTCCATGATCCCCGCACCGACCGTGACGTCTCCTGCCCTGGCAGTGTGCGCGACTATTTCGACGACCAGTCCAATGGCGCTTTCACACCGCCGTTCGACGTTTATGGTCCCTATAGCACGACCTATAAATCAACTCAGTGCAATCACTACTCCACCTCAATTTTCAAGCAGGCCTTGAAGGATGCCAACAACGAGGTGGATTACACCCAATATGACAACAACAATGACGGCCGCGTCGACATGGTCTATTTCCTTGTCGCCGGTTACTCGTCAAGCTATGGCGGCAACAACTCAGGCTATCTGTGGCCTCATGCCTCCAACTTGTACTATTCCTATCTCTCGCTTGACGGCAAGTGGATTGACCGCTATGCCAGCTCGACCGAGCTCTATGGTTGGGAAAGCAGCCCCAGCACAGTAGTTGTCGAGGGTATCGGCACAGTGGCCCACGAGTTCAGCCATGTGCTTGGCTTGCCCGACTTCTATGACACCGACTACGCTGAGAGCGGTGGCGAGAGCCATCATCCCGGTGGTTGGGACGTGATGGCTGGTGGCGGTGACTACAACTATGGCCGCTGCCCCGCCGGTTACACCCTGTATGAGCGTTATGCCCTGGGTTGGGCCAATCCCAAGACCATCAACAAGGAAGGTCAGTACAGCCTCGAGGCTGTGAACGTCTCGCGTGACGGTTACCTGTTGCGCACTCCGAGAACAGGAGAGTTCTTCACCATCGAGAACCGTCAAAAGACCGGTTGGGACAGCTACATCCCCGGTCATGGCATGATTGTGACCCGCGTTGACAGCACCAATACCAGTGTGTGGGCCAACAACAAAATCAACTGCAATCCCAATCACAACTACTTTGAGATGCTGCGTGCCGGCAACACCACCGAGGGCGACCTGGCCAGCGACCCGTTCCCCGGGACCAAGGGCATCGCCATGATCACCAACGAGACCTTGCCTAACCTCAAGACCTGGAACGGCCAAGACAACTACTACAACCTGGTGGGTATTGCCGAAAGGGCTGGTGTTGTGACCTTTAACGTCGTGAAGGACGGCTCGCTTGACGTGCTCATCGAGGACTTTGAGTCGATGCCTGCCACCACAAGCACCACCGACAGCAATGTGGAAGGCGACTTCACTTATTGGACCTTCAACAAGTCGGGTGTGCGTGCTCCCGGCGAGGACAAGGCCGACGGCTACAACAGCGTGATGATGAAGCTGCCCAGCAACTTCTATAGCCTCACGCCTGTTTACTATAATTTCTACATGGCTTCGCTCAAGGTGTTCAATACCTCATCGACGGCAGCCAAGTATGCGTTGGAATACTCGACCGACGGCGGTCAGACCTGGTTCAAGGCCCTGAGTGCTGCCGGTGGCGATGCTGCCGAGGTGGTTGCCAAAACCACTGGACAATGCTACTGGTCGCTCAACCTCAAGAACAACCAGCCAGCTCAGTTCCGCATCTCACAGGTGGGCGGTAACAAGAACACGGCTACCTATGTGGATAACTTCTCGCTCTATTACACGGGCGATGAAGGCGGTCCTGACATGTATGTGCCTGGCGACGTGAACGGTGACGGCGATGTGAACATCGGTGACATCAATGCCCTCATCTCCATCATTTTGGGTGGCGAGGACAACACCTCTGGCCGTTCGGACGTGAACGGTGACGGCGATGTGAACATTGGTGACATCAACGCAGTCATTGCTCTGATTTTGAACTGATAACAAAGAACCAGATTCAAGCATATAGAACTTATGATGAAAAAAATGATGTTTTTGTTCCTGGGATTGTCGTGCCTGATGGCCAAGGCGGTCCCAGCCGATCCCACGCCCATTCAGGTGGCTCAGCCTGATGGCACAATGCTCACGGTTGTCCTGCATGGCGACGAGTTCACCCACTATAACACCACCCAGGACGGTTACACCATTGTCAAGAACAAGGCGGGCTTCTACACCTATGCCACCGTTGCAGGTGGCCACCTGGTGGCTGGCGACCGCATCGCCCGCGACGTGGCCTATCGCACGGCTGCCGACCGTGCAGCCCTGGCCAATGTTCCCAAGGGCCTGACCGACCCGTCCAAGGTGCGTGCCGGTGCTCAGATGAAGGGACGCCGCAATGCTGCGATGCATCGCGTGGGTGCCGATGGGACGATGGACTATGACAACTTCCGCGGTCTCATCATCCTCATCAACTACACCGACATGCAGTTCTCGATGAATGACGCCAACGGTTTCTACGATGCCATGGTCAACACCCATGACTTCAAGGGATACCAGAGCAGCCATGGCTTTGTGTCGATGACGGGCAGTGTGCGTGACTACTACTACGATAACTCCAACCACATCTTTGACCCCGTGTTTGATATCGTGGGTCCCGTGGACGTTCCCTACACCTGCACCTTCCCCCAGGGCACCAACAACAGCGGCCCGGTCTTCTCGGCTGCACTCATGGCTGTCGATGACCTTGTTGACTTCAGCGACTATGACACCGATGGTGACGGCTATGTCGATATGGTGTTCTTCCTGGTGGCTGGCTATTCGGCCAACTACAGCGGCAACAATCAGAATTACTTGTGGCCTCACATGTATTACCTGTGGCAGGAACCCATGCGCGACGGTGTGGGCTTCTGGCTCTATGCCTGCTCCACCGAGATTGCCGGATGGGAAGGCTATTATGCCGACGTGAACGGCATCGGCACGTTCTGCCATGAGTTCGGTCACGTGTTGGGTCTGCCTGACCTCTATGACACCGACTACAGCGGCAGTGGCGGCGAGAGCCGCAATCCCGGCGAATGGTCGATCATGGCGGGTGGCAGCGGCAATAACTTCGGACGCAATCCTGTGGGCTACAGCTTGTATGAGCGTTATGCGTTGGGATTCACCACACCCGAACTGATTGAAGCCGATGGCATCTATTCGTTGCAGGCTCTGGACCAGAGCAACACGGGCTACAGGTTGAATACACCCACCCAGGACGAGTACTTCCTCATCGAGAACCGCCAGGCCGGCAAGTGGGACCGTTATCTGCCCGGACATGGCATGATGATTGCTCGTGTGGACTCGACCAACGCACGCATCTGGGAACAGAATGAGGTGAATTGCAACCCAAGCCGCATGTATTATGACCTGTTGAGGGCCAGATACAGCGGCCAGGACAGTGGCAGTGACCCCTTCCCTGGCACGTCTGGCGTGACATCGATCACCAATTTCACCACGCCCAACCTGCGCACATGGGACGGCAAATTCAACGATTTTTCTATCTTGAACATCACCGAGAGTAATCGCATCATCACCTTCGAGGCCAAGGTGGACACTTCGATCGTCGCCGAGGTCGAGGACTTTGAGCTGATGCCCGTTACCGATGACCTGAGCGCCAAGGGCGTGCAAGGTGTTTACAGCAAGTGGGACTTCACGAAGTGTGCTGTGAAGGAATATACGCTGCCCAATGGCACTGTGGGTCACGGCGTGGCGATGAAGAAGCCCAGCCAGTTGACCACATCGGCACCGCTCGAAGCAAAGCCTTACTTGGTCAGCTTCACGGTTTATAATCCGAGCAACACGACGGCTAACTTCAGGCTTTCCTATTCGACAGACAACGGTGAGACATGGTTGGGAGTTACCGACGGCACCCTCAGCGCCAAAGCCAATGAAGTGTCATCGTTGACGGCAAACCTTCCCATCGATGAGCCCATCATGCTGCGCATCAACCAGACCTCGGGCAGCAGTACGGTGAGTTGCTATCTTGACAACATCAAGATCAACTATTCCGACAAGTGGCCTGCTCAACAGGGTATTCCTGGCGACGTGAACGGTGACGGCGAGGTGAATATCGCCGACGTCAATGCTGTGATCAACGTCATCCTGAATGGCGGCACCACCGATGCTGACCTCTTTGAGGCGGCCGATGTGAACGGCGACGGTGAGGTGAACATCAGTGATGTCAATGCCCTCATTCAGCTGATTATCTCGCATCCCGCAGATGCTTGAGCATCAAGAATGAGCAAAAAATCGCACTACCATAATTGGTTAACTAATTATAACAATTTTTTGCACTAAATATTTGGCGCCAAAGGTATAAAAACCTACCTTTGCACCAAAGTTGGAAATATTAATACTATTCATCCTACAGTATGCATCTCGTTGTGAAACGTGGTGCATACTTTTTTGTGGTGCGCAACCCTCTCATCAAGCAGAGAAAGGCTGTCACAAAACTCCTGTCAAACTTTTTTAGGAATAGTCATGTCTTTTTTAAAAAACCGAACGCGGATGCCGGTAGCGGGCGTTGCCCACAGTGTATGGTGTATAGTGTATGGGATGCGGATACCAAATAACTCCTAACTTCTCACTCCTCACTCCTAACTAAAAAGCGGCATTTGCCGCTTTTTTACTACCTTTGCACCAGTGATTGACGAAAAGACAAATAAGCAGAGGAGGACGCTCTATGTGAGTGACCTGGACGGGACCTTGCTCAACGAGGACTCAGTGCTGTCGGGAGACACTATCGCCATGCTCAACCGCATCATTGAGGAACTGGGCGGGCTTTTCACCGTCGCCACGGCGCGCACGCCAGCCACCGTGGTGCCGCTCATGCAGCAGGTGCATGCCAATCTGCCATTCATTGTCATCGGCGGGTCGGCGATGTGGAACCCGGTGACTTGCGACTATGAGCACACCCGCTGCATTGACGATGAGACCGTCAATGCCGTGTCCGATGTGTTTGACCGTCATGGGCTCCACCCTTTCATCTACCGTCGCCATGGCAGCCTGCTCTACACGCATCATTGCGGCTCCTTGTCGGTGCAAGAGGAGCGCTTTGTCGCTGCCCGTCAGCATTTGCCGCTCAAGCGGTTCTTCCTTGACGATGAGCACTATCGCCACAATGCTGATGAGGCCTTGCTCATCTTCGCGATGAACAAGTATGCCGTGCTCAAGGCGTTGGCAACCGACTTGCAAGCAGTCTCCACCTGCACGGTGATGCTCTACCATGACATCTTTGACGAGAGCGAGGGCTATCTGGAGATTTTCACTGCCGGCACCAGCAAGGCGGGTGCCATCCGTGATCTCGCCCGCCAGGTGGGCGCCGACCGCGTCGTGGTCTTTGGTGACAACCGCAACGATATCGCCATGCTGCAGGCTGCCGACCACAGTGTAGCCGTGGAAAACGCCTTCTCCGAGGTCAAGGCGGCAGCCAGCGAGGTCATCGGCCCCAACACCGCCGACAGCGTGCCACGATGGATCCTTCATGAACTAGGAGTGAGGAGTGAGGAGTGAGGAGTGAGAAGCGAGGAGCGAGGAGCGAGGAGCGAGGAGCTAACATCCCCATACACCCATACACCTATCTACTCTCCTCCCTCCCCGTTCCTCGCGAATTCCAGTTTGAAGTGCGAAAATAGTCATAATCTTCGATAGAAGACTGATTTTGGTGCTTCAAACTGGAGTTTCTTTCTTGGTCTTCTGTTTAT
>CACZVR010000096.1 GCA_902784675.1 uncultured Bacteroidales bacterium | reverse complement strand
GGTGCTCAAAGAACGCACGGGCAACAACGCCAGCATCAACTTCATCTTGATCAACATGCTCAGGGATGCCGGTTTTGAAGCCTATCCCGCTGTGATGCGTTCTCGCGACAAGGGATTCCTGACGATTTCTCGCGCCTCGGCCAAAGAGTTCAACACCTTTGTTGTAGCGGTAAAGGTGGATGACGCGTTTTCCTATCTGGACGGCTCGATTGAGGACGGCTGGCTCGATGTCTTGCCCGACCATCTGCTGGTCGACCGCGCGCGCATCGTGAGCAAGGAAAAACCTGTCGAATGGGTGGAACTGACTGGACTGTCGGCCTCTAAGACTCGCAGCATGGTCAAGGCAACGCTCCAGCCCGACGGCACTTTGCAGGCCGATGTGCAGACAAAGATGACGGGTTTAGAGGCCGCCGGCTTGCGCCATGAGTTCCGCATGGCGACCGACAGCGTCACCTTTGTGTCACAGTTGGCTCAGGAGCTGAATTGCGAAATCGAGTCGCTCTCGCTCGCCAATCATCATGGATTGGGACCTGACGTGGAGCGAAACATGCATGTGACCAAGCAATGTGATGCGGCAGGCGATATGATCTACCTCAACCCGTGGGTGCTGAATGTAATGAGCGAGAATCCCCTCACCGAGGAGCAGCGCACGCTGCCTGTCGAGTTCCCGTGCATCTCTATCGAGAACCTGACTTCGGTAATCACCCTTCCCGAGGGATATGTGGTTGAAGAATTGCCTCAACCACTGATGATGAAGAGCGATGACGGCAAACTGAGCTGTGTCATTGTCACCAACGCGGCCGGCCCGACGCTGACATCAAGGTGCCAGATCCAGGTCAACAAGATTTTCTTCACGCCCAACGAATATCCCTTTGTGAAAACTTTCCTGGAAGAGGTGTATAAGCGCCTGCAGGATGTCATCGTCATCAAGAAAGCGTCATGAAGCACCTGATTGCCATACTCTTGCTGCTGGCTTGCACATTACATGCCGCAGCACAGACGGTCGATGCGGTAGTGCTTCAATCGACCACCCAGGTGGACTGTCGTGACATGCGCAACACGCGCGTCACCGAGCAGCGAATCTATCGCTTGCTCCACGAGCGGGCAAGCGACCTGGCACAGTTTGTGATAGGTTGCAGCAAGTGGCAGAAGCTGAACGACTTCAATGGTCAAGTGACCGATGCCACAGGCAAGGTGATTCGCAAATTCAAGAAAAGCGAACTCAAGCGCAGTGACTTGAGCAGCGGCCTGGCCGATGATTTCTATACCCTCTCGCTCGACTACATGCCTCCGGGTTACCCGATTACCATTGAGTTCAACTGGGTCACCGAGGGCAACTCAGGCAATTTCGGCTTCCCGGCCTTTGCGCCCGTCGAAGCCTACAACACCCAAGTGGACCATGCCAGCTATGTGCTCACGGCACCCGCCCAGATGGCATGCCGCCACCTGTGCCTCAACACGTCAACCCAAGTGACGCAGAGCACCCAAGACGATGGACGCATCCGCTACGAGGCCCACATGGACAACCTGCCGGCCATCGACAGTGAGCCCTATTCACCCCCCGCTCGCGATGCCGTGCCCCACATCCTGTGGGCGCCAGGCCAATTTGAGTTCCACGGCGTCGCAGGCGACATGTCTTCATGGCAAGGTTTTGGAGCATGGAACCAGTCGTTGCGCACGGGATTGCAAGAGCTGTCGCCCGAATTCAAGGCACAGCTGCACGCCATGACCGACACTTGCGCCAGCGACCGCAGCAAGGTGGATGTCATCTACCGTTACCTGGCCCAAACCACACGCTATGTGAGCATCCAGTTGGGCATCGGCGGCTGGCAACCGTTTCCCGCCACCGAGGTGTGCCGCACTGGTTTTGGCGACTGCAAGGGTTTGACCAATTACATGTGCGCCATGCTGCGCGAGGCGGGTCTGCCGGCCAACTATGTGGTCATCGACAACGGGCATCGCGACCTCGTCACCGAGTTCCCGTCTAATCAGTTCAACCACGCCATTGCCCAGGTGCCGCTGCCGGGCGACACGCTGTGGCTCGAGTGCACAGCATCGGCCTATATGCCGCTGGGATATGTGCACGAAGGCATTGCCGGCAACGATGCGTTGCTGATTGATGACAACGGCGGCCATCTGGTCAAACTGCCCGTTTACTCTCCCGAGCAGAATGCATCTTACAATAAGGCGCACGTCACGCTGCAGGACGATGGCAGCGCGATGGTTGACGTCAATCTGCGATACGAGAACCGCCAATACGAAGACATGATGCCCATGGCATCGGCCACCGAGCAGAGACGCCGCGATGTCATGCTCGACGGCATCAACCTGTCGGGCGCCACACTGCGCGACTTCACCTTCACCGAGCACAAGCCGAGCTACACGACGCCCCACATCGATGTGTCTATGCAGCTCGAGAGCCGCAAACTGGCCAACATCACCGGCTCACGCATGTTTATCCCGGTGGGACTCTTCCACAAGGTCACCGTGCCCCGGGCATTGCAGCAGCGCGTGCAGCCCGTCAACATCAGCTACGGCTATGTCGATATCGACACTGTGGTAGTGACCATCCCCGACGGCTATGTGATCGAGGCCCTGCCGCAGGCAATCAGTGAGGTGACACCCCTGGGCGAGGTGGAGCAAACCTCCCAAGCCAACGACAACACCGTCACCATCGTCACCCGCCACCTGATGCGCGACGGTCGCTATCCCGCCACCGACTACACCACCTTGCGCAACCTCAAGACCGCCGCCAAGCGAGCCTACGACCAACGAATCGTCCTCCGCAAGGAAAAATAAAAAAAGGCGCCCCCCCACCTCGCGGCCGCAAGCCCGCAATACACCCATTCACCGCAGCGAAGCTGCAATACACGGCGGCGCCAGCCGCCTCATACACCGCGAGCGCAAGCTCGCAATCACTCCTCCCCTCAATATAAAAAATCGGCATATGCCGTTTTTTTACTACCTTTGCAGCCATGAGGCATCTGGTAACGGTCATATTGGTCATGCTGGTGCTCGGGGCGGTAGTCACGGGCTGCGACGGCACGCGACGCTATGACAGCCGTCTCACGGCGGCCGACAGCCTGATGCGCGTCAACCCCGACAGCGCCTTGGCTCTGGTCGAGGCGGTCTGCCGTGACAGCCTCACCGACGACGGCGACCACGCCTACCGTGACCTGCTGCTCACCCAGGCCCGCTACCGCTGCTACATCACCGCCACCAGCGACAGCGACATCAACCGCGCCCTCGCCTGGTACCGCGCCCACTCGTCGGAGCGCGAGAAACTCACCCGCGCCTACATCTACAAGGGCGCCGTCATGGAAGAACTGGGCCACCCCGACAGCGCCATGCTCTACTACAAAACCGCCGAAGCCACCGCCGCACCCGACGACTACTTCAACCTGGGCTACACCAACCTCAAAATTGGTGAACTATATAAAAAAGAATACTGCAACGATAGTGCCGTTGTGACTAGAATGTCACGTGCCACAAGATACTTTGAGGCCATCGGCGACACTAATTATCTTATTGTCGCCATCGGAACTCAAGGTCTTTATGACAGAATCGTGGGTAAAGATTCTGCTCTCTATTTTCTGGAGAAAGCCATCTCACTGGCGAAGGACAGCAAGTCTCCAAGACGATTCTTCTATGAATCGAAACTTGCAGGGTTCTATTTTTATGGCCAGGATTACCGACATGCCAAGGATTTGGCGCTCGACATCATAGCAGATGTGAAAGACGATTGCGAGGAACGCACATTCTACTACTATGCAGCAAGGTCTTATATCAAACTCAATCTCATAGATTCGGCGCTTTGGATCAAATCTATGATACCACATCCGCGTGAAGCCGAAGACAGTTTGAATTATCATTTACTTCTTGGCGAACTGGCTTTAGCGATGAATGACTACCTCGGTTATGCCTCTCACTCCCATGAAGCGCACATGATTGATGAGCGCATCATGACTTCATCCGTTGAATCTACCTTGTTGAACACCGAACTCGACTTTGACGCTCAACTGCGTGAAACCAATCTGAAGGAGGCTCATCAGTTCAACACCATCCTGCTAACCTTAGCATTTTTGCTACTGGTCGTGATTTTGATTTCATGTGGCACATGGTTGATAAGAAGGATGAATCTCCGTTACAAACAGCAACTGGATGAAGTACAAAAGGAGTTAGAAAACTTGGTCGGAGATTCAGAACAAAAGATTCAGGCATTGGAAACAGAATGGATTGAGCACCGACGGATTGTTGATGAGAAAGACCAACAATTGGCAGAAGCCAACAAGCGAATCCAAGCGTTTCAAAAAGAAAAGGAAAACATTTCCTCACACATCTCACGCATCGTTAAATCCCGACAAGCTGCATTTGACGAACTATATCAAAACATAAGGATAAAAACAGCGGCACAGGATGGCAAGAGGAATCATTTGTCATTGATTAGCGGTTTCAAGAAATTATTTGCAAATGGAGTTACATTGCGCACTCCTCTAAAACAGTCTTTCTGGGATAATCTCAAGGTGTTTGTCGATGGCGAATATCGAGAGATTGCCACGTTCGTGGAAAAGAACTATCCGGAAATGAACGAAAAGGAAATGCATTTGTTCCTACTGGTTTGCGCCGATCTACCCAATTCAATCATCAGACTGTGTATGGGATATTCCAGCGATGTGACCGTCAGCAAAAACAAGAAGAGATTGATGAAGGAAAAAATCGGGCTGGAAGTAAGAATTGAAGAGTTCATACAATTATATTTTCAGGGAAAATTAGACTATTCTGACAATTGATCCTGCTGATTCCTGCAAGGCTAATTTGTTAATTTTTTAGACACTTGAATATCAATTGGTTATAAGCAAAAATGCTAATCGTTTTTTTGCTTATTTTCCATTTTTTTATTATAATTTTGCTACCAGAAAAACATGATTCACCAAATAACACCTAAATCATAACTAAAATGAAACAAAAACAATTTATCGCTTGTTTGATCTTATCGGCATTATCATGCGTCAATGCAATCAACATGTTTGCTGATGTTAGGAATGAGAAAAAGATTAACATGCAACATGGGTCCCATGACGGCACTCACTTGGATCAACCCATTCCATTTGACCAGCCTGACGTGTATTTAGACACCAGCAATGCTGTGATCATCATCGACGGTGGTGGCGAGGTGAGTTACTATGATGTGGAGATTGAGTCGATGACTACATGGTTAACCGAAATCTCCACGCAGGTCAGCGGCATCTACGACACCATCGACGTGTCATCGCTGGTTCCTGACGAGTACTACATCACCATCACATCACCCACCGGCAACGAGTTCGAAGGCTACTTCGAAATCGAATAGAAGCAACCTTATTATTAATAAAATATGGAAGTTCTATCTGATTCCAATCAGTTTTCATTTGAAGAATTAAATGGATGATTTGCAGTTTTTTTTCTACGCAAATATCTTTTAACCTACTGATAATCTTATAATCACGATTTTCAATTATTCATTTTTTATTAACTAAATAACTATAAACAGTCATGAAAAAGACGTATTTATTTTTGGCAGTCATCATCTGCCTGTTGGTTTCTACCAACCAAGTGAGCGCACAGCTCATCATACGCAACAGCGGTCATGCCGAAGTGGGTGTCAACCCTGACCCGCAGACCGACCCCGACACCGTGACCACCCTCAAACTCTTCGGTGAAAACGGTGTTAATCCGACCAGCGCCCGTATCACTTTCGGCACCATCCCATCAACAGGTTATAATGTGGCCATCGGTGAGCGAAGCAACGATGAAACCGAACAGTTGTGGCTGCATGGCAAAAACGGTCTCTACATCACCAAAGGAACCGGGACTAACGACGCAGACACATTGGCGGTTTATGACCCCTCGCGCTCCCCGACCTTCAACTTCAGCACTGACCTGACCACACACGGCGTGTTTATCCAGTCCGATGAGCGCCTCAAGGAGGACATCGAGCCTGTGGAGGATGTGCTTTCAGCCTTGAGCACACTGGAGCCCGTGACCTACCGCCTCAAGAGCCACTGCGCAGCCACCCGCCCCATGGACCTGACGGCAAGCGCCAGGGATAGGGAAATCATGGACCGCTATTACCGCAGCCTTGAGCAGGGCAGCGAGCGCTACGGCTTCCTCGCCCAGAACGTGAAAGAGGCTTTTCCCCAGCTGGTACATACTGATGCCGACGGCATGATGTCGGTGGACTACATCGGCCTGATTCCCGTGCTGGTTGAATCCATCAACGAGCTGCAGGCCCAACTGTCAGAACTCAAGGGCGAGACCGAAACGCCTTCCACTCTGGCTGCACAATATGCCGGTATTGACGAGGCCACTGCTGGACTGACCAGCGCCAGACTGTACCAGAACGCCCCCAACCCCTGGAGCAGCGAGACCGTGATCCGCTACTGCCTGCCGCAGAACGTGGTGAGCGCCGACATCTACATCTATGACATGGAGGGCAAGCAGCTCAAGCGCATCGCCGCCACGGGTCGCGGCGAGAGCCAGGTGACGCTCACCGCCCATGATCTGGGTGCAGGCATGTACCTGTATGCCCTCGTGGCCGACGGCACACTGGTTGACAGCAAGAAGATGATACTCACCAAGTAAACCCCACTGCCATGAAAAAAATACGGACAATCCAACTGGCGGTCACGCTGATGGTGCTGCTAGTGCCGACGGCATTGTCGGCGGTGAACACCATCATCCACACCGTCAACTACGGCAGCAGCGGCATGACCGTCGGCACCGACACGTTGGGCGGGGTGACCTACACCACCGTCAACTACGGTGACCTGTTCAACGGCGGCGAGCCCGGCACGCCCTCGCTTCCCATCGACTATCTGAAGTTCTCGGTGCCTTACAATGCCACCAATTTCAGCGTCACGGCGACATTGAGCAACAACATGACGCAATACATTGACCATCTTGTTTACCCCTGTCAGCCGCCTCGCATGATGAGTGACACCACTCCCGTGGTGGTCACCCTCCCCGACAGTGCGACCTACGGCTTCAACTCGTTCTACCCGTCGCAACCGGCATGGGTGGTGGACGAGGGATTCCTTGCCGGTGAGAACCACATCGTCACGGTGGCTGTCATGCCCATCGCCTTCAAGCACAAGACAGGCGTTTTATCAAGCAGCGACCAGCTGAGGCGGTCGGGTACGGTGCGCCTCACATTACGCTATGACCTCTCTGACTCATTGGCCATGTATCCCATCGTGCGCAACGACACGGCACTCAGAAACGAGGGCTACCGACTCACGGAAAGCATGGTAGTGAACCCGACGAACGTCGAGGCCTATGCTCCTGACATTGCCATGGACACCATGATTGTCATCAATCCTAACTCGGGTGACGGATTGAACGTCGTCCCATCCTCTGGATCAGGTTTAGACCCGATGGACCCTAAAACGGGTGGACATCAAATGGGCGGTTTTCCCTACCTGATTGTGACAACCCCTGAATTAGAGCATTCGCTACGACGTATAGCTGCCCTCAAAAAACAGAAAGGGTATAACGTCAAGATTGTGACCATGAATGATGTGATGAATGACACTACCGTTAATCAGGGAGACATAATCCAACGTGCAGACGGGTCTTACCATATTGCCTATAATGACAGTGCCGGTGCCCTAAGACAATATTTGAAGAGTTGCTATTATAAATACGATACACAATACGTTCTTTTTGCAGGCAAAGACATACCGTTCAGATATAAACAATTCTATGAAACGAATGCACCCAGCGACTTGTATTTCAGTGACTTGAACGCGGATTGGTCTGCTGATACCGTTGATAGGGCTCCAGAACTGTATGTAGGTAGAATCATGCCCAGAAATGATCAACATGTGGCCAATTACACCGACAAGCTTCTCAGATATGAACTGAATCCAGGCGATGGCGATCGGACATATCTCAAAAGAGCATTGTATACTGAAGGCCATGATCTGACTAAAGCAAATGAGGTAAGAGATTTGAAGCAGTTCGCAGATTCGATATTCCCAAACAGTTGTGTCATGCGGGAGGACACATCAGCCAATAGGAGGTTCCCGTCTGGTGTAGATATTGTGAATGAAATTAATGACACGAAATACGGTTATTTGAGTTTCCACAGCCATGCATATCCATTAGGTTTTATAACTTATGGTTTTCGAAGGGATTTAACATGCCCAAACGAGCCTTACTATTTTCTTTGGGCAATTGATTCCGTGCGTATCACTAATGGCGTAAATACTACGGGTGACTTCCAATATGGAAATGGCCTTAACAACATAACAAACAGATTGTTTCCATGCGTAAGCTATTCTGTAGGATGCATTACTATGCCCTATGATACTCTCTCATTTTATGGAAGCAATAATTTAAATATTGGAGAGTCATTCACTTTGGGAAAGGATTATGGTGGACCAGCATTTCTCGGGAACACTCGAGATGGGGTTATAGGCTATTCTTCATCTCTTGAATCGACTTTTATCCAGCAGATTAAAAATAGTCATCATTATAATATTGGAAAGGCTGAAGCCCTTTCAAAATCAAATTTCTGTGGAGATCATTCTTTTACAGAAAACAATACTACAATAATTGATAAGAGCTATCTCAATTGTGTGCACAATCTGCTTGGTGATCCAGAATTTGAAATATGGACAGATACTCCACAAGAGTTCACAAATATTCAGGTCACAAGAAGTGATGATCGAATAACAGTGTCAGGGATCAATACAGCCTCCACAATCGTAGCTTGTTACAGCAATGACGGTAAATGGAGAAAAACTTCTCCATTAGCCAGAGTATCATTCACTGGCATATCCCCCAACAGCACGGTGATGGTTTACAAGCACAATTACATTCCCTACATTGCTCCGTTATTACTGCAAAATGAAAATTTGAGCAATTCCCAGTATGTGATTGCGAGTAACGTAATTGCTGGAGCCGCCGTTGACAACAACCGCACTCAAGGTGATGTGGTTATAACAAGTGGTGTTGAATACGAGATTGAAGCGTCAGGGACTGTGACGCTGCAAAATGGTTTCAAAGTAGAAAAGGGAGCGACTTTCGCGGTTTATCCATCATGTTATTAATAACAACTGTTGCTTGCCGCAGAATTATTTCGTATTTTTGCGGCAAGCAACTATAAAAATTGAAGTATTATGAAAAGGTTATTAATTATATCAATGCTGGCCCTGCTGGGCATGACCCAAGCAGTAGCGCAGGAATACGAGTACGTCCCCTTCGTGCGCGAGGGCGTCAAGTGGGTGTATATCATTAGCGATTATCATTATTATCATTTAAAAGAAAATCCTGCTAATGGTGACTTTATTGCTCACCGGACACTTGAATTCAGGGGCGACACTGTCATTAACGGCAAGACTTACAAGGCGATGCACATGTGTGTCGATGATGAGTTGAGTGAACATTGTGATGTCATTCCCGTTTATTTGCGCGAGGAGGATAAGAGGGTGTATGGCATCGTGCCAGATGGCAAGATCTATGGCGATGCCCCTATCGGTGATTTCTGTTATCACCCCATTTTAAATGAGATTTATTCGGGTCAGGAATTCCTGCTCTATGATTTCCAGGATCCTGTCGCCTATTGGAACAATCTTTATAACCAATGGCCCTTTAGTGAATATCATCATTTTACTCATCTATATACTGACACCATTGCCGTTGGCCAGCATCTGGTCAAACGCTATGGGTTTGAGATGGGCATGGGTGATTTC
>CACZVR010000095.1 GCA_902784675.1 uncultured Bacteroidales bacterium | reverse complement strand
CTGGGTAGCGACAGCCACACCCGCTATGGTTCGCTCGGTAACATGGGCGTTGGCGAAGGTGGTGGCGAGCTCGTGAAGCAGCTGCTGCGCAACACTTGGGACATCAACGCTCCCGAGGTTGTCCTGGTATGGTTGGAAGGCGCTCCCCGCAAGGGTGTAGGTCCCCACGACGTTGCTATCTCGCTGGTAAAGGCTACCTTCGAGAGCGGCTTTGTAAAGAACAAAGTGCTCGAGTTCGCTGGCCCCGGCGTGAAGAACCTGCCCATCGACTTCCGTAACGGTATCGACATCATGACCACCGAGACCACTTGCTTGAGCTCGATCTGGGTTACTGATGACGAGGTGAAGCACCACTACGAGATTCACAAGCGCCCCGAGGACTTCAAGGTGCTGCAACCCGGTGAGGTGGCTTACTATGACAGCATGATCAAGATCGACCTGAGCACTCAGGAGTGTATGATCGCTCTGCCCTATCACCCCAGCAACGCTTTCACCATCCACGAGCTGCAGGCTAATCCCACCGAGATCCTGCGCAAAGTCGAGGAAGACACCAAGAAGCGCTTCGGCGACAAGGTACAGTGCGACCTCGTTGACAAGGTGATGAAGGACGGTAAGGTACAGGCCGACCAGGGTATCATCGCTGGTTGCTCGGGCGGTACCTATGACAACCTGAGCGAAGCTGCCAGCATCATGCGCGGCAAGAGCATCGGTAACGACTACTTCACCATGAGCGCTTATCCCCAGTCGGTTCCCGTTTACATGGCAGCCGTACGTCAGCGCATCGTTGAGGAGTTGCTCGAGACTGGTACGATCATCAAGCCCGCATTCTGCGGTCCTTGCTTCGGTGCCGGCGACGTTCCCAGCAACAATGGTCTGTCCATCCGCCACACCACCCGCAACTTCCCCAACCGCGAGGGTTCCAAGCCCGGTCAGGGTCAGATCTCGTTGGTTGCACTAATGGATGCCCGCTCAATCGCTGCGAGCTGCGCTACGGTCCCAACATCAAGGACTGGCCCAAGATGTACGCCATGGAGGACAACATGCTGCTCGAACTGGCAGCCGTTATCCACGACAGCGTGACCACTACCGACGAGTTGATCCCCAGCGGTGAGACCTCGAGCTACCGTTCGAACCCGCTGAAGCTCTCCGAGTTCGCCCTCTCACGCCGCGTGCCCGAGTACGTTGGTCTGAGCAAGCGCATCCAGGAGCAGGATCACGAGCGCCGCGACGGCAAGTGCCCGCAGAACGTGCTCGACGCTCTCGCCAAGGTTGGCGCTAAGCCCGAGAACACCTCGTTCGGTTCTTGCGTCTTCGCACACAAGCCCGGTGACGGTTCCGCTCGTGAGCAGGCCGCTTCTTGCCAGAAGGTGCTCGGCGGTGACGCCAACATCTGCTACGAGTACGCTACCAAGCGCTATCGCAGCAACTGCATCAACTGGGGTATCGTGCCCTTCACCATCGCTCCCGATGTTGAGTTCAACTACAACCCCGGTGACATGGTATTCGTTCCCGGCATCCGCGAGGCCATCATCAACGGCAAGGAGGAAATCGATGCCAAGGTTATCGCTGCCGACGGCGTGCATGACCTGCACCTGTTCTTCCAAAACCTCACTCCCGACGAGCGCACCATCCTCGCCGAGGGTTGCCTGATGAACTTCTACGCTTCACAGAAGAAGTAAATCTTTTCAACCTGTCCCTGGGCAACAAGCCCAGGGCAGGCTATAAAACGATAAACAACAATTTTATAATCATTTATAAACTAAACTGATTTAATAATCAATTAGAATGGAAAAAATTAAAATGACCACTCCCATCGTGGAGATGGACGGTGACGAGATGACCCGCATTTTGTGGAAGATGATCAAGGACGAACTCATCCTTCCGTTTGTTGACCTCAAGAGTGAGTACTACGACCTGGGTCTTGTAAAGCGCGACGAGACTGGTGACCAGATCACCATCGACGCTGCCGAGGCTTGCAAGAAGTACGGTGTTGGCGTGAAGTGCGCTACCATCACCCCCAACCTGAAACGCATGGACGAGTACAAGCTGCACAAGATGTGGAAGAGCCCCAACGGCACCATCCGTTCAATCCTCGACGGTACCGTATTCCGCGCTCCCATCACCCTCGACAGCATCAAGCCCGTTGTTAAGAACTGGGAGAAGCCCATCACCATCGCTCGTCATGCCTATGGCGACGTTTACAAGAGTGTTGAGCTGCGTGCCGACGAACCCGGTGTTGCCAAGCTCGTCTTCGACGGTGTTAGCGGCAAGCACGAGGAAGTGGTGATCCACGAGTTCAAGGGCGAGGGCGTCCTCCAAGGCATGCACAACCTGGACAAGTCCATCCGTTCGTTTGCTCACAGCTGCTTCAAGTATGCTATCGATACCAAGCAGGATCTGTGGTTCTCGACCAAGGACACCATCAGCAAGCAGTATGACGCTCAGTTCCGCATCATCTTTGAGGAGGTTTATGAGAAGGAATACAAGGCTGAGTTCGAGAAGCTGGGTCTGGAGTACTTCTACACCCTCATCGACGACGCTGTTGCTCGCGTGATCCGCAGCAAGGGTGGTTACATCTGGGCTTGCAAGAACTACGATGGTGACGTCATGAGTGACATGGTCAGCACCGCCTTCGGTTCACTGGCTATGATGACCAGCGTGCTCGTTAGCCCCGACGGCAACTACGAGTATGAGGCTGCACACGGCACCGTTACCCGTCACTACTACAAGTACCTCGAGGGCGAGGAGACTTCCACCAACCCCATGGCTACCATCTTCGCATGGAGCGGCGCTCTGCGCAAACGTGGTGAGAAGGACGGTCTCAAGGACCTCATGAACTTTGGTGACCAGCTCGAGGCTGCTTGCTTCGATACCCTCAACTCAGGTATCGTTACCAAGGACCTCGTGAACCTCATGGAAGGTGTTGAGGCCAAGGCCGTCAACAGCGCCGAGTTCATCAAGACCATCCGCACCAACCTCGAGAAGCGCCTCGGCTAATCCCGTCACGCTTTTCCAGCAACCTATCGAGGGCTGCAGCACCAGTTGCCGCAGCCCTCGCTTTATAGATATTACCTTTCAATATCCTGAAATCAACAAATCAAAGCATCATCGGTAACCAAGAAGCAGTGTTTTTCACCGACACATTCCTAATCCTTCTCGCGATGCTCTCTCACAGCCAGTATCGTCGCATCATCCTTCATAGGACGCCTAACTTCTAACGCCAACAAATGGTTGCAAGAACTCGTCAAGGGAATTGACGTTAAGCTTATGGGCAATCTGGATTTTCTTGTTCGAGACGGTTCTCAGGTTCCTATAGCGCATGCAAATCATGATAACCGTTCTCGAGAAGCCGTGGCACAGCAAGGCAATCAGGTTGATTTCGTCTTCGCGCAAGGTACCGCCGGCAACTTCCTGCGCCTTAACCAGCACGTTGTCATACAAGTCGTTAGCCAGTGATTGCAGGTTGTCCCAATAGGATGCACCCACCTCGTCGGGACCGCGCATCGTCATCAGCTTATTGAAGCGCTTGGCAAAGGTCGTCTCGTTGCACTCGTAGGACCACTGCAGCAGTTGGTGAACAACTTGCATCTGATTGTCCACGATGGTTCTCAACTCATCCGATTGCTGCTTTTTGGCCTCAAGGTCAGCTATGGCATCGCTCATGCGCGCCTCGTTGCCCTGATACTCCGCTTGGGCATCTTTCAAGCTCTGCTCGTAGTCGTTGATGGTCTCCTGCATGTGTTGCAAGCTTGCGATGGACTGGTCCAGGTCGGCCTTTTGCAGCTCGTACTCGGTCTGTTGGATTTTCAGGCGGTTGCGGTAACGCCACACGAGAAACGCCAGTGCCAGTGCCGTCAACAACAGCAGTGCAAGGCCTAACAATGTTCCTCTGAGGCGCGAACTCAGCAGGGCTTTCTCCAATGCAGCCTGTTGAGAGTCATATTTCTTCTCCACTTCCAGCAGCTTGTCGTTCATGCTGCTCATCGTCACCGAATCGGCAAGATTGTGGGTCATGTTCAGGTAGTTGATGGCATCATCCACTTTGCCCTCGCAGCGGGCGAAATCGGCAAGCAGCTGATAGTGCATGATGCTGTCGGCGGCTGTAAGCATTTCTGGAGCGTGTTGCATGTAGTAACGTGCCGAATCCAAGCGACCCAGGTGCAGATAGGCCGAGGCTGCAGTGTAATGGATTCGGGGGTGTATCTTGAGTTTTCCCTTCCAGCTGAGAGCCTCGACAGCATCGTTCTTGGCGCCCTGGTAATCACCGCGGGAAGCATGGTACTCGGCGCGGCTGAACAGGTTTGCAACCACATACTGCGGCTTGATTTCCTGTATGGCCAGGTTGATGGCTGCGTTGATATACCATATGGCACTGTCCTGTTTCTCCTTATTGATACGGTACAGGCCTCCAAGCTCACTCAAGCAGATGATTTGGTTGGGTTTGTCGTCCAGAACATTGAACAGGTCAAGCGCTTCGCGGTATTTACTGGCACCCAGGGTTTTGGCGCCGATGACCTGACTCTGGTACAGTTCGCCCATCTTCATTTTGGCCAAAGCACGGGTCTTCAAGTCACTGTCGATGGCAAGGTCCTCGGCTTGGCGCAGACAGGTAACGGCTTTATCCAGGTCCCCCAATTCCGCATTGATGTAGCCTTGATAAAGCAGAGCACGGGCGTGTTTCTCCTTATCGTTATGTACCATAAAGTACTTCACCGCCCCGTTGATGTCGCTGTCGTTGGTGGCTGCAATGCGGCAATCGTGGTTGGCTTGGGTTGTCAACAGGTCATAATAAGCCCTGTCCTTGTTGTTATAAGATGAGGTATTGATAGCATTAAGCATCAGCAAGGCATCCTCGGCTTGATTCTGGGCCAGCAGCGTGTCGATGTCAACGAGTTGGCGATTATCGACATCATTACCACAACCACCCAAAATCGCGGCAAAACTTATTGCCGCTAGCATATAAATAATATGTATGCTGTTTCTCATATCGTGAGTTTTTTAAGCCTACAACCGCAAAAATACGATTTTTTTTTGAGGTAATCTGTAGCCCCAAACGACAAATTACCCTCAAATGACTATTTTGTTTTCTAAGTTGTTGAATATCAGCGTGTTTTAATCAGCAGAATGACCATTGAATGCTAGCCATTTTCCGTAAATACGTTGTAATTTTGCCAGTGAGAGTTAGACCGTTTTCATCTCTCCTCACCTTTAGATTTTATGCTCTAAAGAAATCAAAAGTTAAGGAATGATATTGACCGAAATTCTTCAGCACGGTTTACTCGAACAAGTAGCATTGTTTAACAATTTAAAAAGAAACGATTATGGCAACACAAGTTAATTTATCATCGCGCGAATGGTGCGATCTTGTATTTGAAGGAAAGAACAAGGACTTCGGTGCGTATGTAATCCGTACCGAATCGACCAAGCGTCACAACAAGGCTGTACTGTGGACCCTTATCGGTACCATCATCTTTGGCTTGATCTCCTTTGGTTTCGTGAAGGCCAACCAGTACCTTGAAGAGAAAAAGTTGGCTGAACAGGGTGAGCAGAAGGTAGTGTTCATTGACATGACCAATGAGGCTGATGAACCGAAACAGGAAATCATCGAACAAAAAAAGCCTGAAGTGCTTCAAGAAGAAGTATTGAAAACTTATACGGCAACCGAGCTACAGATTGTCGAGGACAAGAATGTAAGGGAAGAGGACGAAATTGTGTCTCAAGACGAGCGAATGCAAACAGATGCTTTTGCCGGGAGTGTTACGAATTCTGAGGGAACTACAAATTTAAATAACTTCAAAGAACAGATTAACGAAGTAGTTATTGAGGAGAAGGAGCCTGCCGCTGAGAAACCGGCCGAAGTCTTCATCTCAGTGGAGCAAATGCCCCAGTTCCCTGGCGGAGATGCAGCACTATTAAAGTACCTTTCCTCCCACATCAACTACCCGCCCATGGCAGCCGAGAGCAATATTCAGGGCCGCGTCGTTGTGCAGTTCGTTGTTGACAAGACCGGTAAGGTGGGAGAAGTGACGGTCGTTCGCTCGGTGGACAAGGAACTCGACAGGGAGGCCGTTCGCGTCTGCAAGTCGCTGCCCAAGTTCGTTCCGGGTCGCCAGAATGGCCAGCCGGTGTCAGTATGGTACACCCTTCCCGTTACCTTCAAGCTCCAGGGTACCAACTGATCGACACCTTGGGCTAAAACAAACCACAACGCTGGATGGGCATCGCATCATGCAGTGCCTATCCAGCTTTCATTTAATACCCTATCGGATATTGCGGGGATACTGGATTTTGGATACTTTTGCCATGAAAAAAGTCTCACCTGAGTGTGAAAAAACGCACCCTTCATGTGTCATTACTATAGAACGAAGACACTGACATGAATGACAAGAGCATACTTGAGGGCCTGTTCAGGCAACATTACGGCAAGATGATACATCTGGCCAGAACCTTGCTGCACGATGACGCCGAGGCCCAGGACGTGGTCCAGGACGTGTTTGCCCGCCTGCTGGAGAACAGATACCAGATGACGGGTAGCAAGACCGAAGCCTACTTGATGAGTGCCGTGCGCAACAGCTGCCTCAACTACATCAGGAAAATGCAGTTGCGGGAGCGCTTCAAGCATCTCCATCCACTGAACGAGGCAGATGACTCGCGCCCTATCGAGGAAGTGCTGACCGAACTTGACCGGATCAACGCCATCGTCGATGGCCAAATCGAGGAGCCGCAACGCACCATCTTCCGTCTGCGCTTTGACGAGGAATTGACATTCCAGGAAATCGCCACACGCCTTGACATGAGCGTGGGCGCCGTCTATAAGTACTTGCGTCAGTGTATCAATCGCATCAAGAGTTTAATCTAATGACACCAACCGCAATGGAAACGAACAACAACATCGACCGTCTGCTGGCAATGCTGGAACATCCCGAGCGTTACAGCGAACAAGAAATCATGGATACCGTCAACCATGACGACGAGACGCGCGAGTTCTACCGCAGTCTCACCCAGGCTGCCCGTGCCCGTCGCAGTCAGCGCAGCCTGTCCCAACCCGTGGACATGGAGAAGGCCTGGGAGCAATTCGAGCAAACACATCTGGCAACGCAAAAGCACGGACGCCTGTGGCTAAGAGTGGCCGCGACAGTGCTTGGCGTGCTGATGATGTCGGGCATCGCATGGGCAACGGTTTACACCGTGCGCCATTTCACAGCTACTGACAAATCAAAACAAACGACCGAAAATGTCGCCACGCCTCCCCTAACCGAATCGGATGCTGTAGGGCCTCGCATTGGCGTGGCCGATACGTCAGCGACCGAGAACGAAGCGCCTGTGGTATTTGACAACACCTCGCTGGAGCAGATGCTCGACGAGATAGCGGCCTACTACGGCATGACGGTCGAGTTCCAGAACGAGGACGCCCGCAACTTGCGTTTCCACTTCGTGTGGAACAAGGGTGACGGCCTGGAAAAGGTCCTGGAGGATATGAGCCACTTTGAGAGCGTAACCATCGAACAAACAGATAACCGATTAATCGTGCAGTAAGACCATGAGAAAAGTCATCATTTTCATTGTGTGCTGCATGACCCTTGTCGCAGCACAGGCCCAGCGTGTGACCCGCAACTACCGTGACGTGTCGATTGCCGACGCCCTGCGCCAGCTGGCCGAAGAATCCCGCGACTACACCATCTACTTCCTCTATAATGAGTTGGAAGATTTTACAATCACCACCCACATCAAGAACAAACCCGTTCCTGAGGCTATCCGACAGATGATAGGCTTCTACCCCATCCACATGACCCAGGACGATGGTGGGCGGCGGTGTGACCAACGAGAGCGGCCGCTTTGTCATCCCCAACGACCACGGCAAGGTCATCGCCCGCATCACCTACGTCGGATACAAACCCGCCTATCGCCTCAGCTCCCGCGACAACATCGGCACCATCAAGATGCAACCCGACCAGTTTGCGCTCGATGGCGTTACCGTCAAGGGGGCCAAGCAACTTGTCCGTGCAACCGATCGTGGCATCCTCGCCAATGTGCAGGGCACAGTTTTGGAACAATTCGGCTCGGTCACTGAAATGTTGACCCACCTGCCGCTGATGATGAGTGACGGCAAGATTGCTGGTCATGGCACACCCGAAATCTACATCAACAACAAGAAAGTGCGTGACAACTCTGAACTTGACCGCTACCGTGCCGACGAAATACTCTCAGCCGAGATCATCACCAATCCCGGTCCTGAATACGGTGCAGACGTGACCTCGGTCATCCGCCTGAAGACCGTTCGCAAGGCCGGTGAAGGCTGGAGCGGCAATTTCTCGGCCTCATACCGCCAAGGTAAGGAGTATTATGCCAATGTCAATGCAGCCCTTAACTACCGCTTGCGCAACGGTATGGATTTCTTTGCCCGTGGTTATTTGACTGACAATAATTTGGCGATTGATGCGACAGCCCAGGACCAACTGAAGGCATCCTCTACATGGGATTACCAGAAAGATGCCTCTTGGCTTTTCAGAATGAAGTATTACTTTGCCGACTTGGGTTGGAACTGGGAAATCAATGATCACCATTCGGTGGGTCTGACTTATACGGCATTCAATTACATCGGCAACAGTCTCACCCGTCGCGAGATGGACGAGCAGACATGGCGGGATGGAGTGCTTGTTGATGGAGGTCACAGCATGACCAATACTGTGGACAAGCCACGCATGAGACATACGGTTAATGCCTACTATGTTGGCAATTTCGGCAAGTGGAACATTGACTTCAGTGCAGATTTCTATCAATCAGAGTCTCTTAAAGAGATGGAAGGCGGCACCGAAGGCTCGACCACTGTCAGTAGCCAAACCAACTCAAAGGATCATCTATTGGCTGAAAAATTGGTTGTTACGGCACCTGTACCAAAAGGGAAACTGACCTTTGGCGAAGAAGCCTCCTCGGTACATCGCACTCACGATTTCATCCAAAGTGGCTTCTCAGCCGATAGTCATGTGAAACAAGAAACGTCAATATGGTCGCTTTTTGCCAACTACTCGCTGCAACTGGGCAAGTTCTCAATGAACACGGGCCTGAGATGGCAAAAT
>CACZVR010000094.1 GCA_902784675.1 uncultured Bacteroidales bacterium | reverse complement strand
AGTTCAGTAGTATAAACTGCTGAATTATTGCTAAATTTGTTCCCGTAAACATTAAAGCCACAACAAGAATGAGTTTCAAAAATAAAATAGCGGTTGTGACAGGTGGCGCACAGGGCATAGGGCGCTGCGTCGCCGAGGAGTTCCAAAAGGCTGGTGCACATGTCTGCGTGATTGACAAGCAGCCTGGAAATCACTTTGAGGGTGATATCGCTGACAAACTAGTGCTGGAGCGTTTTGCTCGCGAGGTCATTGAAGAATATGGTCGGGTGGACTATCTCATCAACAATGCCCTGCCGCTGATGAAGGGGATTGACGAATGCAGCTATGAGGAGTTCCAGTATGCGATGAGCGTTGGTGTCACTGCACCATTCTACCTCTCCAAACTCTTCTCTCCTTACTTTGCCGAGGGGGCAGCGATCGTGAACATCTCCTCTTCACGTGACCGCATGAGCCAGCCTCAGACCGAGAGCTACACCGCTGCCAAGGGCGGAATTGCTGCGCTGACCCATGCGCTGGCCGTCAGTCTTGCTGGCCGTGTCCGCGTCAACTCCATTTCCCCGGGCTGGATTGACACAACCGGTACTGTTTATGAAGGACCCGACGCCACTCAACAGCTCGTCGGCAGGGTTGGCAACCCCATGGATATTGCCAACATGGTACTGTTCCTGTGTTCAGACAAGGCGACCTTCATCACGGGTGAGAACATCTGCATTGACGGTGGCATGACGCACCTGATGATCTATCATGGCGATCATGGCTGGAAATTAGAGAAATAATTGTAAGGCTGATATATCTCATGACACTTGTTTTGGATTAACCACATTTTATCTATCCCTTTTGCTTTTTCTATTTCAACTTCTCCTTACGTCTTCGGATTTGCTCAAATAAATTTGGCAAATCGGTCTTGTTGCATTAATTTTGTGACCTTAAATCAATGCGACAATGAGAGACATGCCCATTTCCATACAGCATCATTACTCACTGCTCAAGCACAACACCTTCGCGATGGATGTGAAGGCAAAGCAGTTCATCAGCTACAAATCGGTGGATGAACTGATTGAGGTTTTGAATACACTCAGAAAATGCGGTGAACGCATCCTGCACATCGGCAGCGGAAGCAACCTGCTGTTTACCAAGGATTTTGAAGGCACAGTATTGCATTCCGACATCAAATTCATCGAAGAGGTTTCTCGCGACGACCAGCACATCCTGTTCCGCGTGGGTTCGGGCATGGTGTGGGACGACTTCTGCGCCCAAATGGCTCGGGATAATTATTACGGGTCTGAAAACCTGTCTTATATTCCAGGAGAAGTCGGCGCCTCGGCCATCCAGAACATTGGAGCCTACGGTGTGGAGGTGGAATCCATTATCCATGAGGTAGAGACGATTGAGGTTGCAACCGGCCTTCCCCGAGTATTCCAAACCAATGAATGCGAATATGACTATAGGGACAGCATTTTCAAGAACAACTTGCGGGGACAATACATTGTCACAGCCGTGGTCTTCAGGCTGTCGCTCATTCCAAAAGTCAATTTAGACTATGGCCCATTGCAAGCATTCAAGTCCCAGGAAGGAGTGCCCACGGCCAAGGCCATTCGCGATGCCGTGATCGACATCCGCCGCTCCAAACTGCCTGAACCGTCAGTCTTGGGCAGTGCAGGCAGTTTCTTTAAGAATCCGGTTATTCCCGTTGAAGCCTACCAGGAGATTGCAGCCACCTATGCCGACGTGCCCCACTATATGGTCGATGACCGGCACATCAAGATTCCAGCGGCGTGGCTCATCGAACAATGCGGTTGGAAGGGCAAACAGCACGGCGGGGCCGCAGTTTATGAGAAACAACCGCTGATTCTGGTCAATATGGGAAACGCGACTCCTGACGACATTATTGAATTGGCAGCCCTCATTGAGCAAAGTGTCAAGGAAAAGTTCAAGATACAACTTCATCCCGAAGTCAATTACATCTAATACACTAAATATCTGAATATCATGGCATCATTTATCGTAGAAGGAAACCACCGCTTGAACGGTGAAATCATACCACAAGGAGCTAAAAACGAAGCGCTGGAAGTCATCTGTGCAACCTTGCTGACAACCGATGAGGTTGTCATCGAGAACGTCCCTGACATCCTGGACGTGAACAACCTCATTCATCTGCTCAGCGACATGGGTGTCCTCGTCAAGCATCAGGGAAACAATACATATAGTTTCAAGGCCGAGCACATTGATACCGAATTTATCGAGAGCCATGACTTCATGGACGAATGTGCCCGACTGCGCGGTTCAGTCATGTTAATCGGACCGTTGTTGAGCCGTTTGGGCAAGATGTACTTTGCCAACCCAGGAGGCGACAAGATTGGCCGCCGCCGGCTGGATACCCACTTCAGAGGCATTTGCAACCTGGGAGCCACCTACACATTTGACAGCGCGAAGAGAGCCTATCGATTTGAGACAAAAGACCGCCTGCAAGGCACCTACATGTTGCTCGACGAGGCATCGGTGACCGGTACGGCCAACATTGTGATGGCCGCCGTGATGGCGCAGGGAACGACAACCATCTATAATGCGGCATGTGAGCCCTACATCCAGCAACTGTGCAAGATGTTGAACCAGATGGGCGCGAAAATCACTGGCATTGCCTCCAATCTGTTGACCATCGAGGGTGTGGACGCACTGCACGGGGCACATCACCGCATTCTCCCTGACATGGTTGAGGTGGGCAGTTTTATCGGAATAGCCGCCATGACAGGCAGCGAACTGACCATCAAAGATGTTTCCTGGAAAAGCTTGGGCATCATCCCCGACAGTTTTCGCCGTCTGGGTCTGCGGCTCGAGAAAAGAGGAGATGACATGTTCATCCCGCAGCAGGAACACTACGAGGTGGAACGTTTCCTGGATGGGTCAATCCTGACACTGGCCGATGCGATTTGGCCAGGCCTCACCCCCGACTTGTTGAGCGTGCTGCTTGTCGTAGCCACACAAGCCAACGGCAGCATCCTGATTCATCAAAAAATGTTCGAGAGTCGACTCTTCTTTGTGGACAAACTCATTGATATGGGCGCCCAGATTATCCTGTGTGATCCGCATCGCGCTGTCGTCATCGGCCATGATCACCGCATCCGACTGCGTGCCAACCACATGGTCTCGCCCGACATTCGAGCCGGAATCGCCATGCTGATTGCCGCCATGAGTGCCGAAGGTGTGAGCCGCATCGACCACATCGAACAAATTGACCGTGGTTATACCAAGATTGACGAACGCCTCAACGCCATCGGTGCCAAGATAACACGCATTGAATAATCAGACTCGAACGAGCGGGGTCAATCGGCCCTAATCATATCGAATGGCAAATGTGCAATCAAGTCTTGCATTTTGCCATTTTGTTTTGCACTTTCAGTTATTATGCCTATATTTGAGGCCGTTATCAAAAACAACTAAACAAAAAACCATGATGAGACTGAGATATCTGACTGCACTTGTAATGACATTTGCAACATTGCTGCCCATGAACACTTGGGCACAATTTAACTGGCCTTATAACATCCAAGACGGAACTATCGTCACTCAGGTGCCTGAACGTCCAGCGGGGCAACAGTCGGCGTTGGGACTCACAGTGGAGAAGATTCCTGTCGTGAGAGTGGCTTTTGTGGGTTTGGGCATGCGTGGTCCCGAGGCTGTGGAGCGTTGGACCCATATCCCCGGCATCGAGGTGAAGGCCTTGTGTGACCATGAGCGCGACCGTGCCGAAGCCTGCCAGGAGATTCTTCGCAAGGCTTCGATGCCAGCTGCCGACGTCTATTATGGCGAGGAGGGCTACAAGGATCTGTGCAAGCGCACCGACATTGACTTGGTGTATATAGCCACCGACTGGCTACACCATTTCTTGGTGGCTCACGAGGCGTTGGAGCACGGCCATCATGTCGCCATCGAGGTCCCCTCGGCCATGAACATGAACGAGATTTGGTCGCTTATCAACCTGAGTGAAAGCAAGCGCCTGCACGTGATGATGCTCGAGAACTGCTGCTATGACTTCTTTGAACTCAACTCGCTCTACATGGCTCAGAGGGGTCTGCTGGGCGAAGTCATCTATGTGCAAGGGGCCTATCGCCACGAGTTGTCGCCCTATTGGGACGCTTATTGGAAACGCGGCGCTGACGACAAGTTGGGATGGCGCTTGGACTATAACAGCAAGTTCCGTGGCGACGTCTATCCCACCCATGGTCTAGGTCCCATCGCCCAGGTGCTGAACATCCACCGCGGCGACCGCATGAGAACGCTCATTGCAATGGACACCCGCTCCTTTAACGGCAAGGAACTGGTTGAAGCGCGCACTGGTGAGGAATGCCCCAATTTCCGTAATGGTGACCACACCATCACACTGATTTCGACCGAACAAGGTAAGGTCATCGAAGTCCACCACAACGTGATGACGCCGCAACCCTATAACCGCATGTATCAGCTCACAGGCACTAAGGGTTTTGTCAACAAATACCCCACCGAAGGCTATGCGTTGTCCTCCGCAGTGATGAAAAAGGCTGGAATCACTCTCAGCAAAGAAGATTACACGGGCCACTCCTATCTAGACGAAAAAGATGCCGAGGTGCTGCTGCAATCCTTCACCTCGCCGCTCGTGAAACGCTACGGCGAGGAAGCCAAAGAGGTTGGAGGCCACGGCGGCATGGACTTCATCATGGACTCACGCCTGGTCTATTGCCTGCAGAACGGACTGCCGCTCGACATCGATGTATATGACCTTGCCGAGTGGTGCTGCCTGGCCGAACTGGGTAGCATCTCGATGGACAACGGCAATTTGCCCGTACAGGTGCCCGATTTCACTCGAGGCGAGTGGAGCAAAGTGCATGGCTACCGCCACGCTATGGCCACGCCTGATGTCGAGGCCGTCACTCGTGCTGCCGCCAAAGCCTTCACCGAACAGTTGAAAGCCAAAGGGGCCAAGTATTGGGAGAAAGCATCTAAAGATGCTGATTAGAGGTTAGAGATTAGGGATTAGTGTATTTGTCATGGAAACTATCGATACAGCCGGCATCTTGGCGCAATTTGAGATTGAGGGAACGGTCAAGGAAGTCAAGCCTCTGGGCAACGGCCTCATAAATGATACTTATCACGTTGTCACTGACGGCGATGCGCCCGGCTATGTGCTGCAACGCATCAACAACGCCATCTTCCAGGATGTGGACCTATTGCAGCACAACATTGAGCTGGTGACTGCACACATCCGCCGCAAACTGGAAGCAAGCAATACCGACGACATCGACCGCCGTGTGCTGCAGTTTGTCAAAGCCCGCAGTGGCAAGACCTACTACCGCGACGAGGCCGACCGCTACTGGCGCGTGATGGTGTATATCCCCGATACTGTAACCAACGAGGCCGTCACGCCTGAAAGCGCCTATGACTGCGGCAAGGCCTTCGGCAACTTCGAGAAAATGCTGGTCGATGTGCCCGAACAACTGGGCGAGACCATCCCCGACTTCCACAACATGGAATTGCGCATGCGCCAGTTGCAAGAGGCAGTAGCCAACGATGTTGCAGGCCGTCTTGTCGAGGTGCGTGACATCGTTGATGAGCTGGAACGCGATGCCGACGAGATGTGCCAGGCCGAACGCCTCTACCGCGAGGGCCGTCTGCCCAAGCGCATCTGCCACTGCGACACCAAGGTCAATAACATGCTGTTTGACCAGCTGGGCCAAGTGCTATGCGTCATCGACCTTGACACCGTAATGCCGTCGTTCATCTTCTCGGACTACGGCGACTTCCTGCGCACTGGTGCCAATTTCACTGCCGAGGACGACTCTGACCTGTCCCGTGTGGGCTTCAACGAAGCCATCTTCAAGGCCTTCACCACGGGCTATCTAGAGTCGGCCCGTGAGTTTCTCACGTCCATAGAGATTGAACTTTTGCCCTATGCCGTGTCGTTGTTCCCTTTCATGCAGTGCGTGCGTTTCCTCACCGACTATCTCAATGGCGATACTTATTACAAGATAAAATATCCGACCCACAACCTAGACCGCACCCGCAACCAGCTGGCCCTGTACCGTGATGTGCGCCGCCACGACCAGATGATGACCGACTTTATCCATAGCCTGGTTAATCAGACAATCATAACAACATGATTGATAACTAGTACAACTTTTTTATTCGACCAATCCAATAAAAAAATTGAGAAAAAATCAGCCAAGGATGTCACCTTTTGCTTTCTTGACCTGTTATATAAGTGAACTGCGGTACAAGCCGAACGCAATGCAAGCGCGCATGTGATTGCTGAGGCGCAGCCCGCAGAACCCGAGCTCAAGTGAGGGAACTGGTTCAAGAAACAAAAAGTGTAACAATTAAAATTCAATAAAAATATGGAAAACCTTGCTGCAATATTAGTGCCGATTGCATGTGGTTGCGTTCTTCCCATCGTTGCCATTTTGTCGGGCGTCCGTAAAAAGATGAATGAGACCAACCAACGCACACAAATCGTGTTGGCCGCTATCGAGAAGAATCCTGAAATGGATCTCGAGGAAATCATGAAGAAGATTTCGCGCAAGCCCGGGCTGCTTAAGGAGAAACTGCTCACAAAACTGCTGTGGGGATGCCTCACCACGCTGCTTGGCATAGGATTGATCGGCTTTGGTATTTTCCTGGGTGAGAACCAACTTGGCGGTACCGATGACCCGATGACTGCGATATGCTTTGGACTCATTTCTCTAGGAGTTGGCATCGCATTTCTTGTCAATTACTTCGTGGGCAAGAAGATGCTCGCCAAGGAGATAGAGGCCGAGGAGAAGACTGTGACTGAGCAAGTGTAACCTGTGACGCGCGAAGTCTTCATAGCGCATGTGGAGCGAGAGCAAGAGGCCCTGCGAGGTTTCTTGCTCGCCCTGTGCTGCGGCAAGAAAGATGATGCCGACGACCTGGCACAGGATGCCTTGGTCAAGGCATATCTCTCGCTAGCGGGTTATCAGAATAAAGGGAAGTTCCGCTCGTGGCTCTTCAAGATTGCCTACAACACCTTCCTTAGCCACAAGGCGGGATGCCGCACGATGGGAAGCATCGATGAAGCCCGCACGCTCATCGGTGGCACAGAAGCCGATTCTTCCTTTGAGCACCAAGATCTCTACCTTGCCCTGCGCACTCTGCCCCCCAAGGAACGTTCTGCCATCAC
>CACZVR010000093.1:15102-25074 GCA_902784675.1 uncultured Bacteroidales bacterium | reverse complement strand
CTAAACATTTTGATTATGAAACAACTCTTACGTTTTTCCATCATGTTGCTGGCCATCCTGCTGTCAGCTACCGCCACGGCCCACGACTTTGAGGTCGATGGCATCTATTACAACATCAACGGCAACGAGGCCACCGTGACCTACAGGGGTCTATTTTATTATTCAGTTGAAAATGAGTATTCAGGCTCTGTCGTCATCCCAGCCACCGTCACCCACAATGGAACCACCTACCCGGTAACTTCAATCGGTACCTTGGCGTTCGGCGAGTGTACTGGGCTGACCAGCATCGTCATCCCCAACTCGGTAACTGAGATCGGTCAACAGGCGTTCGCTTGGTGCCCTGGGCTGACCAGCATCGTGGTAGAAAGTGGCAATCCAAGATATGATTCGCGCAACAACTGCAATGCAATTATCGAGACCGCCGATAATACGTTAATTGCGGGTTGCAAGAGCACGACTATCCCCAACTCGGTAACTGCTATCGGTGGCGGGGCGTTTTGGGGCTGCGATGGTCTGACCAGCATCGTCATCCCCAACTCGGTGATTTCTATCGGTGACTATGCGTTCTACAGTTGCAGTGGTCTGACCAGCATCGCCATTCCCAACTCAGTAACTTATGTCGGTGCCGCGGCGTTCGATTGGTGCACTGAGCTGGCCAGCATCGTGGTAGAAAGTGGCAATCCAATATATGATTCGCGCAACAACTGCAATGCAATTATCGAGACCGCCGATAATATGTTAATTGTTGGCTGCAAGAACACGACTATCCCCAACTCGGTAACTGCTATCGGTGACTATGCGTTAGCTTACTGCCATGGTCTGACCAGCATCGACATCCCCAACTCGGTGATTTCTATTGGTGACGGGGCGTTCGATAGCTGTACAGGACTGACCAGCATCAACATAGGTAACTCGGTAACTTATATCGGGGCCTGGGCGTTCGATAAATGCAATGGTCTGACCAGCATCGACATCCCCAACTCGGTAACTGTTATCGGTAATGGGGCGTTCTATGACTGCAGTGGTCTGACCAGCCTGGTCATCCCCAACTCGGTAACTTCAATTGGCGAAAAGGCGTTCAAGAGCTGCTGGAGACTGACCAGCATCAACATCTCTAACTCGGTAACTGCTATCGGTAACGAGACGTTCAGCGAGTGCAAGGCTCTGACCAGCATCAACATCCCTAACTCGGTAACTTCCATCGGCAAATCTGCGTTCTCAAGCTGCAACCGCCTGACCAGCATCGTCATCCCCAACTCGGTAACTTCTATCGGTGACAGGGCGTTCTCTTACTGCTCTGGTTGACCAGCATCGTGGTAGAAAGTGGCAATCCAAGATATGATTCGCGCAACAACTGCAATGCAATTATCGAGACCGCCTCTAATACGCTAATTGTTGGCTGCAACAACACGATGACCCCCAACTCGGTAACTGCTATCGGTGACGATGCGTTAGCTTACTGCAAAGGTCTGACCAGCATCGACATCCCCAACTCGGTGATTTCTATTGGTGACTGGGCGTTCTCTGGCTGCACTGGGCTGACGGACGTGTATTGCTACATTGCTGACCTCTCGAGAGTATCGAGCGGGAACAGACCATTCGATTTGAATAATGGTGCTTACTCTGGTCGTACGCTTCATGTGCTGCAGGGAACGGCTGACGCCTATCAAGTCGACGCAAACTGGTATCCCTATTTTGGACAAATTGTGGAAGATATATTCTTGGGAGACGTGAATCGTGACCTTGAAATCAATATTGCTGATGTGAATGCCGTGATCAACATGATTCTGGGCGGAAATACTGGCACCGCTGCTGCCGACGTGAACGGTGATGGCGAAATCAACATCGCCGACATCAACGCGGTCATCGACATCATCTTGAGCGGCACCCGGAATTAAATTTCTTTAGTGTCTGGTAAAAGCTCCGTTAGGAGCGGCCAGGGCCTGGGCAGGGGTGTAACGAGGCGAAGCCGAGTGTAACCCCTGCAATAGTAAATCCCATGCCCTAGCCCCATCGGGGCGGCAGTAAATCGTTGACACACAAAGTGTCGCCCCTAATGGGGCTATTATTCGTGTGTGGAAATCAGCCCTTTATGTAAAAGTGTTATTAATGTATTGATATATAGCCATTTGTTGTTGATGGCTGATTATTTACTGGACACTATTGGATGAAAATTGAATAATCTTTATTACTTTTGTAGATTAATATAAACCAATGATTCTATCAACTGATATTTACTTCTAATACTTAAGGTAATGAAACAATTCTTCCGCTTTTCCCTCCTGCTCCTGGCACTGCTGTTGCCCGCCTCAGCCACTGCGTTTGACTTTGAGGTGGACGGCATCTACTACGACATCAACGGCAACGAGGCCACTGTCACTTATGGAACAAACAGATATGCTGGTGATGTGATCATTCCCTCGGCTGTCACTCACGACGGCGTGACCTACCCGGTCACCACCATCGGCCAACATGCGTTCCGCTACTGCTTCAACCCGTTGAGCGTGACCTTGCCTAGCACTGTCGTCACGATTGTTGACGAGGCTTTCTTTAATAGCCTTGGCCTATCGGGCATCACGGTGGATAGCGGTAACCCAAAATTCGATTCCCGTGATGGTTGTAACGCCATCATTGAGACTTCGACCAACACATTGATTGTCGGCTGCAAGTGCACTGTCATCCCCAACACAGTCACTTCAATCGGTGATCGTGCTTTCGATGCCTGTGGCCTGACAAGCATCGATATTCCTAATTCGGTCACCACCATCGGTAGCAATGCGTTCAGCCACAATGGCTTGACAAGCGTGACGATCGGTAATTCGGTCACCACCATCGGCGACAATGCTTTCTCTCAATGCGATAACCTCACGAGTGTGGTAATCCCCAACTCGGTCACCACCATCGGCAGCTATGTATTTTGGGGTTGCAGTGACCTGACGAACGTGACCCTGGGCAACTCTCTTACCGCTATCAGCGACCATGCGTTCGATCAATGCAGCAACCTCACGAGCGTGGAAATCCCCAACTCCGTCACTGCTATCGGCGATGAGGCGTTCGCAGCCTGCCGTGCCATGACGAGCGTGACCCTGTCCAATTCCCTCACTTCCATCGGTAACAACGTGTTCTGGAACTGCAACAATCTCGCGAGCATAACCCTCCCCAACTCGCTCACCACCATTGGCATCGGCGCATTTTGGAACTGCGGCGGCCTGACCAGCCTGGTTATCCCCAATTCGGTCACCACCATTGGCAGCAGCGCGTTCTTGGCTTGCAGCGGCTTGACGAGTGTGACCCTGTCCAATTCCCTCACTTCCATCAATGACGGTTTGTTTGAAAGCTGCACAGGGCTGACGAGAATTGAGATTCCCAACTCGGTCACATCGATAGAAGATGAAGCTTTCGCTGGCTGCAGCAGTTTGTCAAGCGTGACTATCCCTAATTCAGTCATCATCGTTGGCCAAGCAGCGTTTGCGGGTACACCTTGGTTCGACAACCAGCCTGACGGACTTGTATATGTCGGATTGGCAATTTGAAAGACGGCACGGCAAGTGTTTCTGATTATGCGTTCGCTCACAACAGTGGCTTGACGAGTATAACCCTCCCCAACTCGGTCATTGCTATCGGTGTAGCGGCATTCCAAGAATGCAGTGGCCTGACGAGCCTGACCCTCCCCAACTCGGTTGCCTCTATCGGTCAATGGGCATTCAGGGACTGCAGCAGCCTGTCCAGCGTGGAGATTCCCGAGTCGGTCACCGCTGTCGGCTATGCGGCATTTTCAGGTACACCGTGGTACAACAACCAGCCAGATGGAGTTGTATATGCTGGATTGGCACTTTATGCCTACAAAGGCACGATGCCTGATGCAACCAGCATCATCCTGAAGGATGGAACGGTGAGTATCACTGATTATGCTTTTGGAAACCGCAGCGGCTTGACAAGCGTGACCCTCCCCAACACCTTAACCACCATTGGCATGGAAGCGTTCAGTGAATGCAGCGGCCTGACGACCTTGACTATCCCCGGTTCCGTGACCTTCATCGGTGACGGGGCGTTTTGGGATTGCCGTGGCTTGACTGATGTGTATAGCTATATCGCCGACCTCTCAAAAGTGAAAAACGGGAGAACTGTGTTTGCGGCATGGTCAGGGAGTTGGATTCCCGAAGACACTTTCGACTATTCAGGTCGCACGCTGCATGTGCCGCAGGGCAAGGCCGATGCCTATCAGGCCGACGAACACTGGAATCCCTATTTCGGACTGATTGTGGATGACTTGATGCCTGACATTTTGCCTGGTGATGTGAACAGTGACCTTGAGGTCAACATCGCCGACATCAATGCCGTCATCAGCATCATCTTGGGGGAGAACAGTGGCACCACCGCAGCCGACGTGAACGGTGACGGCGAAATCAACATCGCCGACATCAACGCCGCCATCATCTTGAGCGGCACCAGGAATTAATCATTAAGAGTATGTTAAAATTCACTTTGTGTTTTTGAACGCCCCACCGAGGCCGAATGGGAGTTCGCTACCCGTGGAGGCAATCTGAGCGAGGGCTGCAAATATGCCGGCGGTGATGACATTAATGAAGTGTCCTGGTATCGCGGTAATTCGAGCAGCAAAACCCATCCCGTGGCCACCAAGGCTCCTAACGAGTTGGGCTTGTATGACATGTCGGGTAACGTCTTTGAGTGGTGTAGTGACTGGTATGACAGCTATACTGACACCGAAGGCCAGACGAATCCCCAGGGACCATCTTCGGGCTCTAACCGCCTGTCCCGTGGCGGCAGCTGGGACACCACTGCTGAATACTGCCGCGTGTCGTTCCGGCTCAGCCGCTGGCCCACGAGCTTGAACCACAGCCTCGGGTTGCGCCTGGCCCTCTAGCTCTGCCTTGCTGAATAAAGTTCTAAAGAAAACAGAGGAGGAATATGGATGCAATGCCTGCCCTCATGGCGGCAAAATAATACCGATAGCGACTCGCGAAAAGGAGTGTTCGAGGCTGGCACCTGTGAGGTGCCGGTCTTGAGTGCTTTTTTCGGCACTATAACTTTTATGATTAGTATGATTATTTATGAAAAATAACTATTTTTGTAGGCGATATAATCATTCATTATTTGTTGTATTATTGTTGATGCTGGCCTCATTTACTGCTGGCATTGAGTATCCTCGCGGTGACGTGAACTATGACGGTCGTGCTGACATGGACGATTTGACCTGTTTGATTAATTATCTCTTGAATGGTACCTGGCCCGAAGACCCTGTGACACCACAAACCCAAACTTTCACAGTTAATGGCGTCTCCTTCACGATGGTCGCTGTGGAGGGCGGCACGTTCATGATGGGAGCGGGTCCCGAACAGGGCGATGATGATTACTCCAACGAGAAACCAGTCCATCAAGTGACGTTGTCATCTTACAGCATTGGCCAGACCGAGGTGACGCAGGCACTGTGGCAGGCGGTGATGGGCAGCAACCCGAGCCAAATCACGGGCAACATGTCCCACCCTGTGGAGAAAGTGTCATGGAATGACTGCCAGGTGTTTATCACCAGATTGAACGAGTTGACAGGCAAGCACTTCCGCCTTCCCACCGAGGCCGAATGGGAGTTTGCAGCCCGCGGAGGCAACCTGAGCCAGGGCTACAAGTATGCCGGTAGTGATAACATCGATGATGTTGCGTGGTATAGAGTCAATGCATATGATGTAGGCAGTAGTAGTCCCGACTACGGAACTCATCCCGTTGCCACTAAGGTCCCGAACGAGTTGGGGCTGTATGATATGAGCGGCAACGTGTTTGAGTTGTGCCAGGATTACTATGGAAGTTATAGCAGTGAAGCCCAGACGAATCCCACCGGCGCCGACTCGACTTCCCTCCACGTGATGCGTGGCGGCAGCTGGAACTTAGCCACCTCATACAGCCGCGTGTCGTTCCGGGGCAACTGCGGCTCGTTTTATGCGGACGTTCGCCTGGGTTTGCGCCTTGTCCTGAGTGATGAATCAGAGCAAGAGGAACAGCATGAGTACGTAGACCTGGGTCTGCCCAGCGGCACGCTGTGGGCAACCTGTAACGTGGGTGCCAACGCTCCCGAGGAGTATGGCGACTACTTCGCTTGGGGCGAGACCGAGCCCAAGGAGGAATATACGTGGGAAAGCTATCAGTGGTGCAATGGTAGTGATACTACGCTGACGAAGTATTGCACCAATATCATTTGGGGTTACCAAGACTTCACAGACGGCAAGGTCGAATTGGATCCTGAGGACGATGCCGCTTATGCCAACTGGGGTTCGTCGTGGCGCATGCCCACGGTCGAGCAGTTGAATGAACTGATTGACAACTGCTCTTGGACGTGGACAGCTCGTAACGGCGTTTACGGTCGTTTGTTCACCGGTCCCAACGGGAACACTTTGTTCTTGCCTGCTGCAGGTCACCTTGGAAACAATATGCTCAGGTCAGCGAACACGGACGGCCTCTATTGGACGCGCTCACTCGGCAACACCGGGGCGTACTACGCTTTGGCCCTCAGTTTCTACTCGGGCGGCAAGCAGTGGTGGAACATCAGACGCAACTGCGGCCTCTCCGTGCGTGCCGTGCGTGTCCCGTAGAATTTAACGCCTTCTACAGGCATAACTCGCACCACGTTCATTGGTGACGCGAGGACGAATGAGAAAAAAGACGGCAATTTTTGCCGTCTTTTTTCAATTTATATGCTCCTGTCATTTGTTTGCGTTAAAAATTTGGGCAATTTCCCGGGCGATAACATGGTCAATATACCGCGACATGATTACGGCACACTGTCCTTTTTGTGTCAAAATCTAATCGGTTAGCGCTTGCGGGTGCGCTCTTCCCAATCTAAGGGGGCTTGGTCCTCGTGCTGGACGGTGACGGGCATGCCCACATAGGCGAAGTGTTCCTTCAACGTGATGATGTCCTTGTCGAGCAGGCGGATGCAGCCTTCACTGGCGCGGCCGGGCACGGTGTTCTCGTTGTTGGTGCTGCCGTGGATGCCGATGCCGCGATGGCCGGGCGTCTCCAGGCGCAGGAACCAGTGTCCATAGGCCAGGATGTTGCCGCGGCCGTCCTTGAAGTCGTGCTTCCAGGTCGAGGCATCCTGTATCATGGTGATCTTGAAGGGCTTGCCGTTGGGAGACTCGGGCGTGCGCATGTCGCCGCGCTTCACCTTGTCGCCCTTGTTCTTGCCCATGCAGCAGGGAAACTGAGCCACGATGATGGTGTCGCCCGCCGTATTGCGGTCATACACGCTGAGCGTCTGATTGCGCTTCGAGATGACAATCCAAGCCGTGCCGCTGGGCTTGTCGGGCAGGGGAGGGAACTGCAGCGCTTTGACGGCAGTGTCTGGTGATGCCTGTTCGGTGTGAACGGGGGTGGGTTTGTTGCTGTGGTCGCTTGAACATGCAGTTCCTGCAATGGGCAGGAGCAGCAGGGCAATATTGATGATGAGTTTGCTGAACATATTCTGATGTTTTTAGTGTTTCTAAGTGCAAAGTTAGTAAAGAATAGTCACACCTCCAAATGCAACCGCCACCTTATCAACAAGGTGGCGGTCAGAGTGTGTTCAAATAAATAACTATAAACTTTTGGTTATGAAAATGTAACAGATGTCCTCAAATTTACTCTCTTGTTCTTGACATCTAATTTGTGGATGTCTCTGACATCTCGCGACGCAAAAGTAGTAATTGTTATCATGAAAGGGCAAATGTATTATACAAACGGCATATTTTTATAGACGAATAGGTCTGTTTAATTGAGGAATTTTGCTTAATTCAATCGGTTGCATGACTAATTATGATAAAAATGTGAATAGATTTTGTGATTTGCTTAAAAATCAGTAATTTTGCACAGCAAAAGGACAATAACATTATTATTAATTATTAATAGGTAAAATTATGTATATTGAAGAGATTCATGCCAGAGAGATTCTGGATTCACGTGGCAACCCTACTGTAGAAGTTGAAGTGACCCTCGAGAGCGGTGATATGGGCCGTGCATCGGTGCCCAGTGGCGCATCCACTGGTGAGAACGAGGCGCTTGAGCTGCGCGACGGCGACAAGAAGCGTTACGGCGGTAAGGGTGTGTTGAAGGCCGTTAAGAACGTGAACGAGGTGATTGCCCCCGAGATCGAGGGCATGGACGCCTTTGACCAGCGCGCCATCGACATGGCGATGATCAAGCTCGACGGCACTCCCACCAAGAGCAAGCTCGGTGCTAACGCCATCCTGGGTGTTTCGCTCGCTGTGGCTCACGCAGCAGCCAACTACTTCGGTGTGCCCCTGTATCGCTACATCGGTGGTACCAACGCTCATGTGCTGCCTGTGCCCATGATGAACATCATCAATGGTGGTGCACACAGCGACGCTCCCATCGCCTTCCAGGAGTTCATGATCCGTCCCGTGGGTGCTAAGACCGAGGTCGAGGCCGTGCGCATGGGTGCCGAGGTGTTCCACGCTCTGGCCAAGTTGCTCAAGAAGCGTGGTCTGAGCACCGCAGTGGGTGACGAGGGTGGTTTTGCTCCCGCACTCAACGGTATCGAGGATGCTCTCGACAGCATCGTGCAAGCCATCAAGGACGCCGGTTACAAGCCCGGTGAGGATGTGAAGATCGCCATGGACTGCGCAGCCAGCGAGTTTGCTGTGATCGAGGATGGTAAGTATTACTACGACTACCGTCAGCTCAAGAGCGGTCAGCCCAAGGATCCCAACGGCAAGAAGCTGAGCGACGACGAGCAGATTGCTTACCTCGAGGAGCTCATCACCAAGTATCCCATCGACTCAATCGAGGACGGTCTCGACGAGAACGATTGGGACGGCTGGGTAAAGCTCACCAAGAAGATTGGCGACCGTTGCCAGCTCGTGGGCGACGACCTGTTCGTGACCAACGTCAAGTTCCTGGAGAAGGGCATCAAGATGGGTGCCGCCAACTCAATCCTCATCAAGGTGAACCAGATTGGTTCGCTCACCGAGACCCTCGACGCCATCGAGATGGCACACCGTCACGGCTACACCACCGTGACCTCGCACCGCAGCGGTGAGACCGAGGATACCACCATCGCCGACATCGCCGTGGCCACCAACAGCGGCCAGATCAAGACCGGTTCGCTCTCGCGCACCGACCGCATGGCCAAGTACAACCAGCTCATCCGCATCGAGGAAGAACTGGCCGAGGCTGCCGAGTACGGCTACAAGAAACTCATCTGATTCCTGACAGAATCAGAGTGACAACAACAATCGGGACCGCCACCCAAGGACGGCCCCGATTGTCATTTTTGAGGATGGGTGCATTTATAATATGCCTTTTTGTGTGGATATCAATAAAAAAAATGCTTTGGTTTGCATGGGATTAAAAAAAATGCTTATCTTTGCAGTGTAATCTAAAAACATTTTATTATGAAAAAGATATTATTCTCACTCGTTGCCTTGTTGGCGGTCATGACCGTCCAGGCTCAATCGATTTATTCATCATGGCACATTTTGCAGCCTGTTGTTGAGACTAATGCTGATGGTTCGTTCACGGCCCATAGCTACACTTACACTTTCTATGAGGACGGCACCTACTACATGGTTGATGAGGTGACACTGGCATCAGAGCCCTCACAGACCATGGCGCTGGAGGTTGCTACCTCTGTTGAGCTGAACGGTACTTACACCTTGAATGGTGATAAGCTCACGCTCACTCCCAAAATGAACACCTACAAGGCTGACCTGATCAGCATCTCAAAGAATGGCCGTGTGACCAACGATCGTAACGTGAAATCCAATATCACCACCAAGATCAATGGTAAGGATTTCAAGAATCAGTTCTCCAACACCAAGAGCTGCACCGTGAAAATCGGTGATGCTTTGCTGCAAATGGATGGCGTCAACTACGCTCGTTTCGCCACTATCAAGAAGAAATAAAGTCATTCTTCACAATTAAACAAATCCCGCAGACCACAACGGCTTGCGGGATTTTGTTTTG
>CACZVR010000093.1:0-15077 GCA_902784675.1 uncultured Bacteroidales bacterium | reverse complement strand
CCCAGCAGCATGTTGATGAGCAACGTCAAGTCATCCATCAACACGTCACCGTCGTTGTCAACATCGGCATTGAGGTCTTCAAGTGCATCTTGCTCTCCCAGCAGGCAATTGATGAGCAACGTCAAATCGTCCATGTTCACCGTGCCGTCATCATCCACATCACCGGGAATCAGCTGCTCTTGACGTATCTGTGCATAGATGTACTCGGCGCGCTGCCTGAACCAGACGGCAGCGGCGGCCGATTGGACGGCATAGTTTGTGCCATCAGTCACAGTCGGTGCAGTGCCGTTTTTCTCAAGCGAGGGCTTGGCATACCTGTAATAGTCTTCACAATACTCGCACAGCTCGTCAAGGCTGTTTTTCATCATGTCGCGGCACAACTCATAGATGCGCCGTCCCACCTTGGCATTGTTGCGCAGGGCTACAATAAAGTCTATGTGGGCTAAGTATGGCGAGTCATTATTATAAAAATCAAATGTAACGTAGTCATTGAAGTAGGAGGCGTTGTTGCCACCAAGGTGAAATCCCATGGCCCAATCAAGGTCCCAAACCGGTCCGAAGATGAATTTGCTGTTGGCATCAAGGATGTCTGCGTTATAACAGAATGTACTCTTGGGATGGAAAATTTCACTGTTGCAGATCAGTTCATTGGCCAACAAAAAACGTGCGAGATAATCAATGTCCACATGATTATCAAGTTCTTCACCGTTTTGTGCTGCCTCGACAAAGCTGTTAAAACGCTGTTTTATGTCGTTCAATGTCAGCAGCGTCTCATCAACAGCGAATTCCGGGTCCTTGATATTGACAGGCAGGTTGTAGGGCGAAGACTTGAATTTTTGCTCATTTGCTTCATCGTAATAGAGGTCCAGCTCAAGAAGTGCGGCAGCAGTTTCGCTGTCAAGGTCAATGCTGTTGTTCGCAAGACCCACTTTCTCGGTGAAATTATAGCTGCCTTTATAGGTGCCGTTGACATACAAGTCTACAGGAATGATGTGGTTGGTTGCAGCGGTGCCAATCAGGCTTGCTGCTTTCATGCCATAGGCGTTGGTGAGCATCGAACCTTGAATCCTGTTGGCCAGCAACACCCAGTTTTTGCCCTTGGTGAGTCCCAACGGCTTCACTTTGTTGGCGAACTTGAGGCGGTAAGGGTTCTTTGCTTTGGGGTTTCCGGTCCAACTTGTGTTGCCTCTTCCCTTGACCTGCACCGAGTCGGTCATCGAGGGAAAGACACCCTTGCCATCAATGATGATCTCTGCATCCAAGTAATACTCTTTACTGCTGATGTCAACGCCTCCCACAGTGTTGATATCGATGCGAGGCACTTCGTTGGCCTGGTCGGTAAGGAAAACCACATCAACGGCATACTGTTTGCCGTAGGGTTGCATGTCGCACTTCCCGGACTCATCTCGTGAGAGAATGCGGTCGCCAGGATAACCGGCGGTTAGCACTCTGGTCCCGTCATAGCGCAAGCGACTCACCATGCTTTGCATCTCATGGCTGCCGCAGTACAACTGGGCCTTATCGTCCGACAGTTCAAACGTGGCGGTCAAGCGCTTTCCAATACCAATCACTTGAGCTGTTATTTCATGATCTGTGATAGATCCTGTAGCATCGGCAATGACTTGATAGTTGTGCTTTTTGTTGAATTTGAAGGATGTGATGGATGGCAGCTCACGGATAGGTGTTTCAGTTATGGATGCAACAGAAGACAGCGCATAGTAATACACACTTCCGTCAGTAGCAGTGAAAACGATGGCCTCGCCGGTGTTTGCCATATTACAAATGCACGAATCGGGGAAAACAAACGTCTTGCCGTTGTTGAAGTTGACATAGCTGGTCGCCAATGCGACTTGTGACGAGAGAAGTAATGCCAAAAAGACAATAAAGATGATTGCGCTTTTCCTGCAGTTAATAAGGCTATTCATCACACAATGTTTTATTTGGTTGATGGTTGCTTGTTTATTTCTTGTAAATCAGGGTAAGCCCGTCGCGCAACGGGATGATGACCTTCTCGACGCGCGGGTCCTCTTTCACGCGATCGTTAAAATCGATGATGCCACGGGTCTGGGCTTCGCGTTGAGCCTTGGGGTCCACGACCTTGCCGGCCCACAGGGTGTTGTCAGCGATGATATAACCTCCAGGGTTCAAATAGTCCATCACCAGGTCATAATACTCGACATACTGGCGTTTGTTGGCGTCAATGAACACGAGGTCATAGCGTTCGCCCAATGCCGGCACGATGTCGCGGGCATCGCCGATGTGGAGTCGCACGCGTTTGCCGTAGGGTGAAAGCGCCAGGTGTTCGCGGATGAAGTCCTCTTGCTCATCGTTGATTTCGATGGTGTCAACGATGCAATCGTTGTCTTGAAGTCCTTCGGCAAGGCACAGCGCCGAGTAGCCGCTGAAGGTGCCCAGTTCCAGCACACGCCGCGGCCCGATCATGCGTGTGAGCATCTTGATGAGACGGCCCTGAAGGTGGCCCGAGCACATGTGCCAGTAGTAGTTCTGCACATGCGTGTCATGGTCGATGCGAGCCAATGCATCAGGCTCCTCATCGATATGCCCCAAAATATATTCCTCTAACTCCTCATTCATATAGTAGCGCTTGTTTGAAGACAAGAAAGACAAGAACGACAATCTCTTTTAACTTTGATACTGGTGAATGACATGGCCATCAACCGCAATTATTTCGTTGGTCTCTTTGTCAAATAAATAACGTTCTACTTTTGATGTTTTTGAAGCGAAATTGACAATGATTCCACATGGATGTTTAAGCAAACGCATGTAGTTGAAAAGTTGAGAACGCATGTTGTTTGTCAAGTCGTCAACTGCCTTACACTCGACAACGATGTCCCCTTTGCAAATAAAATCTACTCGGTATATTGCATTCATGGGTTTGCCATGATACGATGGGTGAAATGTCATTTCACGTTGATAGGGCATTTGCTGTTCATCTAGTTGCATTTGTAGCCCTTCTTGATAACAGTATTCATTTAGTCCTGCCCCTAATTCTTTATGTACCTCGTATATGGCGCCGACTACGTCATACATGTGCTTGACTAAATACTTGATGTCTATCATTACACAGGGTGTTTTATGATAATAAAAATAATTGTCCTTTTTGTCTTTCTTGTCTTCTAAGCCTAGTGTGGGGGATCAAGGAAGGAGTTGAGGGCGAGGCGGTAGCTGTCGAGGCCGAAGCCTGCTATGATGCCCTTGCACACGGGAGACAAGAGGGACTTGTGGCGGAACGGTTCGCGGCTGTAGATATTGCTGATGTGAACCTCCACCACAGGAGCAGTGATGGCGGCCACAGCGTCGGCGATGGCCACCGATGTGTGGGTGTAGCCGCCGGCATTCAGGATGATGCCGCAGTCGTCAAAGCCCACAGCCTGTAGCCGGTCCACGATTTCCCCTTCGATATTGCTCTGATAGACGTCGATATCGTGCTGCGGGAACTGTTTAATCAGCCCCTGCAGGTATTGGTCGAGCGAATGGTTGCCATACACCTCGGGTTCACGCTTGCCCACGAGGTTCAGGTTCGGGCCGTTGATGATGTGGATGACCATCTTATTTCTTGAAATAGTACAAGAACGAGGCGATGCCTTGCAGCGCAGGCTTACGCTGACCTTCAATTTCCATCTTGAAGTCAATCTCGGCCTTGCAGATGCCGCGCAAGTCAGCGATGTTGTGCAACTTGGTCACCAGGCGCACACGGCTGCCAGTGATGACGGGCTGGCCGAAACGCATCTTGTCCATGCCGTAGTTGACCTGCATCTCCAGATTGTTCACCTCGATGATCTGGTTCCACAGGTGGGGTATCAGCGACATCGTCAAGTAGCCATGGGCGATGGTGCTGTGATAGGCGCTCTCGGCCTTGGCACGCTCCACGTCCACATGAATCCACTGGTGGTCGAGCGTTGCGTCGGCAAACATGTTGATGCGGTCCTGATCCACGGTGAGCCATTCGCTGGCACCCAGTTCCTCGCCCAGATGCGAGGCAAATTCGTCGTAAGAATTGATTGTAAGCATATTGTTCAGTTTATAGTTCTAGTCATTTGTGTTTTGTTTAGAGGTGAGGCGGCGCCGCATGATCAAGGCAGTGACCATGCTGGTCAAGAGACCTACGGCGGCAACAAGTGCCAGGGTGATGACCACATCCAGCCATTGCACCTCAACGGGATAGGCACTGATGATCATGTTGGCGGGGTCGCCGCTCAAGTGCAGCCAGCCGAATTGCTGCTGGCACAGGCATAAGATTAGGCCGATAACGACACCCGTCACAGCTCCGGCCAGCGTGATGAGCCAGCCCTGCAGCACAAAGATGCGCGAAATCTGGCGGTCATGGGCACCCAATGCCCGCAGGGTGGCGATGCTGTCGTCCTTCTCGATGATGAGCAGCGACAGCGTGCTGATGACGTTGAACGTGGCGATGACAAGGATGAAGGCCAGCAGCAGAAACGCCATCCATTTCTCGATGTTCACCAGGCGGTAAGCCTCGCGTTGCTGCATCAGGCGGTTCTTCACCTGGTAGCCGTCTCCCAAGGCTTGAGCGATGCCGCGCATCACCTGCTGCTCGCTGGCGCCGGGAGCAAGGCGCACCTCGATCTGGGTCGCTTCGGTCTCATAGTCAAACAAGTTCATCGCCATCTCGAGCGGCACAAAGATCAAGTCGGCATCATAGCTGTTCTGTTGCAACTGGAACACGCCCGACACAAACACCGAGTCTTGTCTGAACGCACCCATCGGGTTAGCAAGGTTAACACGGCCTTGCCGCTGCGGCGCATACAGGCGCACCATACCCAGCGACTCGGGCCTGACCATTAACCTCACAGCTGGCCCCGCTCCTGCCACGGCAAAGCGTGACACCTGGTCGCGCAGCTTCCACTCGCCGTCAACGATGATCGAGTCCATGCCGTTCATCGTGTTGTAGTCATCGGGCACACCCTTCAGACGCACAGGCATCTGCATTTGGGCATAGATGGCGAGAGCCTGGTCTTCAATCACCGGCACAGCACGCTCCACGCCAGGCATGGCGCTCACCAGGTCGATAATGCTGTCGGCGTTGTTGATGGTCTTGCCCGTGGAGGCTGTGATGGCGACTTGCGGGTCGAGCATGGCCAACTTGCCCATGATAAGCCCACGGAATCCGTTGAACACGCTCAGCACACAGATGAGCGCAGCAGTAGCCACCACGACGCCGCACACCGCGACAATCGAGATGATGTTCACCGCCTGATGTCCCTTCTTTGACACCAGGTATCGCCATGCTATCTTCAATGGCAGGCTCATGATTGGTCTTCAGCCCCTAGTCCTCAGTGGTTAGCCGCTAGTAGGCGGATGCTAACTCCTAACCTCTAACTCCTAACTATTAATTCACTCCTCGCTCCTCGCTCCTCTCTCCTCGCTTTTGTCAATCTTGTCCTTGGACAGGAGTTCGTCGATGTGGTCGATGTAGTCCAGCGAGTCGTCGATGTGGAATTTGAGTTCAGGGCAGCGGCGCAGCTGGTAACGCACCTGTTGGGCCAGCTGATGGCGGATGCTCTTCTCGTTAGCGTTGATGTTGTCCATGATGGCTTGGGCATTCTCGCTGGGGAAAATGCTCAGGCGCACGTTAGCCACACTCAGGTCGGGCGACACGCGCACGCTGCTCACGCTCACCAGGGTGCCGCGCGTCTTGGCGGTCTCGCGGCGGAAGATCTCGCTCAGCTCTTTCTGCACAAGGCGGCTGATTTTCTGTTGTCTTGTAGTATCCATTTTGTTGATTGTTATTCGTTTTGTGGCTGCAAAGGTAGTGCAAGTCGAGCGCAGAATGAACAAGTTTATTACTTGTTTTTATGCCGAGACGCAGTCTATCTTCGCCAATTTATTGGCAAAGGTACAACTTTTTCTAGAATATCATGATATTCTAGGACATCTAGAGCATAAAACAAGGAACCGGGGATGACCATTCATCCTCGGTTCCTGTCTCATGCGCCAGCAGTGGCGCTATTCAGTTTGGATTACTCCTCGGGGAGCATGACAACCTCAACCTTGTTGCCGGCGCTCATCAGCTGGCGGGCAAAGGCGGCGATGCTCTCGGGGGTCTGGGCATTCACGATGTCGATGATGCCGGTGTGGCCGTCATAACCGGTGAACAGGTAGTTGTGGATGTTGCGCACCCAGTAACCGTTCTCCTTGAAACTGGTCTGCATGTCCTTCACAAACAGTTCCTTGATCTCCTTCAGGGTGGTCTCGTCGATGCTGTTGCAGGCATTAACCATCTCCTCGTTCATGATCCTGATAGCGACATCAGCCTTCTCGGGCTTCATCGGGCAGTAAGCCATCACAGCGGTGAAGAAGTTGTTGCCCTCATAGGTGGACCAGCCGCGGGCACCTGCCGAGTAAGCAGCGCTCTCATCCTCACGGATCTTCTGCAAGTAGATCTTACCCAGTACCTGACCCAAGATGTTGGCCTTAATCTGGTTCTCGAGGGTGTAAGGAGTCTTGGCGTCATACCAGTAGATCTGTGCCACAGCCTTGGGAGTCTCGCTCTTGCGGGTGAAGTGGGTGATGGTCTGGCCTACGGGATGCGACTCAACGTCAACAAAGTTGGACTTCTTACCCTTCTGGGCGGGCAGGCTGGCGATGTACTGCTCGATGTAGGGACGGATCACAGCCTCGTCAAATGCACCCACAAAGATGAAGGTGTAGTTGGCAGCGTTGGCAGTGCGCTCCTTGGCGATTTGCAGCATGCGGTCATAGTTCACATCCTTGAGTGCCTCAACAGTGAAGGGCTTGTCACGCCAGTTGTGGTTGGCAAGGATGTAGCTTACTGAATCCTCGAATACGGTTTCGGGGTCAAGATCCCTGTTCTTGAGGGCGTTCTCGATTTGGCCCATGAACTGGTTGAAGTTCTTCTCGTCCTTGTTGATGGCGGTGAACTTGAGGTAGGTGAGTTGGAACAGGGTCTCCAGATCCTTCACGGTGGAGTTACCGCTCAACTCGTCCTCATCAGCTGAGTGTTGGCCCAATCCTGCTCGCCATAGAGCGATGAGCCACCGCGCTGGAAGGCGTTCATGCGAATCTCATTCTCCTTGAAATCGGTCTTCTTGAGGATGACGCGAGCACCGTTGCTCAGCTCAAGCTCCTTGTAACCGAGGGTGGTGTTCTCCTTCTCCTTGACAATCTTGCCGGCCTTGGGCAGGGTGGCAATCAGGGGCTCTTGCTTCACGTTGTCGACATAGGCCTCTACCTGAGCAGCCAAACCTGCGTCAACAGCACCCTTGAGTCCATCATAGGTGGGATAAACAGCACCATCCTTCTCCTGGTTGAAGTTCATGATCACGAGGTTCTTGCCGTCGGTAGTGATCAGGTCAGGCAGGACGCTGTTAATGAGTTCAACAGGAAGCTGGGGAGCGAGCATGTTCATGATCTGGTATTCCTGCTCGATCGAAGGAATGGGCTCGTTGTCGAGGTAGTTGCGGTAGTACTGCGAAGCAAGACTTGCATTAGAAATCTTGTTGCGCTCGTTGTACTGCTTCTCGAGTTGGCTCAGATATTCTTCCTTGGCGCGAACATACTCGGTGCCGGTAAAGCCGTGCTTGGCGGCACGCATGGCCTCGGTAACCAGGGCCTGGGTAGCGGCCTCGGTCTGACCCTCCTTGGGAACGCAAATCAGAGTGAGAGCGTCCTTGGTGTTGGCGAACAGGTAGTTGCCGTCATAGGCATAGGCCTGCAGGAAGGGGCAGTCAGGCTCTTGAGCGGCCTCGGCGAGGCGGGCATTGAGCATCTGACCCATGATACTGGTGGCATACTGCTCAATCATATACATCAGGTCACCCTTCTCCTCCTTCGAGGTGGCGTCGTGCTTGAACATCACATACACCTGGCTGTACTGCTGCTCCTTGTCTTTGTCAATCACGATGATGGGCTGCTCGTTGTCGGGAACGGGCTCATCAACAACCTGAGCGGCATTGGGATCCAAGGTCATACCCTTGAAGAGTTCCTTGATCTGGGCCTCGATGTGGTCAACATCAACATCACCCACGATGACCAGAGCCTGGTTGTCGGGACGATACCACTTGTGGTAGTAGTCGCGCAGCACCTGATAGGGGAAGTTGTCGACAATCTCCATCAGACCGATGGGCATGCGCTTGCCGAACTTCGAGTCGGGGTACAGGGTCTCGAGCTGATTCTCGAGCATGCGCTGCTGGGCGCTGCGACGCAGGCGCCACTCCTCGTGGATCACACCGCGCTCCTTGTCGATCTCCTCGTCGGTAAGCAACAGGCCGTTGCTCCAGTCCTTGAGGATGAGCAGACACGAGTCGATAGCGCTCTGGCGAGTGCTGGGCACGTCGTTGATGTTGTAGCTGGGCACGTCGTTGATGTTGTAAACGGTCTCGGCAATGCTGGTATAGGCGTTCAAGTCCTTACCGAAGGCTACACCCAGCGAGCGGGTATAGTCGATGATGCTCTTGCCCTCACCGTTGAAGTGCTCACTGCCGTTGAAGGCCATGTGCTCCAGGAAGTGGGCGAGACCACGCTGGCTCTCTTCCTCCTGGATGGAGCCCACGCGCTGTGCGATGTAGAAATTTACACGATGCTCGGGATAGTCGTTGTGGCGGATGTAGTAGGTCAGTCCGCAATCCAACTTACCGATGCGCACCTCTTCATCCACAGGGATGGGACCCAGTGACTGGGCCTTGAGGTTGCTGGTGCTGAGTGCCATTACCATCAACAGCATCACAGCGAAAAACTTCTTCATTTTCATTTGGTTAAAAATTGGTTTATATAAAGTGATTTATACTGTTTTATCTCTTCTTGTTAGACTCCTTGAACATCCGTTTGGTTGCAACACAGCGTGTTAAAATGCCAAACTAACTTGCAAAGATAGCCTTTTTTTCATAATGTGGTCGTTTTACCCTTCATTTTTCTCTGATTCACTCTGCTCCAATTCCTTTTCTAGCACTTTGATGCGTTGCCTTTTCTTATATGCCAGCCAGCAATCGATGATCAATAAGATGATGACAAGAGCCGAAACGATGGCCATTGGCAATGTGAGGTTGTAGTCGTGAATCTCAATTATCCAGAACACAGCCACTATTGCGAAGAAGACAACAAGGAAAAAGACGTTTCCAGCGGTCCTGTTTTCAAGCTTTTTTTGAGTGATTGGTTCAAAAACCAACCCCAAGAGTGCAATGGCTACACCGCTTGTCATCCCTACCTGGCACCAGTCATTGTCCGGATAACTGAAATGGAGGAACATGGCAGTGAATGATATTACCACGCCAATAGTTGCCAAAATCCAGTACAGCGCCTTATTTGTTCTATCAGTAAGCATTGCTAAAATGTTTTTTATCGTTTTGCTCGTTAGACGCAGCATGTGGTCAAAAAACTACATGCTAGTGGCAAAAATTTTCTTGAAAACCGATAGGGTGGGGTTATTGCTCACGGGTGAGCTCGTTGATTTGGTCAATCATCTCGTCGTTGGCGCGCTGCATCTTGTTGAACAGTCGCAGGCCGATGATGCCGCCAAGAGCGGCTCCGGCAAACACTCCGATCAGGCTGCCCCAAGCAGCTTCGGGACCGTAGGCGCTGTTCAGCTTGAAGTATTCATAGCAGAACCAGATGAGCCAAAGGATGGCCACACCGATGCCGATGCGTTGCCCGATCACGCGGTGCCTTTTCATCTTGATGAGTTTGTTGGCGGTACCCACCAGGTCATCTCCCATGTGCGACACGTTGATGCGGTTGATGAAGTAGTCCGACGTTACCGATCCCAGCAGGAACACAATCGTGAAAATGATCAGGGGCCACGAGAACCCCACTTGATATTTCATCATGATGTAGAAAGGAATGCACACGACGGCGAGTATGCCAAGTTTGAAGATGATGCTGTGCACACTTTTCATCTTCCCCTGGATGGCTTTTTTCACCAGGTCCTCGTTGAGCCGACCTTGCTGATCCACTTTTTGCTTGAGGTCGTTGATTTGGCGACGCAGGTCGTCAAGCTCAAACTCGTTGATATTGTTGATGTTGTTTTCCATATTGTTGTGTAGTTTTTTAGTTCATTTGTTTGAGTTGTTCCTTGATGCGATACAGGCGCACCGACACGTTTTTCACGTTGATGCCCACGATTTGGGCAATCTCTTCATAGCTCATGTTCTCCAGCCACAGCAGCACGATGGCCCTGTCAAAGGGTTGCAACCGCTGGATGCGGGCGTGCAGCATGTCGGTCTGCTTGTTGTCGGCATCGTTCTTGTCAAACAGGTTGATGCCCTCCATCAGCGGCTCGGTCTTGCGAATCTTTTTCTTGCGGTCGATGGAGATACAGGAGTTCAAGGTCACCTTGTAGATCCATGTCTTCAAGTCGCTCTTGCCGCTGAAGGACTCAAGACCTTGCCACAATTTGATAAGAGCCTCTTGGAAGAGGTCATCGACCTCCTCCTTGTCCTTCGAGAACATGTAGCACACCGTGTAGATGGTGCCCTTGTTCTCACGGATGATGCGCGCAAATTCAGCTTCGTTAAGTTGCATGATCTAAATAATTCTGCCCATTAGACGCACGAGCTATCTAAAAAACTACACAATAATCTATTTTTCTTCCAAAAAAATCTCTCCACTCTCCTCACTCCTCACTCCTCACTCCTCACTATTAAAAAGTCTGCATGTCCACCAGATGCTTGTAGGCGCCCTCTTTGGCGATGAGTTCGTCGTGGGTGCCTCGTTCAATGATGCGGCCGTCCTGCATCACGCAGATCAGGTCGGCATTCTTGATGGTGCTCAGGCGGTGCGCGATGACCAGTGTCGTTCGGTTGCGCATGAGTTTGTCCAGAGCGTCCTGCACCAGGTGTTCACTCTCGGTGTCGAGAGCACTGGTGGCCTCGTCCAGAATAAGGATAGGTGGATTCTTAAGGATTGCACGGGCGATGCTGATGCGCTGGCGCTGTCCACCCGACAGCTTGCACCCGCGGTCACCGATGTTCGTGTCAAAACCCTGCTCGCTGGCCATGATAAAATCATAGGCGTTGGCGATTCTCGCTGCCTCTTCGACCTGCTCGCGGGTGGCATTGTCCACACCGAAGGTGATGTTGTTATAGAAGGTGTCGTTGAACAGAATGGCCTCCTGGTTGACGTTGCCCATCAGGGCGCGCAGGTCGGTCACGTTGAACTGGCGGATGTCGGTGCCGTCGATGCTGATGCTCCCCTCCTGCACGTCATAGAAGCGCGGCAGCAGGTCGGCCATCGTCGTCTTGCCGCTGCCGCTCTGGCCCACCAGGGCAACGGTCTGTCCACGCTTGATATCGAGTGTCACGTCGTCGATGACCCACGCGTCGCCATAGCGGAACCGCACATTATTATATTGGATGCCCTGATCCATCTTGGTCAGTGGCACGGGATGTTCGGGACTCTTGATGGGGTTGTCGGCAGCAAGAATCTTGTCGATGCGCTCCATCGAGGCCAGACCGCGCTGGATGCTGTAGGCGGCTTTCGACAAGTCCTTGGCGGGATTGATGATGTTGTAGAAAATCACCATGTAGTAGATGAACTTGGGCGCAGTGAGGCTACCGCCATGACCGCCCAGGATGAGCGTACCGCCAAACCACAGCACGATAGCGATGGTCAGCGTGCCCAGGAACTCGCTCATGGGGTGGGCGAGGACATAGCGCCGGTTCATGCGCGTCTGGATATCGCGATATTTCTCGTTCTCGCCTTCAAAGCGGCGGTTCACCTTGCCCTCGGCATTAAAGGCCTTGACGATGCGCAGACCGCCGATGGTCTCCTCGATGTTGCTCAGCAGCACACCCCACTGGTTCTGTCCCTCAAGCGACACGCGCTTCAGCCGTTTGCCCACGGTGCCCATCACCCATCCTGCGATGGGAAGCAGCACGAGCACGAACAGTGTCAGTTGCCAACTGATGACAATCATCATCACCAGGCAGGCGATGATCATGATGGGGTTCTTGAACAGCATGTCCAGCGAGGTCATGATGGAGTTCTCGACCTCGGTCACATCACCGCTCATGCGCGCCATCACGTCGCCCTTGCGCTCGTTCGAGAAGAAGCCGATGGGCAACGATGTCATCTTGTGATAGATCTGGTTGCGGATGTCGCGCACCACACCGGTGCGTATCGGGATCATATAGAAGAAACTCAGGTAGCTGCTGCCCGTCTTCAATCCCGTCATGAACACCAGTGCCGCCGCGATGCAAGCCAGCGCGGTGGATTGCCCGTAGCGCTCAATGATGCACTGCACATAGTAGTAGAAGTCGTTCACCACGACGTCCTGCAGGCTGCCTGAACCCAACGCCATGAACTCATAGTGATTGGAGTTCAGACCGAACAGCATTTCCAGGATGGGGATGATCAGGGCGAACGAAAACAGCGTCAAGAACGCAGCCAGCAAGTTGAACAAAATGTTCAACGCGATATATTTCTTGTAAGGCGGTACAAACCGCTTCAACAATTCCCAAAAACCTTTCATGCCCGCAAAATTAGTGCAAGCCGAGCGTAGTGCCAAGCAAAAGCGAAGTTTTTTGCTTGGACACTGCCGAGGCGCCGCCTAATTTCGCCGTAGGCAACGGTAGTGCAAGCCGAGCGAAATGGCAAGAAAAACACTTTTTTCTTGCATTTCCAAGGCGCCGCCTAATTTCTCCCCGCCGAGCAGTCGTTTGGTCCGTGTTGTTCTGTAGTACGAGCCTTTGGCTCGTAAGAAAAATCACCCTACCTTTGTGTGAAAAAACACTCAAAACGGGTTTACATTTTCTTGGCCTGAAACGTCTATCAAGTGTAATTGACCCACGACTATGACAAAAAGTGAATTGGAAATACTGTTCAAGACGCATTACGCGGCGATGTACCGCCTGGCGGTGTCGCTGCTCTACGATGCCGACGAGGCGCGCGATGTCGTGAGCGATGTGTTTGCCTCGTTACTCGGTGGCGGCATGGCCATCCGCAGCGACAATGCCCGCGGCTTCCTGCTGACGTGTGTGCGCAACAGTTGTATCAATGTTATTCGCCACAAGCAGATGCGGGAGCGCTTCATCAGGCTCTATTCAACTGCAGCCGAGCCACAGGACAGAGACCCCGATGACTCGATGATGCTTGCCGAATTGCGCGATTACATCAACACTCAATTGCCGCCGCTGTCGCGTCGCATTTTTACTTTGCGCTATCTGCAGGATATGACGTGCCAGCAGGTCGCCGATGCCGTTATTTCAACAACTCAAAACAATAGACGTTATGGAACAGAACGATAAAATCCGTCTCTTGCTCGACATGCACGAGCATCCCGAGAATTACACCGACGAGCAATTGGCCGCCATGCTTGATGACGAAATGCAGGAGCACATGGCCACCGCCAAGCGCGCCCTGACCGACATTCCCGAGCCCGATGTCGATGCCGAGTGGCAACGCTTCGAGCAAGCGCATTTCGCCTCGGTGAAAAATCGCAGTTGGCTCAAGGTTGCCGCCATTTTCCTTGGCGTGATTATGCTCTCGGCCTTCACCTATGCCGCCATCCATGCCGTGCGCGCCCACCAGCCTGAAACTCAAAAACCTGAAGTTGAGAAGGTTGAAGGTGCAAAGGATGGCATGGAAATGCCCATCTCTGCTGAGCGTCAAGAAACCGATAGCGTTTCGGAGGTACAACCTGTTACCTTCGACAACGTGGCATTGGAAACCATCATTGGCGACATTGCGGCACACAACCAGATGCAGGTCGAGTTCCGCAACGAGGACGCCCGCACGCTGCGCTTCTACTTCGTGTGGCAGCCCGATGAGGACCTGGATGCCGCGCTGGAGCGCCTCAACCTGTTCGAGAGTGTGAATATCAGTAAGGAGGGCAATACAATCGTGGTGGAGTGATGGCAAAACGCATGATTTTTATCGTGGCATGCCTGTGCATCGCCACGGCTGCCTTCGGGCAGCGGGTGACGCGGTCGTTCAATGACGTGTCGATGAGCGAGGCACTCAAGTGGCTCAACGAACGGAGTGGGGAATACAACATCAGTTTTCTCTACAATGAGTTGGAGGACTTCAGGGTGACGACTTCGGTTAAAAACAAGTCGGTGCCCGATGCCATCCAGCAACTGATAGGCTTCTATCCCATCAAGATGACCGTGCAAGGCAAGGAAATTGCCGTCGAGTGCCCGCAGAAGGCCTCCACGCGTTACAAGGGTACCGTCCTCGACGAGGCGGGCCAGCCCTTGCCCTATGCCAACGTCGCCCTGCTCTCGCCGCGCGACTCTACCCTCATTACCGGCGGCGTGACCAACGAGAGCGGTCTGTTTGTCATCCCCTGTGACCAACAGGGCGTCCTCGCCCGCATCACCTACGTGGGTTACCGCCCCATCTATCGCCACTGCAAGACCCCTCACCTGGGCACCATCAAAATGCAGCCCGACCAATACACCCTGGGCAGCGTTACCGTCAAGGGCGAACGCCCCCAGTACCAAACAAGAGGCAATAGCATTGTTACAAACGTCGCTGGCACAATTCTGGAACGTTTGCACAGTACTAACGAATTACTGTTGCAAGTGCCTGGTGTGGTTGCCTTGCCAAATGGAACCCTAACCGTCTTTGGACGTGGAACTCCTATATATTATCTCAACAACCGCAAGGTGCAGAATTGGCAGGAAATAAGCCGCCTGTCGCCGAAGGAAATTCTGAATATTGAACTTATTCGCAATCCAGGTGCACAATATGATGCAGAAGTTGAAGCCGTCATCAAGATAACAACCCGTACAAAGGAAGAAGGGTGGATGTTGCAAGTGAAAGCCGATGAAAAACTTAACGATGTGCTGACCTCGGAAGAGTCGATAGACCTTGGACTGAAACAAGATGGACTGAATGCCTCTGCTCATCTGGAGTACGAGGACTTTCACCGCCATTATAACCAGCCACAGATAAAGGAGTTGGTGGTGGATGGCGATACCTACCGATATGATAAAATTGACAACCGCAGCAAATCGCATCAGAAAGCACCGAGTTGGTCAGCCAATGTAGATTATGAGTTCAATGAGCGACACATTGCAGGTATCAGCTATGACGGCTATCACAACACTTGGCTATCGCCGGGTGATGCCCTGCATATC
>CACZVR010000092.1 GCA_902784675.1 uncultured Bacteroidales bacterium | reverse complement strand
TTGGTGATCAGGCAGTACATCTCGGCGCGTTGATACAGGTTCTGGAACAGGAACCAGTTCTCGTGCTCGGCCTCAGACAGCTGGATGGCTTGATTGATGTAATAAAGGGCGCTGTCGCGTTTATCGGGCAAGCTGCGGTAATAACCGCCCATGTCGGTCAGACACACAATCTGATAATGCTTGTCGCCCAACTGGTTGTACAGGTCAAGGGCTTCCTTGTATTTCCTGATTTTCAGGTCGGCATAGTTTGAATTGTCGGCATAGAGGGTCGCCAACCGCAGCTTGGCGAAGGCTTTGTTTTCCAGGTCACCTGTTTCGGCAGCGTTTTCGGCATCCTTATAAGACGCTATCGCCTTTTCGGCATCGCCCATCATCTGATAGACACAGCCCCGATAGAGCAGTGAGCGGGTGTATTTCTCGCGGTCGCCGTGATGCTCATAGTAGTTCACCGCCTCGTTGATGATGGCATCGGTCGTGTCGTTGATATAGTTCTTGTAATGCGATTGGGTGAGCAGCAAGCTATAGTAGGCCCGCTCAACCTGGTTGAACCCGCCCGGATGGAGAGAATCCAAACGATGCTGCGCCAATTCATATTGGCGAGCCTTTGACAACAGCGAGTCGATGGCTGACAGCTCACGCATCGTGGCGGTATCCGAGCCACCATTGCAGCAGGCTAATGCCAGAGCAAGAACAACTATTAATGCGGTAAAAGCGATATTTCTTGATCTCATATTCTATAAAAAAGGAAAACAATAAGTACAATAAATACAAATGACTCATTGTCAATAATATTAGATTGTTTTTATTGTATTTATTGTTGTGTTATAATCTAATTCGCGTAATTCGTAGTTTTCTACTCACAAAATTACTTCATTTTTTTGCATCAATTTCGGTCTTATCCGCCCGAATTATACCAAAATGAACTTTTTATTTTTCGAACATCTGATAATCAATGGTTTAGAACTGTTAAAATGAAGTCACAATGAAGCCCATTTCTCATCAAAAATCCAATTATTTACCGTAACTTTGCAGTTGATAAATCTATGCAAAAGCCTATGGGACGAACGATGATGTACCGATTGCTGGTTGCCTGCTTGCTGCTGTTATTGCCGACGGCAGCCATGGGCTATGACTTTGAGGCTGATGGTATCTATTACAACTTAATGGATGGCCATGCCGTGGTCACCAATAGCGGCCAAACCAATTGCTATAGCGGAGAAGTCGTGATTCCCAATGTTGTCACCCATGAGGGAACAACCTACCCTGTCACGGTTATCGGTCCATACGCATTCAGGTCTTGTATCAACATGACCCATGTGACCATGCCAGGCACAGTGACTGACATCGGCGACTTTGCCTTTGGCAACTGCACCGCCTTAACGAGCATTAAGATTCCCGAATCGGTACGGCACATCGGTGTTCAGGCGTTTTACCTGTGCAGCAGGGTAACGAGTATCACCATTCCTGACTCGGTGACCACCATCGATAACTATGCTTTCTCGTCCTGCTACAAACTGGACACCCTGACCATTGGCAAATCGCTCACCACGGTTGGCAGTGGCGTTTTTTACGATACCAATCATGTGAGTACGCTGATATTCAATGCTAAGCGGTGTTCAACGACATTGATGGGACAACCCTATCAAGTTGAAAATGTTGTGATTGGCGACGAGGTGGAGATGATTCCCGATAACTTCATCAAGGGTTCCCTGGTCACTCATGTTGACTTGCCAAGTTCGGTGACAAGTATCGGCAGTTATGCCTTCAGTGGCTGCAATGGACTGACCGATATTACGCTGCCCGATGGGATTACGGCCATCGGTAATGGTGCGTTTCTCGGCTGTCAAGGTCTTACGCAGATGGTTCTCTCCGATGCCATGACCACTATCGGTGATTATGCGTTTCAACAATGCACGGGACTCACGAGCATCACCCTGGGCCATGCTTCAACGATAGGGAGAGAGGCATTCAAGAACTGCACCGCACTGACCAGCATCACCATCCCTGAATCGGTGACCCAGATGGGCACAGAAGCTTTCACAGACTGCACCGCATTAAAATCGGTGGCATATAATGCTGTGAATTGCCAGGATGGTTCTCCCGAACTGTTCAATAATTGCCCCATCGAGAGCATCTCGTTCGGCGAGCAGGTGCAGCACATTCGCAACAGCCTGGCTAATGGCAAGACGTTGTTGCAACAGGTGACCATCCCCAGCTCGGTGACCTCTATTGGCACCTATGCCTTCTCAGGTTGCACGGGGCTGAACGAAGTGCCACTTCCCGAGGGGCTCATCACGATGGGAGAAGGTGTTTTCAGGAACTGCACGGGGTTGACCAGTGTAATCCTGCCTAAGTCGCTCGTTACTCTGGGTGCCCGTGCCTTTGAGGGTTGCACTGCATTGACGAGCATGATTGTCCCCAATTCTGTGACCACCATGGGTGCTAATGTGTTTGACAAATGTTACGCGATTGACAGTATTGTCATCGGCAACAATGTGACTTCGTTGGGCGATTACATGTTCAATGACTGTCGTGAACTGAAGTCGGTAATTATCGGCAAATCGGTCACGAGCATCGGCAAATATGCCTTTCGTGGTTGTCGCAGTTTGACCAGCGTGGTCATTCCCAACTCGGTGACTAGTATCGGTGATGAGGCGTTTGAGGATTGCAGCCAACTACTCAGTGTGACCCTTGGCACTGCAATGACCAACCTCGGGCAAACCATATTTTATCATTGCAACAAACTGACGGATCTTATCTGTTTAGCAGCCACACCACCCGCTATCACCTATTACAGCCTGTTTGATGACATGAGCATGTTTTACCATGCCAAGCTGCATGTCTTGCCCGAGAGTGTTGAAGCTTATGAATCGACCGCTATATGGAAAGAATTCTTCCAAATTATCGGCGATGCTGTTATTATCATTCCAGAGGACGTGAACGGTGACGGTGAAACCAACATTGCCGATGCCAACACGGTGATTGTCATCATCATCAATGGCGGAAGCCATGGTCATACACGTCCTGACGGACTGCCGATGGATGCTGACGTGAACGGCGACGGCGAGGTCAACATCGGCGACATCAATGCCGTCATCAACACCATCCTTGGTCATTAATTTCAAAACTACTGAATTTTCTGATGGCAACAACTCTCAAGATTCATCAAGAATAATATCAAGATTAACCGTTATAGATATGAAAATAAACAGATACATCCACTTCCTGCTCGTTATCATGATGATGGCTCTGCCATCAGTCAGCAAGGCATTTGATGTTGACGGCATCGAGTACTATGATTTTGATGACCTCACAGCCGCTGTCATTCACTGCCAGAATGTAGACACGGTGAGGATTCCGTCCCATGTGACCTATGACGGGAAAACCTATACGGTGACATCCATCAGGGATATCTATAATCCATATTGGAATGCAAATGAATTTTGCAAAATTGTTCATGTTTACTTACCCAACACCATCAAGACGATCGAGGACGAGGCTTTCAAGGATGCTTTGCGCCTTAGAAGCATTGAGTTGGGTGACTCAATTGTCACCATCGGTGCTTCAGCCTTTGAAAAATGCTGGGTAATGGATAGCATAAAGATTCCCGGCACTGTCACCAGCCTCGGGAAGCGGGCCTTTGCCACTTGCTGGCATTTAACCCACTTGGACTTGAGCGGCACATCCATCAACGAGATTGGAGAGGAAACATTCGAAGCATGCCTAAATTTGGAAACCGTCGAGCTTCCAGGAACAGTGACCTCGATTGGGCGTAATGCGTTCGCCTCTTCAGCTCTCAGGCACATCACACTACCAGATGGCTTGAAATCACTTGAGTGGGGTGCCTTCGTGGAGTGTGATTCGCTGGAGTCGGTTTCGTTGCCTAAAACACTCACGACCATCAATGAACTTGCATTTGGTGAGTGCAATCGACTCAAGGAACTATTCATCCCCCGATGTGTCAATTTCATTGCCTCAGGTTTTATTGCTGGTTGCGACAGCCTGATATCGCTTACCGTTGACCCCGAGAATCCCACCTACGACTCACGCAGTGATTGCAACGCCATCATTCTTACCAGTGAGGACAAATTGATAACGGGTTGTCCCGCCACTGTCATCCCCGAGGGCGTCATCGGTATTGGCGACTATGCATTCATGGGAATTAATCTTCCTGCGACATTCATGTTGCCACAAACCATTCAATCGATAGGCGATTATGCGTTTAGGGGAAATAAGAATCTTGTCGATATTATCATTCCCAACGCCACTAAATGGATCGGAGAAAAGGCATTCTTGGAAAGCCGATCGCTCACATCGGTGACCATTCCCCATGCACTGACCCACATTGGCTACAAGGCATTCAATGACTGCCAAAATTTGAGGACGATCAAAGCCTATCCTGCCGAGCCGGTAGCTATCGACGACAGCATGTTTGAAGTGTTTTCCTCCATCGAGGTCTATGAGAATGCTGTTCTTCATGTGCCCATGGGCTGTGCCGATAGATACAAGACTGCCAACGGTTGGAAGCGATTCTCACACATCGTTGACGATCTCACTTTGATTGACCCTGCTGACGTGAACGGTGACGGGGAAACTAACATTGCCGACGCCAACACGGTGATTGTCATCATCATCAACGGCGGAAGCCATGGTCATACCCGTCCCGACGGACTGCCGATGGATGCTGACGTGAACGGCGACGGCGAGGTCAATATCGGTGACATCAATGCCGTTATCAATACAATCCTTGGCCATTGATACTAATATCAGACACATAACTAATACAATAATGTGATGAAACGATTGGTCTTTTTGTTGGGATTCGTGTGGGTGCTGGCGTCAATGACGGTGGCGGCTCAAGGTCGTGACTGCGATGTCAACCATGACGGGGAGGTGAATGTTGCCGACATCAATGCCATTGTCCATGCCATCTTTGACAATATCGAGGATCCTGCTGCCGATGTGAACGGTGATGGCGAAGTGAGCATCGGTGACATCAACGCGTTGATTGATGTGATTTTGCATAATGAGCACCAGAATGATAAGCTGGTGTTTAATGTGGGCAATGCGTCGTTCACGATGGTGAGGGTCGATGGCGGCACCTTCATGATGGGGAGCAACAGCGGGGCAAACAATGAGAAACCGGTTCACGAGGTGACGCTTTCACCTTATTATATTGCGCAGACCGAGGTCACTCAAGCGTTGTGGAAAGCTGCCGGATGCATTAACCGCAGCTATTACAAGGGTTCTCAGTTACCTGTCCATCACGTGTTGTTGTTTGAATGTAATGAGTTCATCAGGCGACTGAATGTACTGACGGGCTATCGCTTCTCCTTGCCTACCGAAGCGCAATGGGAGTTTGCGGCCCGTGGGGGCAATGCGAGTGAAGGTTACCTGTATGCCGGCGGTGACGACATCGGGTCTGTCGCATGGTATAAAGACAACAGCAACGTCGGTGACACAAGGGTACATGTGGTGGCCACTAAGCAGCCTAATGAATTGGGTATCTTTGACATGAGCGGAAACGTTGAGGAATTGTGCCGAGACAAGTATGGCGCATACAGCGGTGAAGCTCAAGTTGACCCCTATAACCCAATTACCGAAGACGACGATGATGACTGTGTCATCAGAGGGGGCAGCTGTTTTGCTGCAGACACAAAATGCAGGGTGACGGTGCGCAGCAAATACAGCAATTATGACAGAACAGATAACGGGCTGCGCTTGGCTTTACGGGATACGCTCCCCGTGGCGCTTGGCGTGAGCGAGGATAACGTGGAGATGTTTGAAGGGCAGGTGGCAACAGTGTCTATAGTCAACGGCAAAGGAGCATATCATGCAAAAAGCTCGGATGAAAATGTCGCTGCTGGTTATATTGAGGATTCCAAGCTGTACATCGTGGCCATGTGGTCAGGGACCGCTACATTCACCATTTGGGATGACCAGAGCGACTTGCGGGCTCAGGTCCTCGTGAGAGTGGGTAAAGAGTGTACCGTGGGCGATGTGACTTTCAAGATGATGCCTGTCGAGGGCGGAACTTTCATGATGGGCAACACCAAGGAGCAAGGTGTGAGTGGCGTGAATGGTTATGATCGTCCCGAACCCGTCCATGAGGTGACGCTGTCGAGCTACAGCATCGGTCAGACCGAGGTGACGCAGGAACTGTGGACGGCAGTCATGGGCTATAATCCCAGCGAGCACAACGAATGGCAAAATTTCATCAACCCGCAAGGTCCCGTTGGGAAGATGTCGTGGGACGAATGCATGGAGTTCATCTCCCGACTGAACGAGATGACGGGTCTCACCTTCCGCCTCCCCACCGAGGCCGAGTGGGAGTTCGCCGCCCGTGGCGGTAACCGCAGCAAGCATTACCGCTATCCCGGCGGCCGATACCTTAATGAGGTGGCATGGAATGAGGACAATGCCGATCACTGGCAGGGCGGTGGAGTGTATGGGCCACAGACGGTCGCCCTGCTTCTGCCTAACGAGTTGGGGCTGTATGACATGGGCGGAAACGTCAGGGAATTGTGTCAGGACTGGTATGGCCCCTACAGCGCTGATCCGCAAACTAATCCCACGGGGCCGGAAATAGGAGACAAACGTGTCACCCGAGGAGGCAGTTTTGCCGATGGCGGTGACGAATGCTGCTGTGCGAGCCGTGGGCACACCTATGAATGGCCATTTGAGGGCGGGAACCTTTTGGGCTTCCGCCTCGCGATGTGAGACCCTTAAAGTTGGGCGTTTGGCGCGGCTCAATCCCCCGAATTAAGTGGCTTGTTCCCAGAATGAACTTTTTGTTTTGATTTCAGATGTAAATCAATACTTTATGCTTCTTAAAATGAAGTCAAAAAACTACCAAATTTCTTGGTGGAAACCGTAGGTTACAGTAACTTTGCAATCGACGAACAACCTATCTCTCGTCACTTAAAAAACACCCATTTGGGTATTACTGATTATTAACCTATAAAATATATGTGATGATGAAGAAGATTTTACTACTGTTTGTGATGGCAACGGCTATGCTTATGGCCAATGCCGAGAGTGGTGAGTGGGCCGTGGGTGGCCAGTTGGTTTATGGCACCAAAGCCGAGACCTTGGGGATCGGGCTCCATGCAAAGAACTGTTTGACTGATGCCATTAGGGCCAGCCTGTCGAGCAACTACTATTTCAAACACGATGGGGTGAGCGCCTTTGACGTGAACATTGAGGGCAACTACCTGTGACGGCCAGACCGACACAAAGGTCGGTGCCAATGTGGGCGGAGGCATTGACTTCCTGTTGACTGATCACTTGGGCTTGAATGCCGAAGTCAAGTACCAGATCATCAGCCATGCCAGCCAAGTTGTGTTCGGCATTGGCGCGTCCTACCGTTTCTGATGATGTGTCCGGACTTTTAACTTTGTAAAAGTTAAAAATGGCCGAAGATTAGGAACAATTCAGTTTTATTTTTAACTTTGCGACGAATAATTATAAGTGAATAATCATTACTAACATAAAAAAGACGGAATTATGGAACTGAAATCATTTACGAGAGGGGTTGCAGCAGCAGTGGTCGCATTGGCGGCGCTGATGCCTGCAACGATGTCGGCTTACGACTTTGTTGAGGGTGGCATCTACTATAACGTGAATGGCCAGGAGGCCACTGTGACCTACGGCAGTCAAGGCTACAACAGCTATTCGGGCAATGTAGTGATTCCCGAGACTGTCACCCATAATGGGGTGACCTATACCGTTACCGCCATCGGCAGCTCTGCATTTAGCCGCAGTAGTGGTCTGACTGGCATAACCATCCCGAATACCATCAAGAAGATTGGCGACCATTGCTTTAATTTCTGCTCAGGCTTGCAGAATGTGGTCATCCCTAACTCGGTGGTGAGTTTGGGTCGTTGCGTTTTCCACACCTGTTCCAACCTGAAGAGCGCTGTTATCGGCAACTCGGTGCCGATGCTTGACGAGTACTGTTTCCAGTATTGCGGCCAGTTGTCTAAGGTGGTGATCGGCTCATCGGTGACCTATTTGGCCATCAAGGTGTTCTATGACTGCCCCAACTTGAAAAATGTGACATGTTTGGCGCCGGAGCCTCCTGAAATGTATGCCTATTATAGCTTTCAGACCTACTCGGGAACTTTGACCGTCAATGCCGGTTCACTTGAGGCCTACAGGAACGATCCTAACTGGGGACGTTTTGCTTACTTCCAGACCATGACCCTTGCCCAGAGTCTGACGCTTGACAAGCCGATGATGACCCTGCACGGTGATGAGAGCCAGCAGCTGACTGCCACGGTGCTGCCTGCCGAAGCCAGTCAGGCAGTGTCTTGGACCAGCAGTGACGAGAGCGTTGCGACGGTATCAAGTGATGGCCTGGTGAACGCTGTGGGAGCTGGTCAGGCGATGATTACCGCAAGGACGAATGACGGCTCAAACCTGAGTGCAACATGTGCGGTGCGTGTCTTGGCCGATGGTGTCCAGAACAACAATGTGCTCACCATGCCCGAGCGCTTGTCGGTGGAGAAGGGCAAGTCGCTGCTGTTGCCTGTGGCCATGGTGAACAACGCAGCCATTACCGGTTTGCAGTTTGACATCGAGTTGCCGCAGGGTTTCGAACTGGCTGTCGATGGCGACAACTACCTCATTGATCTGATGGATGAACGTGTGGGTGAGGGCCATTCGTTGTATGTGAGAAGTCTCTCGCCAGGCGTGATACGTGTGATGCTCTCCTCGATCCAGTCGCTGCCGTTTGCCGGGCAGGAAGGAGACATGATGGTGCTCCACCTGAATGTGGGCAACGATGTGACCGATGGCGACTATGCCGTGACATTGACCAATGTGGTCCTGGCCGATGCCAGTGCCATGACCTACTATGCCCCCGACGTGACCACCACCATCGAGGTGAAGTCCTATGTCAAGGGCGATGCCAACGGTGACGGCACGGTCAACGTGGGTGACTATGTGGCAGTGGCCAATTTCATCATGGAACTGGACCCCGATCCATTCATCTTCAGCGCTGCCGATGTCGATGAGAACGGCAGCATTGATGTGGGTGACCTGGTGGGTGTGGCCAACATCGTCCTGGGTGACGAGGTGCTTGCAGCGCCTGCACAGCCCGTGGCTCATGGCGTGGCCCTCAGCGGCAAATGTGCCACTGATGCTGCCGATAAGGTGACCGTTACCGTTGACTTGAGCAATGAAATGATGCTGACGGCATGGCAGATGGACGTGACACTGCCCGAGGGCTTGTCGCTGGACCAAGCCAAGCTCACGACGCGTGCTTCAAGTCATCAACTTGCAGTGAATGATTTGGGCAACAGGACTGTGCGCCTGCTTGGTTCTTCGCTCACCAACGATGAGTTGGTCGGTAACGAAGGCGCATTGTTGACGCTTGAGCTGAGCGGCAATGCTGCCAACGATGCCACGGTGGCCTTTAACCGCATCCTGTTTGCCGAGCGCGACATGACCCGCCATGCGGCATCCCCCTTCAGCGTGAATGCCGAGAGCAGTGCTGTGATGGAAGTGACCAGTAACGTGCGCATCTATGCCTGCGATGGCAAGGTGATTGTCGAGACTCCCGTCGACACGACTGTCGAATTGGTGAAGCCCAACGGCATGAGCCGCACGCTCACCGCCCAGGCTGGTGTCAACACCTTTGATGCCGAGCGTGGCATCTGCATCGTGCGCGCAGCCGGTCAGGTGGCTAAGCTCAAGTTGTAAACCTGAACTGAAAACAGTTAAATCAACGGACTATGAAAGCAACAAAATTATTATTGACACTGGCGATAGCGTCAATGGCGCTAAACGCATGGAGTGGAGACCTGGCCACTGGCGAGGCTGCCGTGAATGCCAGCGGTGAGCCCTCCATGGCAGGACAGCCCACGGTGGATCACATGTTCGTGCGTGGCACCTACGAGGGAGCGACCTTTGATAACGTCGTGTCGTTTGACGAAGGCGACACCAAACTGGTGTGGCTGTGGCTTGACGATGACGCCATCTATTGCAACAATAAGGTGCAGGCGCTGACACCGATTCCCTATAACGCGGCGGGTGACCTCTACAACGAGATTACCTATAACTCCTTCCAGTGCGATATCTATTTGCCTGACGGCGTGAGTCTTGTCAGTTTGGAGAATGAGGACGGTGACATGGTGGCCTATGCCCAAGGTGACCGCATGCCCAACACCTCGTCGTGTTTTTATCAGCTGAACGGCAACAAGGTTGTTGACGGTGTGAACTACAAGGTCTATACAGTGTTGTGCACCAACACCAATGCCTATGGCTGCCATTTCTCGGCCAAAAATGCGACCCGTTACAAGAACAATGGTGCCTTGAAGAAAGATGATGCACCCCTCATCGGCTTCTACTTGCGCTATGACGGTCAGGCCGATGCAAGTGAAATGCCAAACATGATTATCGCCAATCAGGAGTTCGGTTTCCGTGAGGCGTTCACCAACACACCCGTGTGGGAACCCAATGACTACCGTTTCTTCTATGGCAATGGCGGTAACAACAAGAAGCAACGTTTCCAGTATTATCATCGTGTACGCTTGTTCGGCAACCACAACTTCACCCCGACGGCGACCCCCGTCATCAGTTATCGCATCACCAACGATGCCGTGATCATCACGGCAACAGGCGAAGGCCAGGTGGCGCTCTTGGTTGATGGTCAGCAAGTGGATAATCCCTTTAGGGTTGCTCGTGCCGACGAGGACTTCACGGTGGTGGCTACAGCCACTGCTCAGGAAGAAGGCATGGACGTGAGTGACGTGGCGATGATGACGATTGTAGTGCCCGCCAAGCCTGGTAACGACGTGCAGGAGAGCAACATGCTCACAATGCCCAGTGTGATGAATGTCCAGAGCGGTGTCGAGTTCACGTTGCCTGTGGCGATGACAAACACGGTCGATGTGACTGCGTTGCAGTGCGACCTCGTGTTGCCCGACGGTTTCGCTCCCGTGATGAAAGACGGTCAGTACCTGATTGACTTGGTAGGTGAGCGCGTCAAGAGCAGCCACACCGTGTCGGCAAGGATGTTGACCGACGGCGCCTTGAGAGTGCTGATTTCTTCGCCCATGGCCGAGCCGTTCACAGGCAATCATGGAGACTTGTTCGTGCTGCATGTGACTTCGGCAGCCAGCGTGGCCGATGGCATCTATCCAGCACGCCTTGAGAACGTGATTCTCGCCGACGCCAATGCTTCGACCTACTACGCACCGGATGTCAATTGCAACATCATCGTCAAGACCTACCTCAAGGGCGACGCCAATGGTGATGGTGCCGTGAACGTGGGTGATTATGTAGCCACAGCCAACTACATTCTGGCTATGGATCCCGACCCGTTCATTTTCACTGCTGCCGATGTGGATGAGAACAATGCCGTCGATGTGGGCGACCTCGTGGGCATCGTCAATATCGTCATGGGTGACGAGGTGGCCTCTGTTGCCCAGCATGACAACAGTTTTGAGCATGTGTCACTCGATTACACGATAGAATGGGAAAATGAAACCCGTTTCGTCACACTGTCGATGGAGAATGATGTTCCGTTGACAGCCTTCCAGATGAATTTGGAACTGGCTAAAGGTGTGACACTCACTGGGGCGCAACTCACCTCTCGTGCAGCAAATCACTCGTTGACAGTCAATGACCTTGGCGACGGCACGGTAAAATTGTTGTCATCGTCGGCCATGAACGAGGAGGTGATAGGTAAAAAAGGTGACTTGTTGACGCTAGAGTTTGAATGTGCACCTAACAAAGACCTTCTCGTGGAATTCAATAACATCCTGATGGCTGAACCTGATATGACCGTTCATGAAATGCCGTTCTTCTGCATCTTTGATGGGACAGTTCCCATCAGCGTGGACGAGCTGTCTAGCAACCTGCGCATTAGTGGCAAGGACGGCATGGTCATTGTCGAGACACCCACCGACACCATGGTCGAGCTGATCTCGCCCAACGGCATGACCCGCACGGTGGCTGCCAAGGCCGGAATTAATACCTATCCTGTGGAGCGTGGCATCTGCATCGTGCGCGCAGCCGGCCAGGTGGCTAAACTCAAACTCTGATAATTCTGTATCAATCATCATTTGTGGGCACGGAGCCGAGCGTTCCGTGCGCACTTTTTGTAAAAACCCTTTTTATCATTGACCTCTCGGGTCGCTGATGGTATCTTTGCCGCGTGTGAAAGAGAAATTGCTTTTAACTTTCTTTATCAATTCCGCACCACCCCCTGTGTTATTAATCAGAAATGCGAAGCTATGAATATCAGTGTATTACAAAAACACCCTCTAAAACACCTCATTGCTTTTTGTCGGTATTTTGAGGGCGTTCATCCGCTGAGGTGTGAGGTGCGAAGAGTGAAGGCGGATGCAAAAGATCCGTTGGCTTCACCGAAGTCGCGAATTCCAGTTTGAAGTGCGAAAATAGTCATATATTTCGATAGAAGACTGATTTTGGTGCTTCAAACTGGAGTTTCTTTCTTGGTCTCCTGTTTAT
>CACZVR010000091.1 GCA_902784675.1 uncultured Bacteroidales bacterium | reverse complement strand
AATCGTTGGTTAGGAAGATGTACTCCTTGCCGGTTTCCGGGTCGCAACAGACGATTTTCCTTACATCTTCGGGATAGACCTTGGCGCTTTTATAAACGGTAAAGTGCCCGACGGCATCCGAAAGCAGATGATTCCAGCAACTAAAACTCTTTATGTATCTGTCACCGTTGCACTTAGCCACGATGCGATTGAACTTGCTTCGGTCAAGAAAATCGGATAAAACGCTAAAAACGTATTTGTCTTTATTCATAACGGTCTGATTATGACCGCAAAGATAAATTCAAATCCGTTCGCGTCAAAAACCGCTGTAACCAACTGAATTTCAATAATTTCAAAGACCTATTTTATAATTTTTAGTGGACACTAATGATAAAACTTGTCTTTTAATAAATCTTTAATTGAATCTACTTTTGCCACATCACATTTGATAACGTTGGCGTCTCCAGTGCGTTGACAAATGTGACGCTGCAAAAGAAGTCTGAAAGAATCAGCAAATAATGAAGAGGTGTAATAAAAAGGAAAACACAAAAAAGTAGTTTTCAAAGACTGTGTTATTCAAGAAGATTGTTAATTAAAGTGGTGGCAAGTTCTGGATTGTGTAAGGTAATGATGTTGTCATTGGGGCTATGGTAGCCGAGGATTTGGACGTTGCCGTACCATACGGTAGAGCGGTCTAAGATGGCGCAGTTAAAGGTAAGGTTCTCGTCAATGATGACTTGTGCTCCGTGCATCTGTAGTTTGTCGGTCTGCTCGTTTAATTCGCGGGTTATGATGGTGATGCGGAAGCCTTGCGGAGCAAGGTCGAGCAGACGGGCCATGATGCGCGACTGGCGGCCTGGCTTGACCTTGGGACAGGCAATGACGATGCTGCGTCGCACTTGCAAGAGACTGCTCATGAAAGGTGTAACGAAGGTCTGTCCGTCGAGAATACGGCTGGTGGGCTCTGCTACCTCTGCGAAGAGACCTTGAGGTTTCAACGTGTAGCCGATTCCAGCATAGCCCTTGAGCCGGCGGCCGTACATGACTTCGCACACGGGTTCATTGATGTCAATATAGTCATAGATGCGCACTTCGTCCTTGCCATCGTGGTCGCGGTGAAGTCGGCCGGCATACTGGGCGATGATGCCTTTCCACGATACCGGCAGGGCAAGGAACAGTGTATCGAGTCGCGGGCAATCGAAGCCTTCACCAATGTATTTTCCAGTCGCAACAATTACCATGCTCTCACCTTCGGAGATGTTTTGCAGTCGCTCCATCTTGAGCCGTTTCTCTTTGATGCTTTCCGAGCCCACGAGCGTAATCACGTTGTTGCAATAAGGCCTTAGCATCACGGCAAGAGTTTCGACATGAGCGGTGAGGCTCGTTAGAACTATTGGCGAGCGATTCTCTGCATAAGCCTGCCTCACATCGTTCACGATAAGCCTATTGCGGTATTCATCCTCGGCAAGCATCTGAATAACATGTGCATAGTTGCTGTTTTCATCACTGACATTGCGGTAAGCCGTGAAGCGCGGCACAAGAATGCGGGCGAAACTTTGGCTCGCCATCTGGTGGCGCGAGTCGGCTATATAACGAATTGGTCCACACTGCATGAAGATGATGGGCTGGTGGCCATCTTTGCGAATAGGGGTGGCGGTCAAGCCATAAACGCGTACTGCCGTCACGTCTCTTAGCACTCGCTCAAAATTGATGGCAGAAACATGGTGACACTCATCGACAATGACCATGCCGTAATCCTTAACAAACGGTTTCACCTCCCCATCGGTGACGCACGATTGCAAAAGGGCAATGTCGATGATGCCGTGCAGCGAGTCAACGCTGGAACTCAGTGTGCCGATGGGCGACCATTTCCTTTTGCGACCTCGCTTCGGAATAATCTCTTCGGGCTCATGATTAATGATGAGAAATTCCTCAAGTTTTTGTTCCCATTGGTCGAGCAGTGCCTTGGTGTGGACAAGTATCAAGGTGTTTGTCTTCAACTTGGCAATCATTCCTATAGCGGCTACCGTCTTGCCGAAAGCTGTAGTTGCCGATAGGACGCCAGTATTGTGCGCACATAGTTCATTTACGGCCTCTTGCTGGTCATCACGTAGCGCACCGTTGAAGGTGACAGCGATGGGTGTGCCGTGGTTTGTCTTATCTACTAACTCAAAATCCACGTAGTTTTCCTCAAGAAACGCTCGTACAGCATCCTCGCAGCCGCGTGGCAGGGCAAGGTAATCGCCAATAATCTCGGCGCAAGTAATGATGCGCGGCACGTTATAGGTCGAGAAACGCATGGCTTGTTTGCTGTAAAACTCAGGATTGCGGAACGAGGCAATTCTCTTTAGGTGGTTCACGACCTTTGCTGATAGGCTGCCGAAGTGAATGAAGAGCGCGTTCGATTTGACGATGGTCAGCCGACAGGGGAAATTCCGTCGCTCAATCATTGGTGAGGTGGGAGGTTCCCACGGCATGTTCTCGCTCGTCGTGGAAAGGTTGCCCAATGCCGGCACGTTGCCATGCAGGCGCAAAATTTCGTCAACTTGATTCTCAGTGATTTTTTTGATATGTTGCAGATATACCCATTGGTCGGGATAAGGTTCAAAATCTTCGTCAACAAAGACGCTGTTGCCTTGCTTGCGTGCCTGGCCTTGAAGAGGCAATGCGATGAGGTTGCCGAAACCACCGTCGGGCAATGTGTCTTGGTTTGGAAAAAATCGATCGTAGGACTTGAACGATAGGCGCGCATCACGATTCATCGCCTCGGTGAGAATGGCATTGCCTAATTTGCGGGCCATTGAGGCAGATATGGGTTTCTCAAAGAAAATCCATACATGTGCCCCGTTGCTTGAACGAGATCGCTCTACGGAACATGGCACGCCCCAATCCCTGCAGACATCCACGAAGGCTTCCACATCGCCCTTGTAGCCATGCTCACAGTTCTTGTCGTCAAAATCGGTACAAAGAAAGTGGCAAGTGTTGTCATTGTTGATGACATACAGGCCTATCACATCGCGGCAATCAGCCGACTTTCCTTCAAGATGGCGATAAACATCGGCATTAGTCAGAGGCGCGAACAGTCGATTGGGACACTCGGCACATTTATATTTGCGTTTGTCGCAAAGTTGTGGATTCCATTCGTTAACACATACTGGCTGATACCCGCTCTTGCTGCCGCTACGGCTCTGCCACCGCCTGGCAAACACATCCTCGCGTCCGCGAAACAAACTGCGGAACAACGCTACCTTCTCATCGAGTGACAGTGTGACCATCGCTGCCTTGGTCACCTCAATATTGGACTCAATACTACTCAAATGCTGGCGCAGACTATCCAACTCTTTTTCGAGTTGTTGAATCCGCACAAGAAGCAGTTTGCGGTCTTGCTGAAGTTCGTAGAGCCTATTGACTGGCATGTTGCTATTTATCGGATTGTTTTGCTCTGTATTTCTGACGCGGGTGATGGGGCATCTCGTACATTTTCTCCAGAAAGTCACCCTTCTTGGGAAGGATAAAATTCTTAATATATTTAAGATTACGTCCAAGCATTTTAGTAATTTCTCCAGCGGTTCTCCATTCTGTGCAGTTTATTGTAATTCTTTCTCTCAGTTGTTCTTTATTATACAGCCTTGGCGTATTAGTTGGACTTGAAGAATCCCATATTATGTATACTTGAAGAAGCCATATTGAGCCGTTGAAGTTCCATATTAGCCTCCGAAGTATCCATATTATGTCCGACATTCATACCTGAAACATGGTACTTCGTTCCTCGCCCATAACCAGTGGCAGCAAGCAATCCCTTCTTGCGCATATCGTTAAGAAGATGAGTGATGTCAGTTCGGTGCAAGTCAAGAGTATATTGCAGTCGTTCATTTGTTATCTCTTCTTCCTTTAGCAATGCAATGCTGATGTTTTGTTTGCTATGCATGTTGTTGAAGAAATCACGCTTGTATTTCTCAACTTGTTTACTCGTCAATCTATCAAGGCAGAACTCTCCTGCTTTTTCTTTAACACCAAATATATTGGCACGTCCATTCGTGTTGACAAATGATGTGTATGTTTCCCAAAAGGATTTCGTGAAACCACCGGCCGCTGACTTGAATTCAATTTCACTTGATTCTTTGTCTTGAAGCAGCCGTTCCAATATGGGTTGTTTGTCGTTATGTTCGTAGATGCGTTTCATCTGTGCTGCGGATTAAAATGTCGGAAGATGAGATTTATCGCGTTGCATTGTGCAAAAATACATATTTTTGGTGACATTGGAGTTGATAATAGCAGAAAATCTTTATCGGTCTATCGATGAGGCGGCAAGTCTGGTAAACTCCGTCTTCATGAATATGTCGAGTTGCCCATCGATGGCCTGCCACAGTTCGTGTAGTAGTAAATCAACGAGGTCGTACGCGTGTACCACAGTCCGAGAGAGTTCCCAATGTACAATAACAAACAGCGCAAGCCGTATGCGCTTGGGAAACGCCGCGGGCAGTGAGCCGATAGCCGAAGGTGGTGCGCTTTCAGCGGTGCAACGGGATGCCTAACTGACACCTTTTATAGTTATTGCGGAAGACAAAATCCCAAATTTTTGGTATTGCCGTGACTGTCAAAGTCATGTACTTTTGCGACACAATAACAACAAAACGCATTAAAATGGGACTTTTGAAATCATTCTTTACGAATTGCGCCAATCCGCAAGGACGGATGGGGCGAGCAATGCTGCGGTTCATGAACTTCGGGCATGCGCCGCTGACGAACTGGGGCCTGAGCCTTATCGGTATTCACGACGGCTGGACGATGCTGGACATCGGCTGTGGCGGAGGAGCGACTTTGAAAAGACTGCTCAAACTGAGCAACAATGCGCTGGTCTATGGCATCGACATCTCGCAAGAGAGCGTTGCGAAAGCGCGCAAAGTGAATGCCAGGGCGCTCGGCAAGCAGGTGTTCGTCAGCCAAGGATCAGCCGAGAAACTGCCATACGAGGACAAGCAGTTTGACCTCGTGACAGCGGTCGAGACGGTGTATTTCTGGCCGAACTTGCCCGGCTGTCTGCAGGAGGTCGGCAGGGTGTTAAAGCCCGGCGGAAAGTTTGCCATTCTGGTCGAGGTCATCGAGGGCGATTCGGTGTGGACCAAAGTGGTGGATGGCATGACAGCCTACTCGCCGGAGCAACTGAAAAAGTTGCTCGACGAAGCAGGCTTTGTCGATACCGAAATCCACCGCAAGAAGCCGTCGTACGCCGCCATTATTGGCGTGAAGCCATAGTAATAACTGCACAATGACGGCGCTGGTTTTAGGGTTGCTTATACCCTTGTTCGGCACAATGCTTGGTTCGGCTTTCGTCTTTATGATGAAGGGCGAGATGTCCGTTAAGTTGCAGAAGTCGTTGCTCGGCTTTGCTTCGGGCGTGATGGTGGCGGCATCGGTTTGGTCATTGTTGATCCCCGCGATGGAAATGGAAGCGACATGTGGCGCATGGGCTGTTCTCCCTGCTGCCGTAGGGTTCCTGTTGGGAATAGGTTTCCTGCTGGCAATTGATGAACTGATTCCACACCTGCACATCGGCACCGACAAGCCGGAAGGAGTGCGCTCCCATCTGTCGCGTACAGCGATGCTGGCTTTGGCCGTCACCATCCACAATTTGCCCGAGGGCATGGCGGTGGGTGTGGTGTTTGCCGGAGCCAACAGCGGCGTGACAAACATATCGCTTGCCAGTGCCATTGCCGTATCGTTGGGCATCGCCATTCAGAACATCCCCGAGGGTGCGATTATCTCCATGCCCATGCGTGCCGCCGGCAACAGCCGTTGGCGCTCTTTCGTGATCGGTTCGTTGAGCGGTGCCGTCGAGCCGTTAGGCGCTCTTGCGGTGTTGCTGCTGGCATCCGCAGTCTTGCCGGTGCTTCCCTATATGCTCGCTTTTGCCGCAGGGGCAATGTTCTACGTTGTGGTCGAGGAGTTGATTCCCGAAGCATCTGTCGGCCAGCACACCAACGTCAGCACCATTGGCTTTGCCGTCGGCTTCGTCCTGATGATGGTGCTCGACGTTGTGATGGGCTAATTCACGCTATCACTATCCAATCTCGTGATGCGGCGGCGCTCTCGGTGTGGTGGGCGGTGCTACTGCCTACAGGCGGCGGTAACGTAACTGCTATCGGAATAGTGTCGAAATAGTAATTCGATTAATTACTTTGTCGCCATTAGGCCGGTAAAAGACGAAGATTTTGTATCTTTGCAGAAATTTAAATTTTTATTATGATGGGATTTTTCTATGAGTACAATTGTCACCCCATAATGAGCGGTGCAGTGGGGAAAAGCCCTTTTCCGATGACCTATATCTATAATTATTGATGCTGATGAGAATGAATGCAAAAGAGTTGATGACGATAATCGCTTTTGTCACCATGGGGTTGGCAACCGCCAGTGCGCAAATCACTCAGGAGCAGATGCAGACAGGAAGTGACGAACACTTGCTCAGAGAATGGACAAAGGTGCTTTCTGGTGATGAGTTCGGCGGAAGAAAGCCCATGACACCCTATGAGGACAAGACGGTGGACTATCTTGCCCGACAGTTGGAGGTGATGGGCTTGGAGCCGGCCTTCAACGGCAGTTGGTTCCAGCCCTTTGAAATGATTGCCGTTACAGCCAAGCCCGTGGGCGGCAGGCTCTCGGTGAGCGGGAAGAAAAAATCGGTGCTCCGCTATCCCGACGATGCGATCATCTGGACGACTCGCGCCACTGAGAAAATCGACCTGAAGAAGGCCGAGTATGTGTTTTGCGGTTTCGGCATCAACGCGCCTGAATACGGATGGAACGACTACGTGGGCATCGATGTGAAAGGCAAGATCGCGGTGGTGATGGTCAACGACCCCGGCTTTTATGACGCTGGGCTCTTCAAAGGACGTAATATGACCTACTACGGCCGTTGGACATATAAGTTTGAAGAGGCACAGCGCCAGGGGGCTGCCGGTTGCCTGGTGCTCCACAATACAGAAGCCGCCAGTTACGGGTGGCATGTATGCGTGAATGGCCACCTGAGTAACAATCTCGGCATCTATGATTCAGACACGCGCAATGCCGGCGAATTGGCCGTCAGAGGATGGCTGCATGAGGACGGTTGCAGAAAACTGTTTCTTGCGGCCGACATGGACATGGACAGGGCGCTGGCCGATGCCAAAAGTGTGTTTTTCGCACTCTCAGCATGCCGTTTCTTCCATTTCTTGGTTAAATGGCCGATTGGGGTTCAATCGACTCTTTTGATAAACTTCGCAGGATTGCCGCCTACGATTGTGTTGGCTTCCACATCTTTTGTCACGACTGCTCCGGCCGCCACCACGGCGTTCTCGCCCACGGTGACACCGGGCAGGATGGTCGCTCCAGCGCCAATCCAGGCATTACGGCAGATGTGAACCGGCTTGCACAGCAGCAGTGCGTGGTCGTGCAGGTCGTGGTTGTTGCTGATGAGTTGTGCATTGGCGGCTATCATGACGTCGTCGTCGATGGTGATGCCTCCGCGCGACATCATCAGGCAGTCGGGCATAATCATCACATTGTTGCCAATTTTCACCTTGTCGAAGCACACGCCCTTGAGCGG
>CACZVR010000090.1 GCA_902784675.1 uncultured Bacteroidales bacterium | reverse complement strand
AGGCCATCAACCAGCTGCTCAACGAGCCCGCCATGCGGTCTAGATTGGGCGTCCAGGCACAACATGATTTTCAAGAAAAACTCGACTATCCGGTTTTTTATAGAAAAATGACCGACTTGTATCGTCAGTTGCTTGATAATGAGCCTGTTGTAAACATTGAATCACCCGATAAAGAATAGCGTTTTTTCATCGGGAAAAGATGGCATTTTTTCATCACAGATTTTTACCGATTCATCGAGAATATCATTTGCGGACATGATTGATTTCACTCCATTCTTTCGCAGCCATTTTCTAGGACGCCTGCAGCAGCACGCACGCTACATCGACCATGCCGATGCGGTGCAGCAGGGCGAACTCGTGCGGCTCATCGAGAAGGCGTCACTCACTCGCATCGGCCGCAAATATGATTTTTCATCCATCAGGACCTACCGCCAGTTTGCCTCGACCCTGCCGCTGTACACCTATGAGGACCTGAGGCCTCAAATCATGCGCATGATCAACGGGGCGAAAGACGAATTGTGGCCCGGACACTGCGTGAATTTCGCTCAATCCTCGGGGACGAGCGACGGACGCAGCAAATATATCCCCATAACGCGCGAATCGTTTCACTGGAACCACTTTCTGGGCAGCAGTGATGTTGTATCCCATTACCTGAATTTAAACCCGTCTAGCCGCATTTTTTCGGGCAAAGCGTTCATCCTGGGCGGCAGCTTCGCCAACAACCTGCAGTTGAAGCGCGGAGTGAGGGTAGGGGACCTGAGCGCCAACCTCATCGAGAACATGAACCCGCTGGCCAACCTGGTGCGCATTCCCAACCGCCGCGTGGCACTCATGGAGAACTGGACCGAGAAACTGCCTCTGCTGGTCGAAGCGAGCATCGGACAGAACGTGACCAACCTGAGCGGCGTGCCGTCGTGGTTCCTCACGGTGTTGAAAGAAGTGCTCAAAAAGACTGGCAAAACGTGCATCCACGAGGTGTGGCCCAATCTGGAGGTGTTTTTCCATGGAGGCATCGCCTTTGAGCCTTATCGCCAGCAATATGAAGAGATCTGCGATATGGGCAAGATGCATTTCCTGGACACCTACAACGCCAGCGAGGGCTTCTTTGCCGTGCAGAGCGATTGGGATAGCGAGGCGATGCTCTTGCTGCTTGACGCAGGTGTTTTCTTTGAATTCCTGCCCATCGAGGAAAGCGACAGCGAGACACCCGAAGTCTATCCCATCTGGGAAATCGAGGCGGGGCGCACCTATGAGCTCATCATCACGGCCGCCAACGGCTTGTGGCGCTACCGCCTGGGCGACACGGTGACCATCGAGCAACTGAATCCCGTGAAAATCACCATTGCGGGCCGCACCCGCAGTTTCATCAACGCCTTTGGCGAGGAGTTGATGGTGCACAATGCCGACCACGCCATCACACTGGCAGCACAAGAAACTGATGCAGAAGTGCTTAACTACACTGCTGCACCAGTTTATGCCCAGGATAACCGCCGTGGTCATCACCAATGGCTCATCGAGTTTGCTCGCCAACCCGTCGACACTGCGCGCTTCATGCAACTGCTGGACCAGCACTTGCGCGAGGCCAACAGCGACTATGACGCCAAGCGCACGGGCGATATCTTCCTTGACGCTCCGTCACTTGTCATCGCACCAATCGGCTTGTTTGACCGATGGTTAGCATCGACCGGCAAACTTGGTGGTCAACGCAAGGTGCCGCGTCTGAACAACAACCGCACCATCATTGACCAGATGCTAGCGCTCATCGACCGGAATTAGACACTAGTTAGCATCTGCGACCATTGAGAAGACCTAGAAAGCTCATGATATCGCTTTTTCAGTCTTTCTCGGGCAGCATGATATCCTCGATCTTGATTCTATCGTCCAGGGCGTTCAGGTCCACAGGCCCTTTAATGCCAGAGACTTTTCCGCTCTCGCTGAACTGCCATAGTTGCCACTTGCGGTTAACACACAGTCCATTAGCAGTATATTTGGCGACATTGAGCATACAATCATTGAACGCCTCGCCCAAGAATTCATTATAGAACTTTTCGCCAGTGTAGATGATGGGCTTGCAACCAAAGTGATGGTCAATGAGATCCACAAACACCCTGAGGCTATCGCGCAGTTCCTGACTACTCCAATTCCTCTTCTCTTCCACATCGACGACGGGAATCAGATCCAATTCGTCCTCTCCAACCGCATTGATGAAGTTATCAAACTGGTCCTGAGGGCTGGAGGTGGTCCTGAAATAATGGTATGCACCCACCTTGAAGCCTGCTTTTTTCGCGCCTTTGATGTTCTCCTTGTAGCGGGGATCAACAAGTGACGCGCCCTCGGTAGCCTTGACATACACAAAAGCCACCTTGGTTTGGGCAACCTGCTGCCAGTCAATTAAGCCTTGATGCTTTGACACGTCGATGCCACAAGTCCTCTTGGAGGGCAACGAGTCCACATCGACCAAATGACGCACGTTTTTTGTCATGAGAGATTGCGGAGCACTTGCACATGCCATTGTGATTGACAGTGCAGCCAATAAAACAGTAATCATCGTCTTTTTCATGATTCATCGTTGATTAATAAGTGAATGATAAAATGAATTAAAAACATGCATATATAATAGACAAAGTGTTGAGATCCTGCGCAGCTGCATCTCAACACTCTGGAATATCTTCTACTCGCTGAAACGGATTCAGACGGATGGATGAACTAAAGGATGTGCTTGAATGCAGCCAGTGGCACCAGAATAACGGACAATGCCGAGTCGTCGGGTGACTCGCGCAATAAGAATCGTTGTGATGGCTGTATTGTATTGCATTGGTGCTTTCTCACTTTTTGTTGGCCGCAAAGGTATACCTAACTATCCGAAAATCAAAACATTTCCATGCCTTTTTTCTTCTCATTTTGAGACACAAAAAGAGAAGTCCCTGACAATCAATTGATTGTCAGGGACTTGTGGTGGTGCCCAGGGCGGGACTCGAACCCGCACACCTCGCGGCACACGCACCTGAAACGTGCGCGTCTACCAATTCCGCCACCTGGGCATGTTGGTTTTGCGTTTAGCGGTGCAAAGGTACTACTTTTTTTTAATATGCAAGCGTTTTTTGAAAAAATTTCCTGATAATTTCAGTCACCGATGCGATGAACAACGAAGCACAGTTCATTAATTTCCTAAATATGAGACTGTTAATGTTATTGTATGCAGGAGAGGGCAATTATCTATTCAGGCGATTCGTGCGGCTGCGCTTGGCGTCATTGTACTTGTCACCGGTATAGGTGTTGGTGATACCGGTGCCAAATTCATCCTCTTCCTCGTCTTCGTCAGACCTGTTTTGCTTTTTCTCTACCTTGTTTTTAGCCTTTTCGGGCTTGTTGTGACGGATGTCCTCGGGCTTTTGCAGGTCAAGGGCCGTCTGATAGATATTCCAGGTCTCGTCAAGGTCCCAATTGCGGCGCAGGTTCAGTTTCTTGGGGTAGTAATAGACCTCATCGGGCTGCAAGTGCTCGGCATAGTTTCCTGTATCCCACTTGCCGTTGCCGTTTTTGTCAATAGTCAATCGCAGATAATAAGTGCCCGGCTTGACGTTGAGCAACTCAAAAGCGCCACCCCGCACAGGCACGGTGCGCGCCACCTTCTCGCCGCTGGCAAGCAGTTCCACAAAAGCACCGTCCTTAACATTGACCGAAAAATAGACGTTGGCATACTCCTCCAATCCACTCACTTTCAACTCATTTGACAACTTTTCATTGGTCAAACCATAGACCGACACCACAGCCGCGCTGTCGACGGTCACGCGATAAACCGAGTCGGACTGGGTAGTGAAAGGCAACCAATAGCGCAAGGGATCGAAATCATCAACAGGGCGCACCGACGGCACCGAGGGGTAGGGCACCCACAAGGTGTCGCGCTTGATTTCCAGATGCACGCCAGCAGGATTGATGGCGGCAATGGGTGTGTCAAACTTGAAAATGATGGAGTCTCCCACGTCCAGGGTACCACTCTTGGCGAGGTCCATCTTCAGTCTAGGAATCTCGTCGGGATCCACATGCTGCAATTCCTTGAGTTCCTCGAGTTCACCTTCGCTCAATTCTTTGCCTTGCGCAACGGCTTTCTCCTGTTTCTCAAGCAGTTGGGCGAGGCGTTTGGCGCGCTCCTCGCGCTCCTTGGCTTTCTTCTCCTCTTCCTTGATTTGGGCATTGGGCTTGCGGTAGCCGAAACGCACGGTGTCGGTGGCCTCGACCAGACGGTCGGCGGTGTCGGTGCGCAGATAGGTCATCGCCACGATGATGGTGTCGGTCTTGATCATCGCCGAGTCGGTAATCCAGTAGAAGAGAGAGTCGTTAGTGGCAGTGCGTTCCACACGATACCAGTCGCGCTGGTGATCGGCAGGACGCAACACCTCCATCTTGGGCAGGCTGTCGTTGGGAGCGCCAAACAGCACATGCAGTTTGTTGGCCTCGGGACGCGCAGTCTGTTTCACATAGTGCGAACGATAGCCCTCGTTGAACATGCACAACAGCAAGTCGTTGGGCAGGAAAAGCGTGTGCGTGGCGGTCATCACCGTGTCCACGCGGCGATCATAGGTGAATACCGTGTCCTGTGAGGTGTATTCGCCCGTCGAGGGGACGACAATCTCGTCCAGGAAGGCGATGTCCTCGGTGCGCGCCATGCGGTAGTCACCGTCCACATCATTGAGAGCAAACACATGATAACTGCCCGGCTTGAGGTTGCGCAACGTGAATTTTCCGCGATCGTTGGTACGACTCACACGCTCCAGCGGCACATGGGTGAACGCCGTGTCGTCAAGATTGCTGTGCAGGCCCACGATGATGTGCTGCATCGGTTCCAAGTCCTTGGCACGCAGCACGATACCCGACATCGCCAGGGTATCAATCTCATCTCCCGTCGAGAAAGCAAACGAGTAGCCGTCCAGCTGGTTACCCTCGTTATTGTCCTCAATGGCATTCGAGAAATCGATGACATAGGTCGTATTCTCCTCCAATTCGTCACGGAACTCGATGGTCACCTTCTTGCCCACCGTGCGGATGAGCGGTTGCGTTTTGGGAGCAGGAGAGATGATGACTTTCTTCTGCTGATCCTTGAGGTTGATGAACTCATCAAAGACGATTTCCACCTTGTTGCCCTTAAAGTTGAGTGCACCCGGTTCGGGCGACGATTTCACCATCTGCGGCGGCGTGTAATCGCGTGGTCCGCCCTCGGGCGACCCGATGCTGGCACAAGCCACGAGCAGCAGTCCCACGACCACCGTCACAACCCAATATGTCCACCGTGCCTTCATCTCTACTTCACTAAATCAAAGGATTCAAGGTCATCAGGGACAAGGATGGGTCCCTTATAGTATTGTCCGGCCTCGGCGGCATAGGAGGCTGCACGGGTGGCCAGATTGGTGTCCTCGGTGTGATAGAGGACCAAGTGCTTCACACCCAGTTCCTGGGCCAGCATGCCGGCATCAAGGGCCGTGCTGTGGCTTTTCTCATAGGGGTTGAACGCAAAGCGGTCCTTATAGAGGCAGAAAGCCTCGCACATCAGCCAGTCGCAGTTGCGGGCATAGGGCTCACTTTGGATGCTGTATGGCTCATCACCCAAGCATACAAGTCGTTGTCCATCAGGCAGTTTTGCTTCAAAACCATACTGCTTGACCTTGGTCGATGCAATGTCAAAGAAGGTCATCTGCAAGTCATCGATCTCGACCTGCTCACCGTCCTGCACCTCGCGCAAGATGATGGTCTGACCGATCGAGTCGAAAATCTTGCGCGGAATCATCAGTTCTCCCATCGTGTAGAGCGCGTGACGCACCACGTCATTGCAATAGATGGTGAACGGCCCCTTGTGCTTGCCCTTGAAAATCATGGGCGAAATCTTGCGCATCATCCAGATGGCGCCCAGGATGTGGTCGGTGTGGTTGTGAGTGACAAACATGTGTCGGATGCCCTCAAAGGGGATTTTGGCATCCATGAGCTGACGGATGATGCCGTTGCCTCCACCACCGTCAACCAGCAGTCCACCCTTGGGCGAGTGCAGGTAGAAACAGGTGTTGTAGCAATTCACACACATGGCATTGCCTGTGCCCAGCATGGTGACTCGCGAGGTTGTGTTACTGGTGACGCTCATAACGGTGACTTGACTTTAGGGAGTTCAATGCCAAAGGTGGTGCCTTTACCCACTTCCGATTCCTTGATGTAGATTTGGCCGTTGTGGTATTCCTCGATGATGCGCTTGACCAACGTCAGGCCGAGGCCCCATCCACGCTTCTTGGTGGTGAAACCGGGATTGAAAACATTCTTGAAGTTCTTGCGTGCGATGCCTTTGCCCGTGTCCTTGACCAGGATGACCACATTGTTGGGGCTGTCCTCGACGGTGATGTCGAGCTGTCCCTCGCCGTCCATGGCGTCCACAGCGTTCTTGGTGAGGTTTTCCATCACCCAGGCGAACAGCGTCTGGCTCAGCATCACGCCGTTATTGGTCTGGTCGTTGGTGTGGATGTTCAGTGTCACGCGCTTGGGAATGCGGGCACGCATGTACTCCAGACTGTTGACCACCGCCTCGTTGATCGAGGTGAGTTCCTTGTCGGGCATCGAGCCGATCTTGGAGAAGCGGTCGGCAATAGTCGAGAGGCGCTTCACATCTTTGTCCATGTCGTTGACGATGCTCTTGTCCACGCCCATCGAATCCAGCAACTGGGTCCATGCCATGAGCGAGGAAATGGGTGTTCCCAACTGGTGAGCCGTCTCCTTGGACAGACCCACCCACACCTTGTTCTGCTCGGCCCTCTTGATGCTCATCAAGGCGAAGTAGGCAATTGCAAAGAACAAGATAAGCACCGCCAGCTGGATATAAGGGAAATAGGCCAGGCGGCGCAACAGCGTCGAATCCTCGTAATAGAGATACTGCGTGGTGTTCTCGTCGATGACGATATCGATTTTGTTCTCGCTGTTCTTGAGGTGGCGCAACTTCTTGTTGAGGTACTCCAGGTTGACAGGTGCGATCTCAAAGGCCAGGCTGTCTTCGGGTTCAGGCAGCTGGAAGTTGCGGTGCAGCAGGATATTATCCTTGTCGTCAACCAGCAGCACGGGGATGTTGTGGTTCGCCTCGATGATGCTCAGCAAGAAGTCAACATCGGTGGCGCTCGACCCGATGGGGTTGCCGTCGGCGTCCACCTCACCGCCATCGCTGCCCATCGTCGCCAACTCCTGGGTGGCGGCTGCCCAAATCTGCATGCGCTCACGCTCCTGTGCTGCCAGATCCTTCACCAGATTGTTGGAGATGTAAAGGAACAAGGCCACCAGCAACAGCGAGATGGCGAGAAAAACCACCTTCCAGACGCGGCGAGAGTCATATATGTTGCGCAGATTTGCCATGCAATTAAATTAATGACTGGCAAAATTAGGTAATTCCCGTGAATTGGGCAAATTTTTATGGCGGGCTACGCCCGCGGGGAGGGAGGTGGAAGTTCAAATAAGAAGTGCGAAAGGAGTTTCTAATGGTGCGTTAGCTGTAAAACATGAAAAACGCACCGGGGAACGCCAAGCGGCAAGGGGCAGAG
>CACZVR010000089.1 GCA_902784675.1 uncultured Bacteroidales bacterium | reverse complement strand
TGCGGGTGCCCGACGTGTGCCGTGGTGTGCCGAGGGTTTTTATCTGGCTGACCGTCCTGCGTTCACCTTTGACACCGACTGGCATGCTGGGCACTACTATGTGCAGGATGCCTCGTCGATGTTCATCGCCCATGTGATCAAGCATTTTGTTCATGAGCCGGTGCGCTATCTGGACCTGTGTGCGGCTCCTGGCGGAAAGACGACGGCGGCGATGCAAGCCTTGCCGCAGCGCTCGTTGATTGTCGCCAACGAAATCGTGCCGCCGCGTGCTCGCGTGCTGGCCGATAACGTCATCCGCTGGGGTAATCCCCGGTGCGTGGTGACGAGCAACGCTCCCGCCAACTTGGGAAAATTCAGTGGTTTCTTTGACGTCATCGCCACCGATGTGCCTTGCAGCGGTGAGGGGATGATGCGCAAGGATGACGAGGCGGTTGCGCAGTGGTCGCCTGCCCTGGTCGAGCAATGCGCCCAACGGCAACGCGAGATTCTTGCTGACGTGTGGTCCGCCTTGCGGCCCGGAGGCCTGCTCATCTACAGCACTTGCACCTATAACCGCCAGGAAAATGAGGAAATCGCCGATTTCATCGTCAGCGAGTTGGGTGCTACCTCACTCGAAGTGCCCATCGAAGCCGGCTGGAACATCCATCCCGCCATCGGCAGCCCATGCCACTGCTACCGTTTCATGCCACACCGCGTTGACGGCGAGGGCTTGTTCATGACCGTGTTCCGCAAGTCCGGCGAAGGCCCGCGACAGGATATCCGCATCAAGGAGAAAAACTCCAAAAAAGTTGATGAAACCTGCAAGCCATGGCTTGCCAAACCTCAAGACTACATTATTGACCAGCAAGGCGACCTGACCATCGCAGTGCCACAGGACATCGGCCGTGAGGTGGCAGCCCTGCGCGCCTCGCTGAACGTGCTGCATGCCGGGGTGGAACTGGCGACCGTGATGGGCCGCAAGATGGTGCCGCACCATGCGCTGGCCATGTCAACGGCAAGAGCCGACGGCGCTTTCCCCGTCTGCGAGGTGGACTACCCCACCGCCCTGCGCTACCTGCGCGGCGAGAGCATCACTGTGGACGGCCCGCGCGGCCATGTGCTCATCGCTCATCAGGGGGCTGTCCTGGGCTTCGCCAACAACTTGGGCAACCGCGCCAACAACCTTTACCCGAAGCCACAACGCATCCTGAGCACCCACCTGCCTGACGAAAAGCCTACTGTCATCGGGCAATGAAGATGCAGGAGTTGCAACACTGCCTATACCCTGGTCGCACCTAAGGGTGCTTGTTGACGGGTACCAATTATTCTTTTTCGATTTTTTTGATGAATTTGGCAGGGACTCCACCGACGATTGTACGGGGGGCGACATCCTTGGTCACCACTGCCCCTGCGGCCACGATAGCCCCTTCGCCGATGGTCACGCCCGGCAGGACGGTGACATTGGCTCCGAGCCACACTTTATCCTCGATGCAGATGGGGCGGAACTCCATGTCGCCGCGACGGTCGGGGTCCTGCGCGTGGTTGATGGTGCAGAGTGTGGCATTGTGACCAATCAGGCAGTCGCAACCGATGTGGATACCGCCTTGGTCCTGGAATTTGCAGCCGGCATTGATGAACGTGCGGTCCCCAACCACCGTGTTTTTGCCGAAGTCGGTGTTGAAAGGCGGGAACATGCCGACATGTTCGGGCACGTCAAAACCCCACAACTCGGAGAGCAGTGCGCGTATTTCCTCGGGCTCATGGTACTCGTTATTCAGCTTGACGGTGATTTTTTGGGCTTCGCGACTGGCCCAGTGCATGAGTTGGTGAGCCTCGGAACCAGCTATCACAGGCTGCCCCGATGCGATGTGTTCTTTATATTCCTGAATGGTCATAAGCGATATTTTGATATTGTGTTGATGATGGCTGCAAAGGTGCGAAGAGTTGCCGTGTGGGCGCTTATCTGAAATCCGTTTATATTTACCTGGATTACTTTTTCTGCAACGAAGCGACGTATTTCGATGGCAACAAACCCGCATGCTTCTTGAAAAAGCGAGTGAAATGCTGCGGATACTCGAATCCCAGATCTTCGGCCGCCTGCGTCACCGTTCGGCCGCCGACTAACAGACTCTTGGCGCGGTCGATGAGGAATCGCTGGATGACGCGTGCTGGGCTGTCGCCCGTGGCACCGCGCATCACGTCGCCGAGGTAGCTGGGCGACAGGCACAGCTGCGAAGCGCAGTACTTGACGTTGGGCAACCCGTACTTGAATTGCAACCGCTTGTCGTAGTAGTCCGTCAGCACTCGTTGGAAACGGGAAAGCAAATCGCTCTGCTGACGCGCCACCGCCTCGAACTGCCGCTGGTAGAACAACAGGCAGTAGTCACACACCAGCACGATGTAGTCCTGCACAATCCTGTCGGTGAGAGCATTCTGTTCCCTGTGCTGGATGAAGCGACGGATCTTCTCCATCAGTTGCCACATCAGCTGTTTCTCGCCCTGGGTCGTGTGCAAGGCCTCGTTCACGTTGTAGGAGAAGAAATGATACTCATTGAGCCGCTGCTCAAACACCGTGCCGCGCATGAACTCGGCATCAAACAGCAACACCCACCCGTGGTAAAGCTCACGTTTGCCGTCATCGGCCTTGCCGATGATCTGGCCGGGCGACGCTGCTGTCAAAGTGCCCTTGGACGTGTCATAACCGCCCATGCCGTAGGTTGCTCCTGTGGGGAAGTTGTCCTGCACGAAAATGGCATACACCCCCATCTTGTTGAGCGCGTGATGAATCTCGCCCAATTCGTCGAAATGGACGACACACACCATGGGATGCCAAGTCGGAGCGCCAAATTCCCGAGCGAAGTCATTGGCCGTGTTGATGTGAACAAGGTCTTTTAACATGTGACAAAGATAGTGAATTTTATCCAAAACCCGAAATAAACAATAAAAATAGGTAAAAGAGGTAAATTTTCAGGTATTTAAGATAAATTCTTGTCAAGAGAATCATTATAATTTTGCAGCAATCAAGTTTATAAAGTCATGGATATGAAAAGTATATCACGAAACATTCTGCTGCTAGCCATCACGATGCTGGGTGGCTTGATGCTGGCCTGTTCGGGACCAAAGGACAACAATCAAAATGATGAGAATATGAAAACGACACTGAAACTGACAAAGGAATGGGACAAGACATTCCCATTGAGTGACAAGGTTGATCACAAGAAGGTGACTTTTTTTAACCGCTATGGCATCGAACTCGCTGCCGACATGTACACTCCGAAGGGTGCGCAAGGCAAGTTGCCGGCTATCGCCGTCTCGGGTCCATTTGGCGCCGTGAAGGAGCAGTCGAGCGGCCTGTATGCCCAGCACATGGCCGAGCGTGGCTTTGTGGCTATCGCCTTTGATCCATCCTACACGGGCGAGAGCGGTGGTGAGCCTCGCCGCATGGCATCGCCCGACATCAACACCGAGGACTTCCTCGCCGCTGTGGATTTCCTGTCGGTACAGGATAACGTCGATGCCGAACGCATCGGAATCATCGGCATCTGCGGTTGGGGTGGCATGGCCGTCAACGCCGCAGCCATCGATCCGCGCATCAAGGCAACGGTCGCCTCGACGATGTATGACATGACCAAGGTAACCAAAGAGGGCTATTTTGGCAGCGAGGACACGCCGGCACAACGCATGGAGAAACGCAAAGCCATGGCCGCCCAGCGCACCGAGGACTATCGCAACGGCACCTACAAGCGTGGTGGCGGCGTCATTGACCCCCTGCCCCAAGATGCACCGCAATTCGTCAAGGATTACCATGCCTACTACAAGACCGAACGCGGTTATCACGAGCGCAGCGGCAACTCCAACGACGGTTGGAATGTCATCGGTTGCCAGTCATTCCTCAACCAACCCATCCTGGCATTTGCAGCCGAGATCGAGAACCCCGTGCTGCTCATCCACGGCGAGAAGGCCCACTCGCGCTATTTCTCGGAGTACGCCTTTGAAAAGATGACCGGCAAGAAAGTGGAAGGCGTGAGTGCCACAGAAGGCAACAAGGAACTGCTCATCATCCCCGGAGCCTCGCATGTGGACCTGTATGACGACGTGGCAGGCGTCATCCCCTATGACAAGATTGAAACCTTTTTTAAAGAGAATCTGAAATGAACATCCTGAAGCACTGGGTGCTGACCGTATTATTCTTGTCGGCATTCCTCTCAACCAACGCTCAACAGAATATGGAACTGACCAAAAGACAACAAGCGCTCGTGGCCATTGCTGCCAACGAGGCAAGAGGAAACATCGAGGGCCTGAAACAGGCCTTGAACGAAGGCTTTGAAAACGGACTGACCATCAGCGAGGCCAAGGAAGCCCTGTCACAACTGTATGCCTACACAGGATTTCCCAGGAGCCTGAATGCCCTGGGCGCATTGCAGCAGGTCATCAAGGAACGTGAGGCCGAGGGAAAGCAGACCGATGCAGGACGTGAGGCCGACCCGCTGCCCGAGAATTACGATGCCCTCAAGCAAGGCACCGAAGTGCAGACGCGGCTCTCGGGACAACCGTTCAACTACGCTTTTGCTCCCCAAACCGACTATTATCTCAAGGCACATCTGTTCGGTGATATTTTCGCCCGCAATAACCTCACCTTTGCCGACCGTGAGATTGTCACCGTTTCGGCCATCTCGGCCCTGACGGGTTGCGAACCGCAGTTGAAGGCTCACGTCAGCGGTGCGAGGAACATGGGTGTGAGCGATGGACAGCTGCATGAGATTCCCGCTGTGCTCCGCGACAAGGTGGGTGAAGCCGAGGCCGTGCGCTGCGAGCGTGCGGTGGCCGAGGTGTTCGGTGAACCGTCACATGCGGTCAATACCGTTGATTTTGACAAGTGGCCCAAGGGAGAACTGAACCCCTACGGACAATTCTTCATCGGCAACAGTTATCTCGCCGACATGGGCAACGGCCTGTTCAACGTCACCTTTGAGCCTGGTTGCCGCAACAACTGGCACGTCCACCACCGTCAAGTGCAGGTGCTCATCTGTGTGGCCGGACGAGGATGGTATCAGGAATGGGGCAAACCCGCCGTCGAGATGACCCCCGGCACCATCATCCACATTCCTGCTGAAGCAAAGCACTGGCACGGTGCCGCCCGCGACTCGTGGTTCCAGCATCTGACCTATCACACCAATGTCATGGAGGGCGCCAGCAACGAGTGGCTGGAACCCGTGACCGACGAGGTGTATAATCAAGTGAAATAAACCATCAACATTAACTGTCAAGAGAATCTTCTCATCCACCCCGTGTTAAAATCATGAACAGGGGTAAACAAGAAATGAGGCCGCGCTTTGGTGCAGCCTCATTTTTTGCTATTAGTGGGTGGTTAGGGTTCTTTATCAACGAGAAACTTGAGGGATATGAAAGCGCGTCCATCCTGCAACGGATGAACGCGCTTTTCACTAATTGAATCAGCTATTTTACAGGTTGAGGTAACCTTTCAAAGCTTCGACGTACTGCTCGAAGGCCTTACGGCCCTGGTCGGTAACCTGGCAGGTGGTGCGCGTCTTCTTGCCGACAAAGCCCTTGGTCACGGTGATGTAACCGGCTGAGGACAGCTTGTCGAGTTGCACGCTCAGGTTGCCTGCTGTGGATTCGGTCTGCTCCTTGAGATAGACAAAGTCGGCCTCCTCCACATTCATCAGGATGGACATCACTGCCAGCCGCAGCTGGGAGTGAAGGATGGGATCCAACTCTTTCATCGCTGCAGACGGGCTTTACGGTTAATGATGTGTCCGGGGATGATCATCATGCAGATGAAAGCGATGATGAACAGCGGCAGAATCAGGCTAGCATACAAGGGAACCTCGGCCGCAATGCAGCAGACAATGAAGATGCCGCACGTCAGACCGATTGCTCCGCCTGCCACCAAAGATTTCTCCTTGATGACAATGCCCTGTGCCATCTCGGCCATCGGCACGATAATGAGCGCGAAGGCAAACATCATCTTCCATGCATCGTAGCCCTTGAGCAAGCTAAATCCCAAGCAGAACAGCGTTGCAACAAAGGCCGATATACCTACAATGGTCCAAATCTGCGACGTGAGCTTGTCGGAATAGCTCTTCACACCATATTTCACGCGCTGTTTCTTGTCCATGATGGGGGTGGCGATGCCGCCGATAACCCCGATGGCGAACCACAACCAGTTCCATGCGGGATTGTGAGTCTTCACTAACAAGATCCAAACGAGTGCGGCTACTACAACCGACAGGTAACCCCACATCAGCATGATGTTGCCATCGCCCACATAGCGCTCACGGGTGCGCTGAATCATCGCGGTAATCAATTCGAGACTTTCTTTCTCGGTCATTTTCTTGTCTTCCATAACTTGAATTGTTTTAATTTGGTCATAAAGTGGTTTACAAAATAAACTTAAACTCTCCGAAAAAAGAACAGCACTCGCGATTACCGTTCTTGTTTCACGCTGCAAATATAAAGCGGTTTATTTTATAAACCAAATTTCAGGCCAATATTTAACCTTTATTAACATAGTGACACCATGAAGGCTCCCTCTCACCCATCAGATACATCTTTAAAAGGGGTAGATTGCGCATACTAAAAATTGCGTAGCACAATAGACAAGCAATTATTAGTACGCGCTAAAATGTAATAAAATTGTGGCAGAAGCAGGCCATTGGTCTGCATGAGGCCAGCGGCCTCAAGAGATTTTTGCAACAGCCACTGGCTTGGTGACAAAGACTCTATCCCGCTCGGGCCCTGTAAAGGGGCCACTAATGCTGGCAGTGAGCAGCCCTCTTCGAGGCCTCTCTCTTCTTCTCTCCTTCTCCCTACGCCACACAGACCTTACGGCCTGTGCACCGTAGGGTTATCTCAATTCAAGGCCGTTGGCCTTGTGCAGGTCGTCGACCTGCTCGCCTGACTATAATAACCTAGCTGCTCCTAACGGAGCTTTTACTGGACACTAATGAAAAAAAGTGGCTAGAGAAGTATCTCTAACCACTAAACTTTTTGCCTTAAACTTCAAGCGGCAAGGGCCGCAGGAGCATTACCCCACTTGGCAGCCGGGCTTAACGGGGCCTGTCGGGCCGATGACCACGAGGCGTCCACCGGCATCCTCGGCGCTCAGGATCATGCCCTGGCTCTCGATGCCCTTGAGTTTGCGGGGCGGGAAGTTGGCGATGAAGCACACCTGCTTGCCAACCAGTTCCTCGGGCTCATACCACTTGGCGATGCCGCTGATGATGGTGCGGCCCTGGATGCCGTCGTCGATGGTGAACTTCAACAACTTGTCGGCCTTTTTCACCTTTTCACAAGCTAGGACGGTGCCCACGCGGATATCGAGTTTGGCAAAGTCGTCGATGGTGCTGGTGGTGGTGACGGGCTTGGGTTTGAAGTTGTTGACGATGTTCTCTTGCTTGATGCGCTCCAGACGCTGAATCTGGGGCTCGATGATGCTGTCGTCCATCTTCTCGAACAGCAACTCGGGCTGCTCCAACGAGCGTCCTGCAGGCAGAATATCGATGTCGCCCAAGCGGTTCCACTCGGCCTTTTCCATGCCAATCATGCGGCGCAGTTTCTCGGCGCTGAAGGGCAGGAACGGCTCGAAAGCGATGGCCAGGTTGGCGGTAATCTGCAGGGCCACGTTCATGATGGTCTGC
>CACZVR010000088.1 GCA_902784675.1 uncultured Bacteroidales bacterium | reverse complement strand
TTCAAAAGGTGTCCAAGATGAGAGTCGAACTCACACGCCCAATCGGGCACTACCCCCTCAAAGTAGCGCGTCTACCAATTCCGCCACCTGGACAAAAAGAGAGCGAAAGACGGGACTCGGACCCGCGACCCCGACCTTGGCAAGGTCGTGCTCTACCAACTGAGCTACTTTCGCATTACTATGGTACTGTTTCCAGTACCGACTCTGGTGAAGTTCAAAGAACGTGAGCGAAAGACGGGACTCGGACCCGCGACCCCGACCTTGGCAAGGTCGTGCTCTACCAACTGAGCTACTTTCGCATTGGGCAAATAAAACACCCGACAAGGGGTGTTTTTGCGAATTGCGGTGCAAAGATATAGCGACTTTTTGAACTGGCAAAATTTTTTGCCAAAAAAATCACTTTTGCACCCAATTATTTTTTCACACCGAGCAGCGTGAAGAATTCGTTTTGACGGTGAATGTCCTCAAACTCACCACTATACTCAAAGGTGATGGTGGTTGAGTCCTGTTTCTCGACACCGCGCATTTTCATGCACATGTGCTGTGCCTCGGCATAAACGATGACGCCGCGGTTGGGCAGCACGCGCGTGAGTAACTCGCAGATGTCGCGTGTCATGCGCTCCTGCACTTGCAGACGCCGCGAGTAGGTGTCAACGATGCGTGCCAGCTTGCTTAAGCCGACAATGCTGCCGGCAGGGATATAGCCGATCGACACTTTGCCGAAGAACGGCAAGATGTGGTGTTCGCACAGGGAATAGAATTCGATGCCCTTGACGATGACGATCTTGCTGCCCTCGTGCTCAAAGATGGCGCTGTGGACGATGGCGTCGGCGTCCTCATGGTAGCCGCGGGTGTTCTCGATGAGCGCTTTAGCAGCGCGCATGGGTGTCTTGGCAAGCCCTTCGCGGTTAGGGTCTTCACCGATGAGTTCGATGATGGCGCGATAGTGGCTAGCTATTTGTTCGGCGAGTTTCAGGTCCTCGTCGCTGAATACCATTTTAATCATTGCTCCAAACGTTTATGCGGTCACGCACGATGACCATTTCACGGGCGAATTTGGGATACACGCTCTTGATGCGCTGCAGGGCGGCCTGGGCTTCGCGTTGGGTCTGGAAGTCACCGATGCGCAAGCGCCATGACGGGGCCTTGTAGGATATGTAGGAGCGGTATTGCGGGAACTTCATCGCGATGTCACGGGCACGCTTCTGTGCGGCAGCCTTAGCTGTGCTCTGGTTGTCGCTGTAGGCCTGGATGCGGTAGCCCACGCCACGCGACTCGATGGTCTTTTGCGAGGTGTGCTGGCGTTTGGGTTTCTTCAGGACGGGTTCGTCTTTCTTCTCGTCCTTTTTCTTTTCCTCTTTCACATCCTGTTTGGTGTCGTCGTCAAGCTCATTGAGCTTTTCCTCTTCGCTTTCGGTCTTTTTCTTTTCTTTATCTTTGTCCTTGACCTTTTTGTCTTTGTCTTTATTGCTGGTCTGCTGCTTGTTGTTCAGGTTGGCGTTGTTGCGTTTCTCCAGCTCCTTTGGGGCGTCAACCTTGACCTGACCAGTCTTGTTCAGACGGTCGGTCACAGCGTTCTGTGCGGTTGCCGACATGGCGATAACCAGCATCAAACTCAGGGTGAGAATGCGTATGTGTAATCGTTTCAACATCGAAATTCTGTGTATAGTTGTCAAATTTTGCCGCAAAGATAGTGCAATTTTCTGTATCAATGGTTTTTTTAGCAAGTTTTTATGCAACTTGCCTTGTAAATCAAGGCCTGGAGTAGCCTCTTGTACGAAAAAGTCGGTGAATCCGAGATGGAATCCACCGACAGTTGATGTGTTGTGGTGTCGTTTAGAAAGCGGTGACGATGCCCATGAAGTCGCCGGCCTTCAACGATGCGCCGCCGATGAGGCCGCCGTCGATGTCGGGCTTGGCAAACAGTTCGGGAGCATTGCTGGGCTTGCAGCTGCCACCGTACAGGATGGTGGTGTCGTCGGCCACTTGAGTACCGTATTGCTCGGCCAGCAGGCCACGGATGAAGGCGTGGATTTCCTGTGCCTGGTCGCTTGTGGCGGTCTTGCCGGTGCCGATGGCCCAGATGGGTTCATAGGCGATGACGATATTGGCCATCTGCTCGGCGCTGAGGTGGAACAATGAGTCGCGAATTTCGGCGCCGATGACGTCCTTGAACGAGCCGTTCTCGCGCTCCTCAAGGCTCTCGCCGCAGCAGAAGATCACCTTCAAACCGTTCTCCAATGCCAGATCGACCTTGGTCTTGAGCATCTCGGCGGTCTCGTTGTAGTAGCCGCGGCGCTCGCTGTGACCCAGGATGACGTAGTTGGCACCTGTCGATGCTACCATCGGAGCCGACACCTCGCCGGTGTAAGCGCCGCTGGTGTGGTCAGCGCAGTTTTGTGCGGCCAGACCCACCTTGTTGATGTCGATGACCTCGCGCACGGCAGTCAGGTGAGTGAAGGGGACGCCGACGATGACGTCACACTTGAGGTTAGCCTCGGCCATTACTGCTTCACACACTTCCTTGGCGAGCTGTACGCCCTCGGGCACGGTGGTGTTCATTTTCCAGTTGCCCGCAACAATGTTCTTTCTCATTTTTGTCGTTTTTATGATGATTAAAAAATGTGGTTGTCAATTCACCGCAAAATTACAACCATTTCCCGAGAAACTATCGCTCTTTGGTGAAAAATATCATCTTTGACATCTTGGCTGACGGCATTTCGGGACGTTAAATAACCCTAATATCTACAAAGCGTTGCGATGTTGACAGAAAAATTGTACCTTTGCCGCTTGAAATAGAAAAAATAACAACCAATAATAACAACAATGGCAAAACAGGAAGACGTTTTCAAAAAGATCGTGTCACATGCCAAGGAATATGGCTTTGTGTTCCCTTCAAGTGAAATTTATGACGGCTTGGGCGCCGTGTATGACTATGCGCAGAACGGTGTAGAGCTGAAGAACAATATCAAGCGTTACTGGTGGGAGGCGATGACCCTGCTGCACGAGAACATCGTGGGCATCGACAGCGCCATCTTCATGCACCCCACCATCTGGAAGGCCTCGGGCCACGTGGACGCTTTCAATGACCCCTTGATCGACAACCGCGACAGCAAGAAGCGCTATCGCGCCGACGTGCTCATCGAGGACGAGATCGCCAAGATTGAGGAAAAGATGAACAAGGAGTGTGAAAAGGCTGCCAAGCGCTTCGGCGACAAGTTCGACGAGGCAATGTTCCGCCAGACCAATCCTCGCGTGCTCGAGAACCAGAAGAAGCGCGACGAACTGCACGCCCGCTACGAGAAGGCGATGAACGACAATGATCTGACCGAACTGAAGCAGATTATCGTGGACTATGAGATCGTTGATCCCGTGAGTGGTACCAAGAACTGGACCGACGTGCGTCAGTTCAACCTCATGTTCAAGACCCAGATGGGTAGCAGCGCCGACTCGACGATGGACGTGTACCTGCGTCCCGAGACCGCTCAGGGCATCTTTGTTAACTTTCTGAATGTGCAGAAGACCGGCCGCATGCGCATCCCCTTCGGTATCGCACAGATCGGCAAGGCCTTCCGCAACGAGATTGTGGCCCGCCAGTTCATCTTCCGTATGCGCGAGTTCGAGCAGATGGAGATGCAATTCTTTGTACGTCCCGGTGAGGAACTGAAGTGGTTCGACTTCTGGCGTGAGACCCGTCTGCGCTGGCACAAGGCCTTGGGCTTGGGTGATGAGAAGTATCGCTTCCACGATCACGAGAAACTGGCTCACTATGCCAACGCTGCCACCGACATTGAGTTCAAGATGCCGTTCGGATTCAAGGAGGTTGAGGGCATCCACAGCCGCACCGACTTCGACTTGAGCCAGCACGCCAAGTTCTCGGGCAAGAAAATCCAGTACTTCGACGCCGAGCTCAACGAGAGCTACACCCCCTATGTCATCGAGACCTCCATCGGCGTGGACCGCATGTTCCTCTCGGTGATGTGCTCCAGCTACGAGGAGCAGCAACTCGAGGGCGGTGACACCCGCGTGGTGCTCCACCTGCCCAAGGCGTTGGCTCCCATCAAGTGTGCCATTCTGCCGCTCGTCCGCAAGGACGGTATGCCCGAGAAGGCTCACGAGATTATGAACATGCTCAAGTTTGACTTCGCCTGCCACTACGAGGACAAGGACACCGTGGGCAAGCGCTACCGCCGCCAGGATGCCATTGGCACACCTTACTGCATCACCGTTGACGGCCAGACCCTCGAGGACAACACCGTCACCCTGCGCGACCGCGACACCATGCAGCAGGAGCGTGTTGCTATCGCCGACCTGCCTGCCATCCTCGCTCGCGAGTGCAGCCTGAACAACGTCCTGCGCAAGCTGATGTGATTTTCAGGGCTTTAGGCTTCTGGTGCGGATACCTAATGCCTAATGCCTAAAACCTAACGCCTAAAGATTATGAAGAAGTTTTTCTATACAGTCATCATGGCCATCGTGGCAATCACGATGCTTGACTCGTGCTTGGGCAAGAACGTCTATGACGAGTACAAGGACTGGCGTGAGAGTAACGACGAGTGGTATCAACGGCAAGCGTCTTCGGGCCAATACACTAAAGTGGTTGCATCATGGGATCCATCGGCACAGGTGCTCATGCGCTGGCACAACGACACCATGCTCACCAGGGGCAACCTCAAGCCCCTCGTCACTTCGACGGTGGATGTCAAGTACCATCTGAGTTTGTATGACGGCACTCCGATGGACTCTTCCTATCGGGTTACTACGCCGGCCGACAGCGTTTATCGCGCACTCATCAGCTCCAATGTCGAGGGGTGGATGATCGCGCTCACCCACATGCATGTGGGCGACAGTTGCACCGTCATCATCCCTTATCACCAGGGTTATGGCTCGAGCACCAAAGGCGACATTCTGCCTTATAGCAATCTTGTCTTTAACCTGAAACTGAAGGACATCTACAAGTACCAGGCCAACTGACGGAGTTAAGTGTCCACAGACAACAAGAGGGCCCCTTGATACTGAAATTTCAAGGGGCCCTTCCGTTTCCTAAAGCCTAGTGCCTAATGCCTAAAGCCTAATGCCTTACCGCAGCGACAGCTGATAGTTATAGTACTTCTCGTTGCCGGTGATGTCCTCGATAACCTTGATGAACGGCGGGAATTCCACCTCGTCACCCTCCTTGACGCCCTCGAGTTCCAGAATCTGCATACCTAGTTTGGGCTCGATGTAGGTGTCCAGCTCAAAGTAGCGGTTCTTCCACACGAAGCATTTGCGCATCTTGCTGATGGGCTTGCGGTTGGGGTCGGCCAGTTGCAGGAGGTCCACATATTGCTGTGCGGTGATACGGCGCTCGGTCTCGATCTGCTTGTCGCTGCTCACGGTCTTCTTGATGGTTTGGAAATAGACATAGCTGCCTTGCCAACCACGTTTGCGCACACGCATCTCGGTGCCCGGCTCGCTCAGCAGATAGGTCTGCGTGATCTCGCTCTCAGTATAGTCGGGAATATCGCCAATGACCTCGACGATGTATTTGTGTTCCTTCTCGATGGGGCTGGGAACACCCAACACGGTTGAAATCTCGTTGAGCACCTGACGCAACTTGTCGTCAAAGTCCATGTGGTTGCCGATCACGCGCAGGTGGGGGTGTCCCGTCCAGGCGCTCAGCACCTTGCGGTCGAGTTCGCGTGCCATCTCCACATCCTCGCTGCGGAACTTGTTGTTCTCGTTGGTGTAGAACTGCTCGGCACCGGCGGCGGCAGTCACCATGTGCAGGATGGCCTCATAGCGCGCGTCACGCAGCTTCACGGTGTTGGTGCCCATCTCCTCGGTCAGTGCTTCCCAGATCTCGGGCGAGACATAGGCGCTGATGTCCATCGTGCCGCGGTCGCACACGATGAGCACGGGCTTGCTGCACTGGGCGGCCATCTTGGCGAAGTGGTCCTCAAGTGCCAACTGGATGTTGAGCGTGGATTTCTCGGCCTCGAAGAACAAGGCCTTATTCTGGGTCAGATAGTTGATACCGGCGCTGCTGAACATCGTGGGAACCTCGGGAATGGCGAACACCTGGAACCCCAGGCTGCTGAAGTGCTCGATAATCTGTGCCATAGCGGTTGTCTTGCCCGCGCAAGGGCCGCCAGTCAACACAATCTTAGTGATTTTATTGGTGATCTTATCTGTCATTTTCTGGTCAATAACGATTGGGTTTCACAAAAGAATGTCAAAGGTACACACAATCTTCCACCCCCACAACCTTTCCATCCTAAAAGATGTGAAAACCTGTGCGAAACCGCCAGCATGTTATTGCCAAGAGCAAATTCCGCAAAGACATCAAAAAACAATTTTCTTTTTCCCCTTCTAGTTCTGTGTCACTCGCACTGCGCGCACAGTCATACCAATGCTACGGTAGTTGCTACTGTTCATGTTCACGCCATCAGAGAAAAGGACCATGGCCAAAGCACTGTCCGGGATTACGGAAAGGAGCGAGATTGACCAAAAATAGCCGCGTGAACCTCCAGTGATGAGGGAACTGTTCCAACGGTATCCTGTAGCGGGCAAGAACAAAGTGTTCTCGTTGGGACCAGTGAATAACCAGCCATTTACATCATTCCTCATAGTCCATTGGATGCTGCAGTTATTGCATAGCTCTCCAATTTGATTCAAATTTGGCATGCGCCACTCTGGACCCCAATTCATGTAGGCCGCATCATCCCCAGGCTCCAACTCCATTTTGTTGTCAACAGAGCCATAATAGGCGTTATCGCAGTACTTCGTAAACGTGTCGGTGGTACCGTTGCACCATTTGTAATTGCTCCAGTCAAAGACCTGTTTGGGCTCAGTCTCGCCCCAGGCGAAATAGTCGCCATATTCTTCAGGCTTCGTTGCGCCGACATTGCATGTCGCCCACAAGGTGCCGCTAGGCAGACCCAAATCAACATATTGGTGTTCGTCAACAAGGACAAGGCGCAAGCCTACATTGTACCAGAAGCCGTCAGGAATGTTATAATATCGGTGTGATACACGACAGTCCCTAGCAGGTTGGTTCCAGCCGCCACCACGGAATATGCGGTAATTTCCTGAAGATGGACCTGTTGGGTTGATCTGTGCCTCACTGGAATAATAACCAAACCTGTCTTGACACCATTCATACACATTGCCCGACATGTCATAAAGGCCCAACTCGTTTGCTGCTTTAGTGGCAACAAGATTCGTATATTCTCCATTGTTATCACTATACCAAGCAACCTCATCGATGTCATTGCTGCCTGCATATATGTAGCCTTGGCTCTTATTGCCACCGCGTGCAGCATACTCCCATTCGGCTTCGGTAGGCAAACGGAAAGTCTTGCCTGTCATCTGATTCAATTTGGAGATAAACTCCTGACAGTCATTCCACGATACCTGCTCTACGGGATTGTTGAGATCGCTGCTGAAGGAACTGGGATTATTGCCCATCACCGCTTGCCACAACGCCTGTGTTACCTCGGTTTGTCCGATGCAATAGGATGATAGAGTCACCTGATGGGCAGGATACTCATTGTAATGGGCAACTTCACTGATCTGTTCATCAGTTGCGCCCATCATGAACGTGCCTCCCTCAACTTTAACCATGTTGAATGACACGCCATTCACGGTAATGGTCTCGATTTCTGAAGGGTTCGGAGCAGAACCGCCCAGAATGATGTCAATGATGGCGTTGACATCGGCGATGTTAACCTCACCATCGTTGTAGACATCGGCACTCGGGTTGGTTGCTCCGCCCAAGATGACGTCGATAATTGATTTCACCATCGCCATTCACGTCACCAGGAAGCACTTCTGGATCTATGGCCTGGATATGGACGAATTTTTTCCAAACGGGAGCATTGCGATAGCTCTCCACAGCACTGGCGGGAACATACAAGGTGGCACTCTCGTAGTGGGGACTGTCAAAGCAATCCTCATAGTACATCGCTGGTGGTGTCGTCAAGGGACAAGTGATGGTTGTCAATGCCGAGCACATCGAGAAGGCATGTTTTTCAATAACAACCGTAGGGGTAAGAAGATTGACACAGGTCAGGCTCGTACACAGGTAGAAGGCACAATCCTTGATGGTTGAGATTGATTCAGGAATGGTGATGCTCGTCAATCCCTGGCAGTAATTGAACGCATAATAGTCAATTGTCGTGACCGGGTAGGTCACGTCCTGATAAGTCACGGTGCTGGGAATAACCACGTCACCATGGTAATCACTAAGGTGCATGCCACTTGCATAGCGCTGGAAAGTGACACAGGCTACATCGCCTTCAATCTTATAGTAGATACCATCCACCTCAAACTCATAGTTGTCGTAGTCGTACGGGGGAAGGGCAATAGCGGTGACTGGCAACATGAGAGCCAGCAGCATAACCAGTTTCTTAGTCGTGTTCATATTGAATTCTCTTTTCATTACTATTTCTCTTTTGGACGATCTACAACGACAAAGTCCTTGTAAACGCAGTGGGCAAGAGAAATCATGTCAGTAAGATGCCCGGGATTTGGAATCATTGCTTGGACTTCAATGGGCTTGAGGTTCTTGAAGATGCAAGAGCAACCGTTTCCTGTGGCCAGGATGTAGACATCATTGCCGTGCTGTAGCATTCTCACACCGTCTACCAAGTCTCTAGGCAGGAAATCGGTCCTGAGTATCGTCTCCTCGTCGTCAATCACCACGACAGGCTCACGGGTGGCACCACTCCCCGTCTGCTTGGTGGCCTTGCTGCCCAGAACGTAGGGCTTGCGGTCAAACACGCGCACTTGAGTGGGAATGAAACCGAGTTCGCGCTTCTCGTCATTCCATGAGTAAATGTTCTTGTTGGTATCCCAGTCCTCGTAGCAGTAGATGAATCCGCCTGGTGTAAAGTCACAAGACGTGACATAGCCATAGACCAAATCTATTGGGTCTATTATTGTGGTCTCATAATTATAGTATTTACCAAGCATTCTGGAACCATTTTCCTCGTTGAATTCTAAAAAGAAGTAGTAACTCTGGCCCGTAGGTCCTTTGCTATAGACCATCAGGTTGCTGTAAGAATAAAACTTATTCTCAGATAACTGATAAAGGGGCTTGTTGTCCTCCCCGAATCCCCACTCGTAGGTATCATTGCCACGTTTTACGCGCTGCAAGGTAAAAATCTTGCCATTGCCGACGCCAAACTCAGTGATTTCTTGCGTGGTAGACATGACGTATTTGCCATTTTTTAGAATTTGATTGGACTGGTTGTTATACTTGACTAGGGCATACCAATCTCCGCCCTCGGCTTGTAGCGAGGCAATGTGGCTTCCCTCGGGGCTGCTGTAGATGGTTTCGCCATCCAGGTTATACAAGTAGTCACGGTCATAGGAGCCGACTAGGACATAAATGTCGCTCTCCACCTTAACTTCAGGATAAGGTTCGTCCTTGCTATCGCAGGACACAAGGGCTAGCATCGCCAGCAGCATTGTCATCATTTTCTTTGTCATATTCATGATATCAATAGTGTTGAGTTTATTATTTGTTGCAAAGTTACATATAATCATCGGCAATCGTTTTACCCTCATTTTTGATATTTCGTTAACACTTTATGGGTGCAGTTCTACTACGTCATGCGGGTGGCGATAAAGTCTAGCCATGCGTGATGAACAACAGAATTCAAGACGGTGATAAAGACAATGGCGAAGATTGTTATCAGGAACTCTCTTGTCCTTTGGCACAACCATGTCAATAGAATCGTTGCGATGGCGATCACCGATTCAAATGCCGTGTCTATCGGAACGGGAAGAAACAACCACACCGCCACATTAAGGAACAAGCGCCCAAGAATGATGCTGGCGATAACCCATAATTGCTTTTTCGCGTCATGGTCACACTTGTCGAGCAGGAACCAGGTAATGGCGGCATAGGCTACCACCTGGGCCCAAGCGCATTCCACGGTAGAATGGTAAGCACGCACACTGCATGTGGCAGCAAAAACTGCAGCCGACATCAGGAATGCCCAAAGGCACTGTTTCTTGGTGATGTTCATGACGATAAGTCGTTTTTAGTTATTATTTGCGAAAATAAGTCACCTGCAAAGTTATAACTAATTTGTCAAAAAAGCACCTCATTCCCACCTCATTTTCAGAAATGTAAAGTGCTGTAAATCTTGCTTTTAAAAAAATAAATTCTCATTTTGGCCTCATGGGTTCAAGAAATGGGTGTGAAAGTGTTAAATTTGCATCAAGAATTAACCGCTTTTGTTGAATTATCGGAAATCGAAACACAGAATCTCTATCAAATGATACACTCCAGAATTATCATCATCCCACTGCTTGCTGTGATGTTTCTCGTGATGGCGGGTTGCCATCACGACAGTGCAACCATGCAGGAACTCGCCCGTATCGACTCGATGGTCTATCATCAGGGAGAAAGGGAGGCCTTGCCCTTACTGCAACAGATGGACATCAAGGATTTCAACAACGAGGAAAAGTCCTATCACTCGCTGTTGCTCACCTTGGCGCAGTACAAGTGCTATCAACCATTCACCAGCGACTCGGTCATCAGCGAGGTGGTTGATTATTACAGGAAATCAGGCGACAAGGTGAAATACCTGAAGGCACTTGTGGCCCAGGGCTGCGTCCTCGAGGATCTGGGCAATCCCGACAAGGCTGTTGAAGTCTATCATCAAGCCGAAATCATCAGGCCGATAGCCGACACGGCCATGACTGCCTATGCCAAGTTAAGGTTGGCTGTCCTTTATCAGGAGAATATTGTGGGAGCCAAAACGATTGCCGTTGAGAAGTATAAAGAGGCGCTTGATTTATACCGGTTCTTGAATGATAAGCATTATCAAATGCTCTGTTTGTCGACTATTGGCGCTATCTATCGTGACTTTACTAACAAAGAACAGCGGGACAGTTGCTTATTCTTTATTGACTCGGCAGCCGAACTGGCCAGAGAATTGAATGATACGTATTTCCAGTTTGAAACTCTTTTCATGAAGGCTGAGTTCTATGAATTAATGAAATTTGATTATCGAGCCGCTAAAGACCTTGTCGTTCAAGCCATTAAAATAGGTGGAAAAGAGATTGACCACCCTCGGGCCCACTTTTGCGCTGCCAAATCATACATTAAACTTGGGCAAAGGGATTCCGCTTTATACTATTTGAACCATGCACCAGCAGTCCGTACCTCAAGGGATAGTATCATGTATTTCAAAGCATTGTCCGAAATTGCATTATTTGATAAAGACACCGATAAATGGGTATATTATTATGATAAAGCCAATGGTATAGCCGATTCCGTTTTGTATCACAGCCTGAATCACCGCCTGCGTGGCGTGGAGAAGAAATATGATGTGCAGTTGGCGGTGCTGAATCGTGTGCAAAGTGAAGCCCGCTTGAATCAAGCCCTGCTGCTGGCTGCTCTGTTGGCGTTGGCTCTATTTGCGCTGGCCTTCCTGGTGTGGCGGTACAAGAACCAACTGAAGATGAGGCAGAATGAGGTCGAGATGCTCAAGGCCGACCTTGACGGCTCGCTGCACAGCCTGCAGCAGATGCAGGCGCGGCTTGATTCACAAGAGCAGGACGATGAGGGGAAGGCGCGCCAGAGCGACGAACTGCGTGCCATCATCAGCCAGCAAATAAGTGCCGTGCATCAACTGATGGAATGGTCCTACCAATATGACGGCGACAAGTTTGCCGCGAAGTTCAAGGAGATGATGACGGTGCCCAGCGTGAGCGATGACAGCAATTACTGGTCGCATCTGCAGTCCTTGGTCAATGAATTGCACGATAATGTGCTTGTCAAGGCGCAAGAGGAGGCGGGCGGTGCTTTAACTGAAACCGAATTGAACTTACTGGCGCTCTATTGCTGCGGTTTCTCCCGCACTGTGATCATGGTGACGATGGGCTACAGGAGCATCGGCACGGTCTATAACAAGAAAATAACGATCGCCAAGAAACTCCACGTACGTGACCTCGACGAGTTTGTCCGTCGCCACACCGCCTAGGTGTCCGTCGCCACACAAGAGCAAAAAGCACAAAAATCCGGTTGTTGGAAATTTGCACTTATTGTATTTATTGTTTTCACATTATAAAAAATGAGTTGTCGTTTTATTCCAGGCGACGCTTGACGAACTCGATGATGAGCTGGGCGGTCCCCTCGATGCCTAGCAGGCTGGAGTCAATGCACAGGTCATAGCTATCGGCGTGGCCCCACAGTTTGTCGGTATAGAAATTGTAGTATTCGGCGCGCAGTTTGTTGGCTTTGTCGGCACGCTTCTCGGCGGCCTCGAGGGTGTCGCAGTCGCCACGTGCTATGATGCGTTGCACGCGATCATCGATGGGGGCGTGCAGGAACACGCTGACGACGGGGCAGTAGTCGCGCAGCACATAGTCGGCCGTGCGGCCCACGATGACGCAAGATTTGCGGTCCACCAGGTCTTTCATCACCTTGCACTGCGCCTTGTAGATGCTGTCGTCGCTCATCGGTGTCTCGCCCACAAATGTGGAGCCTGCCATTGCCAGATTCAGCGGCCACAGGCTGGGAAAGAACTTGGGCGTGCGCTCGTCGGCGGCTTCGAACATCTCGGGGTTGATGCCGCTCACCTTGGAGGCCTCGAGTAGCAATTCCTTGTCAAAGTAGTTGATGTCGAGCAGCTGAGCCACACGTTGTCCCACCTCACGGCCACCGCAGCCAAACTGCCGTCCGATGGCAATCACATAATTCTTGTTGTTCTTAAGGTTCTCGTTCATTGTATCTATTGCTTGGTCAGTCTTGGAATTGAACGGGTGCGTTAATTGCATCCCTGTCATTATTCGGGTCCTCGTTGATGATGACGGTGAGCCATTTGAACTCCTTGCCGGGCGCCCATTGTGTGATGACGTTGGTGGGGAAGAGCAGGGTGGGGAAGTCCACTATCTCAAACTCCTGCACAAACTTCACTTTATCGTGGCGCTTGAAACTCTGCTCCAGCAGCGGCAAGTTCTCCTTGTCGATAAGCAGCACAAAATGATACCGCTTGTGGTCGAGGACACCATAGTAAATGGAGGCATCTTTCTGGCCGCGGGTCACGATGTCATCGCTGCGCACAGCAATGTCAACCGTGCCGTTCTCGTTGGACTCGAGCAACATCACAAAGGTGCGGTTCTGGTAATCTTCGCCTGCAATGGTGTCCATCACTTGGGTGATGGCATCGATGAGCCCCGCGTCGGCTTTCTTGGCGGGCGCCAGCCGTTTCATCTCGATGGTGATGGTTTTCTCGGGCAGAGCATTGCGCTGCCCGATGGTGATTTGTCGTGTGACGATGATCTCGTCATCCTTGCCCCACATGCTGCCAATGGTCAGCGTCAGGGCCATCAATGCTATGAAAAGTCTTTTCATTGTCATTTTCAAACTGCTAAATTACACATTTTTTTAGACAAGCGTCACAGCAATTCGTTTAATTTTTCGCATCGATAGCTCTATTGACACATTATTTATATAAAAAAGAGAGAAAAATCGCCGTCGTGGAGTCGCGCACAAGATTTTTTGTCTAATTTTGTGTCTCGATAACCAACCTGATATGATAAAAATGAAAAAGATATTTCTTGCCTTGACTGTGTTGCTCGTTGCTTGTGGTGCGCAGCAGAGTTCTCAGCAGGTGGCTCAAGCCGCCACAACGGCACAGATGCGTTTCCATTGCGACCAAGACACCACGATCATCAATCAACTCCTCATGCAGGGCAACCAGAGTGGTGTCAAGGATGCTAATGCCCTCATCGAGTTCTATGCACGCAAACTGTTGGGAACGCCTTATGTCGCTCACACCCTCGAGGGCGACGAGGAAATGCTCACCATCAACATCCACGAGCTGGACTGCCTCACGTTCATCGAGACACTTTACGCCCTCACACGCACCACGCTGGCTGGGCGATACTCCTGGCGTGACTTTGCGGCGCACATCGAGGATGTGCGTTATCGAGGAGGCCAGATGGGAGACTACTCTACCAGGATTCATTACATCAGTGAGTGGATTATCGACAATCACATGCGAGGCAATCTCGTGGAAGTCACTCCCGACCTTCCCCATGTGGAGTATATGGTCAAGAACATTGACTACATGACGCATCACACCGACAGTTATCGACAGCTAAAAAACGACACTGCCATGGTCGAGAAGATTCGCCGCCACGAGCTGCGCAACCATCGCTTCCCATACCTCAAGCGCTCATGGCTCAACGATAAGGCCGTTAAGGCGGCATTGCGCTCGGGGGATTTTGTCACGCTGGTCACCAAGACCGAAGGCTTGGACGTTTCTCACAACGGCATCATCATCGTTGACGAGAAGGGTGACCCGTACTTGCTCGACGCATCCATGTCCGGTGGCAAGGTCATGCTGCAGTCCAAACCCCTGTTCAATTATTTGGAGCGCTCCAAGACCAACATTGGCATCCGCGTCTTCCGCATGATGCTGTAATCGCAGTTGTCATCTCGCATCTCATAAGAGGGTGTCACGGTTGGCCCGTGGCTCCCTCATTTTTTGTGGACATTCATCCTTGTAGCTGCTTTCTGTGCCCCGGTTTTGTCTGTCGTATTCTTTTTTGTCATTTCTTTCTGTTTTTTGAGTGGTTTTTGTTCTTCTTTCTGCCTACCGTTTTTCTAGGGTGTTTATCAAGAAAAGTGACTTTTTTGCCCGAGGTATCATTTTTTTTGAAAAAAATTAAAAAATTTTTTGCTTGATAAAAAATTGAAAATCAATGTATTATTGTTAAATCAACGAAAAATGTTAATAACTTGGAGTAAAAAAAGTTGCTAAAAAATTTGCCAGTTTCAAAAATGGCAGTACCTTTGCACCGCTTTTCGCCACTGGTGTGGCGTCAAACAATAGCTCTTTGACATGTTTGCAGCAATGAGTAGTACAAGAGAACAAGGGACAATGTAACAGTTGTTCCCGTTGATTCCGAGTCACTTATAGACGATGTACACAGGCAGATAAGAATACGAGATTCAACCTGAATAGAGGCCAGGGCATCAAACACTGGAACTTCGGTCAAGCGTTGCGTTTTCATTATAATTTCTGAAAAGAAAGAAACGATAATACAACAACGAAGAGTTTGATCCTGGCTCAGGATGAACGCTAGCGACAGGCTTAAC
>CACZVR010000087.1 GCA_902784675.1 uncultured Bacteroidales bacterium | reverse complement strand
CACCGCACGGCGCCAGCAGCTCAACCGCATCGACCGTTCCCGCAACCTCATCGCCCAAGCCCTCCACCTCGGCATCCTCACAAAGGCCGATGACGACACCGGTCTATACACCCTCAACCCCCAGGCAACCAGTCCGGTATGTGGTGGCGCTGCCACCACCAGCACCACCGCTGTTAACAATTAATTAACACTCCCGCCCCACCCATCATCGCCTGTATTGTTGAGGTAGTGCAAGCCACCGGCTTGCAATGAAATACGTCCAGTACGCTGCGTTGCCAACGCAGCCCCACGTCCGCCCGGTCCCCCGTGCCGCGGCTCCCGCCGCGGCCCCACCGCCATTTGTGCCCTCCAGCACTCCCAAGCAGCCCGGTCCCGTGTGTCGAGGCGCGCCTCGACCCCATCGCCCGGCCTCTCCGTCGGGGTATTGCGAGGCTCTGCCTCGCATCATGGTCGTTAATTCAATCATCATGGGAATATGAAAATGAAAACTATTTTGTACCTTTGCAGGAAAATTGGAGAAAGAGATGAAAAAGCTGGTGATTTTTGACCTGGACGGCACGCTGCTCAACACCATCGAGGACTTGGGGCAGGCGGCTAACTATGCCCTGGAGCGCAACGGCTATGCCACGCACTCGATGGCCAGTTACCCCTACTTTGTGGGCAATGGCGTGCGGCGCTTGATGACGCGCGTGCTCCCCGAGGACGCCCGCGACGACGAAACGGTGGACCGCGTGCTGGGCGACTTCCTGGAATACTACGACGAGCATTGCACCGACTACACCAAGCCCTATAACGGCATGCCCGAACTGCTGCAGGACCTGCGCGACCTGGGTGTTGACATGGCCGTAGCCAGCAACAAGTACCAGAAGGCGGTGGACAAGATCATCCCGCATTTCTTCCCTGACATTAACTTCGTGGCCATCGAGGGGCATCGCGAGGGCGTGAACGTCAAACCCGATCCAAGCGTGGTGTTCTCGATTCTCGCTCAGTCGCACATGGTCAAAGCCGACTGCCTCTACATCGGCGACAGCGGTGTGGACATGGAAACGGCGCGGCGGGCCTGCATCGACTCGGTGGGCGTGACCTGGGGCTTCCGCAGCAAGAAGGAACTGGTCGAATATCATGCCGACGTCATCGTGAACAACCCCGTTGACATCCTCAACATCGTCGAGAACGGCATCAAAATCTCCTGATGACGAACCTAATACCTAAAGCCTAAAACCTAACGACTAAAACCTAAAATATGAACTGGTTTACTGAACTATTCATCGGCAACAGCGTGGCACACACCATCCTCGTGTATGCCATCGTTATCGCCATCGGTGTGCTTCTTGGCAAAGTCAAGATCTTCGGCATCTCGCTGGGTGCGACTTTTGTCCTGTTTTGCGGTATCTTGGTCGGCCATCTGGGGGTGACCGTTGACCCTGCTACGCTCAAGTTCATTCAGGAGTTCGGCCTCATCCTGTTCATCTTCTCCATCGGTCTGCAGGTGGGCCCCAGCTTCTTCTCCTCGTTCAAGCACGAGGGCATCCAGCTCAACGGCATCGCCATGCTCATCGTGGGACTTAACGTCATTGTGGCATTGGCCATCTATTTCATCGCAGGCAACATCTCCATTACCGACATGGTGGGTGTGATGAGCGGCGCTGTGACCAACACGCCCGGACTGGGTGCAGCCCAGCAAGCACTCATCGAGACGGTGGGCGACCGTGCCACCGACCTCAACGAGTCGATGTCGCTGGGATATGCTGCCGCCTATCCCTTGGGCGTCATCGGCATCATCCTGTCGATGGTGCTGCTGAAAGCATTCTTCAAAATCAATGTCGATAAGGAAATCGACGACATCGAGCGCGAGAAGGAGGACAGCCAGCTCAAGCCTCACGTCGTGACCTATCAGGTGACCAACAAGCTCATCTATGACATTCCCGTGACGCGTCTGCACACTATCATCGACCGCAACTTCACCATCTCGCGTATGAAACGTGCCGACGGCACCGTCGAGATACCACAGGGCGAGACCATCATTCACCAGGATGATGTGTTGCGCATCGTCATGAGTGCCCACGATCAGGACATCTTTGACGCCATCGTCGGACCACATGTGGACTTCAACTGGCAACTCGAGACCTCGCCCAAGGGCATCGTGAGCAAGCGCATCGTCATCACCAACAACGAGCTCAACGGCCGCAAGATCGGCTCCATACGACTGCACGAGGGCTACAAAGTCAATATCACCCGCATCTATCGTGCCGGCGTCGAACTGCTGGCAAGCCCCAACCTGTCGCTGCAGGTGGGAGACCGCCTCACCGTCGTGGGACGTGAGGAGGACGTGGATCGTCTCGGCAAGCGCATGGGCGACTCCTACAAGCGTCTGGAGCACCCCAACCTGTTCACGATGTTCATCGGCATCTTCCTGGGTATCCTGGTGGGATCTATCCCCATCATGCTGCCCGGCATGTCGGTGCCCATGAAACTGGGTCTCGCCGGTGGTCCTCTCGTGGTCGCCATCCTCATCGGCCGCTACGGCTACAAGGCGCGACTGGTCACCTACACCAGCACGGCGGCCAGCCTCATGCTGCGCGAGTTGGGACTCAGTCTGTTCCTTGCTTCGGTAGGCATCGCGGCGGGAGGCAGGTTTGTCTCGACCATCCTGAGCGCCAACGGTGCACTATGGGTGCTCTACGGCTTCTTGATCACCATCATCCCGCTACTCATCGCCGTGGTAGTTGCGCGCGGCAAACTCCACCTCAACTACTGCACAATCATGGGTCTCGTGGCAGGTGCCACCACCGACCCTCCCGCACTAGGCTATGCTAACACAACTGCCGGCAACGACGCGCCAGCGGTGGCCTATGCGACTGTCTATCCTTTAACGATGTTCATGCGTGTGCTCATCGCTGAACTAATCATCATCTTTGCTGTCGTCTAGACAAACTGGCGAGGCAAACTATTGGTATGAAGAGAATCTGGATCATTAGCTTCTTGTTGTGGACACTGTCGGGGATGGCGGCCGAGGCTGACATCGCAACCGCTATCAGCGACACGCTATCGCTCGACGAGGTGACGGTCACAGCCATCAAACAGAGCAGTGACCTGCGCACACAGGCGACAGCGTTGACGGTGATTGGGCGACAGGAAGCCGAGCGCAATCAGGTGCTGTCGGTCAAGACAGCGGCCGACCTGGTGCCCAACCTGTTCATTCCAGACTATGGCAGCAGGATGACCTCGACGGTGTATGTGCGTGGCATCGGCACACGCATCGACCAGTCTGCAGTGGGGCTGACCATCGACAATGTGCCGGTGATGACCAAGGAGAACTACGACTTTGACCTGACAGATATCACCCGCTTCGAGATGCTGCGTGGCCCCCAGAGCACCCTGTACGGGCGCAACACGCTGGGTGGCCTGATGAACGTCTATACCCTGTCGCCGCTCAATTACCAGGGCACACGCGCTGTTGTCGAGGGGGCCAACCACGGCACATGGCGCGTGGGAGCAAGTCATTACCGACTGCTCAAAGACAACCTGGGATTCTCATTGTCGGCACAGTACAACAGCACCAAGGGCGAGTTCACCAATCGCTTCAACAACCGCCGTTGCGACTGGGAACGACAGTTCAGCGCCCGCTCCAAACTCGAGTGGCGCAACCGTGAGGGCTGGTATGTGTCCAATGTGGCATCGGTGACGGTGAGCCGTCAGGGTGGTTACCCCTATGAGTGGGTCGAGACGGGCCAGATTGCCTATAACGACACCTGTTTCTACCGTCGCATGTCGGTCATGGACGGCCTGACGCTGCGCAAGGACTTTGACCGCTTTACCCTGTCGAGCATCACAAGCTACCAGTATCTTGACGATAACATGACGCTCGACCAGGATTTCACGGTTAAAGATTACTTCACCCTCACACAGGCCCGCCGTGAGCATGCCGTGACACAAGATTTCATCGCACGCAGCCATCACAAGGGCGAGGGCTACAACTGGCTCGCTGGTGCCAGCGGTTTCTACCGTCGCTACCGCATGGATGCGCCAGTGGACTTCTATGACTACGGTATTGAGCAACTGATCGAGAATCATTTCAACAATGCCCTGCCCCAATACAACATCACATGGGACACCCGCACGTTCTTGCTGGGAAGCCATTTCACCAGTCCCAATTGGGGAGCCTCGCTGTACCACGATTCCCACTACACTTGGGGACAGTGGACAGTGTCCGCTGGCCTGCGTCTGGACTATGAACACGCGCGGCTCAATTACCACAGCGAGACGCACACGGGTTACAACATCCTCACGGCAGCCACCGGTGAAGTGTATGCCCACGGGGCCATCGACATCGATGAACACGGCACCCTGGACAAGGACTTCTTTGAAATCCTGCCCAATGTGAGCCTCACATGGCACCCCTGGGCGGGAAAGAACCACACCATCTACATCGCTGCATCGCGCGGCAGCAAGGCCGGCGGTTTCAACACTCAGATGTTCAGCGACGTGCTGCAACAAAAGCTGATGAAGATGATGGGCATCGGCATGATCTATGACGTGGACAAGATGGTGGGCTACAAGCCCGAGAAAGCATGGAACTATGAACTGGGCGGACACTTCGAGTGCTGGGATGCACGCGTGCAGAGCGATCTGGACGTCTTCTTCATGGACTGTCGCGACCGCCAACTCACGGTCTTCCCGCCGGGAACCACGACTGGCCGCATGATGACCAATGCGGGAAAGACGCACAGCTGGGGCGCCGAGTTTGCCATGAGCGTGACCCCTACCGAATCGACTCACCTGAACATCAGCTATGGCTTTACACATGCTACCTTCAAGGACTATAACGACGGCAAGGTGGATCACAGCGGCAAGCGCGTGCCCTATGCGCCGATGCACACCTTGTTTGCCGAGGCAAGTCACAGCATCAAAGTCGGCGGCGATGCCAACAAACTCATTTCCTTTGCCGCCAACCTGAGGGCAACAGGCGACATCTATTGGGACGAGGCCAACTCGTTGCAACAGCCTTTCTACGCGCTCTTGGGCGCTTCGGTGACTTGGCAGCAACAGCACTATAGCCTGCAACTGTGGGGCCGCAACCTCACCGACACACAATACAAGACGTTCTATTTCGTCTCCATCCAGCACCCATTCCTGCAACGCGGTCACGGACGTCAATTGGGTGCTACCCTGCGACTGCAATTCTAATCGGGTCAGCCTCTTTATCTATTAAATGAGGTTATCGGTCTAGTAATTTTTGTCAGTAATGGGAAAATGCTTAACTTTGCACACACAAACAGCATTGAACTACCTGTAAATTAATAAATTACATAAATATTTAGATTAAAATGAAAAAATTATTCTCAATGTTTTTCATCGCCACCCTGTTTGGCTTTGTGTTTACTGCCTGTGGCAATGACGACGAACCTGATGTACCCGAAGCTCAAAATCTGGAAAGTGTCCACGAGAACGACGAAACCGACCAGTATTTCGTGTTTGACATCGACATGAACAAGGACAAGAGCACAATCTACATGTACAACATTCAGTTTGGAGGAGCTCCCTTTGCAATGACCCTGCGTGTTAACGTTCCCGCGACTTTGAAAAACGGCACCTATACCCTGTCAGGCACGGACCTGGTGGCCGATATGGACATGCCGAGCTCTGGCTGGGTTACGATGGATGACGAGCGTTACAAGTTGAAAAACTTGATGTGCACGGTGAATCCCAAGGCCAAGGAGTATTCCATCTCGTTTGACGCCCACGGCGGTCACTTCGAGGATAGCGGCAAGCTGAAATAACGACGGTTTTAACGTCATTTAATATAAAAATCATTACAAATGGTGCATAATAAGATGCACCGTTTGTTTTTTAGTATATCTTTGCAGCGATTAAAAACAACCTATATATAAATAGAAAACATGAAGAAAATCCTTTTAATGATTGCCATAGTGGCCATGCTCGGCGCCATAGCATCGTGCAGTGACGATGAGCCCAAGCGTGGCAATGGCGTGTTCACGGTGAACACACCGATGATCAACCACATCGTCAACACCGCCGACGGTCAGGTGGTGGGAATTGCCAGCACACACAACAAACTCACATTCGACACGGTGAACCACAAGGGCTCTCTTGAGCTCAACTATAACGACGGCAGCAACAAAACAATCAAGTTGGATGACTTGACAGGATGGGCCAAGCGACCGGGTTTTTATGAACTGAGTTCGCCCAGCTACAGCCAGTTCAGCGGCTACGTCGATTTGAATCAAAGCTCGATTCGTTACGTCTACACCACCAACGATGGCTATCGCATCATCTCGACCATCTCCGAGATCTTCTTTCTCAAGTCCGAAAACACCATCGTTTACAGCGACTCGACGCCCAACTCATCGGCCGTGAACGTCATGTACCAGTTCGACATTGCACCTGCAAACATGACGGCGACTGTCACAGTCATGGATATCGTCCATGTCAAGGATTTGAAGCACTTCAAAAACATCATCGCCAACGGCGTGCCCATCACGGTCACGGCTAACGGATATGCCATTCAGGCCCAAAACCTGAAAACCGACGCAGTCTACTTTTCTACGTTAGACAGTTTGGGTCACAACGAAAAGCACACCGACAAATATCCGTTCAAGACATTCAACGCAACCATCGACCTGGTGAACGACCATCTGGATGCCAACTACATGATTGGCAGCGATGCAACCGTCACCGCAAGTGGAACAACCTATACAAACAATTGATCAACATCAAAAAACAACTATAACAATGAAAAAGTATTTCTATTATCTTTTTGCGCTGTCTGCTTTGGTCATGTTCACATCATGCCTCAGTGACAAAGATGAACCCGAAAGAAAACTGTCTTTCACTACTCCCATCAACTGCCAAGCCATCAACGACAATGACGTGGTTTTCACGCTTGGCACTTCTAAGGTAGATATGGACTTTACTCAGAGCCTCATCAATTTCACCTTTGACTACAAAGATGCCGATGGCAAGACACACAGTCTGGTAACGCCTCAGATGAAGATGACCGCCGTCAACAGCACGGCCTATCAGTTTACCGCTGCTGGACAGGGCAACGGCGGCGCTGAGTCACTTAGCGGCTACCTCGATATGCCCAATCTCATCTTGTGGTACACGTTCAACGACGGCTCCACCAAGATGGTGTGCACATCACAGCTGCTGTATGCTTATACCAACACAACGATCACGAATCCCGATAACGGCAACAACGGCAATCATCAAATGTCGGCCTACTCCTTTGCTCTTGATGACAAAGGCCAGACCGGTGTATTGACCATCTATAATTTCATCAGCAATCTGAGTGCAGCCATTGATGTCTCCAAAGTTGAGTTTGAGGGTTTGACGGTAACACAAACTGCCACGGGCTATACCATCACGTCCAATGAGGTTGCCTCAAAATACAATGGCTATTACACGCTCACCGACGTGAACTTCAACCTCAATAACCAGGGTAAAACCATTAACGGCACGTTCAAGTGCAAAGGTTTAGAGTTCGCTGTAACAGGCGATATGTTCAACATGGCACAATCCAATTGAACAGCCCACTAAACGTCATCAAAAAAAGTGCCCGCAGGTGTAGTCCCGCGGGTACTTTTTCACACACTAGCAACATAGAGGCGATAGAATCTATAGGCGCTATATAATCTATAGATGCTATAGATATAAGATATAAAAAACGAGGGAGCCGCTTTTTTAACAGTGACTCCCTCTTAGAGGGCGGTTACCTACGCCTTCCCAGAAAAGGCGGGAACGTCATCGCGCTTTGACCGGCAACAAAAAAAAACGAGGGAGCCGCTGTTTTAACAGTGACTCCCTCTTAGGGGGCGGTTACCTGCGCCTTCCCATGTCGCTGACCGTCGTCGTGGTGACGCTTAGGGCTCTGTGCCAGGAACGGGAAGAGGCGCCAACGTCATCGCGCTTTGACCGGTAACAAAAAAAAACGAGGGAGCCGCTGTTTTAACAGTGACTCCCTCTTAGGGGGCGGTTACCTGCGCCTTCCCATGTCGCTGACCGTCGCCGTGGTGACGCTTAGGGCTCTGTGCCAGGAACAGGAAAAGGCGGGAACGTCATCGCGTTTTGACCGGCAACAAAAAAACGAGAGGCGACATCATTGCTGACATCACCTCTCTTGTTACCTACTCTCCCACTTTCGCAGTACCATCGGCGTGGTGAGGCTTAACTTCTCTGTTCGGAATGGGAAGAGGTGGGACCCTCACGCTATGACCACCTGATTTTTGCCTTTCAGCCCGTACGGCGCATTGGCTTGTGCCGCGGCTGTGATGCTTAAAAAGACCATCGGGGGGAACGCTCACGCGAGAAAAAAACTTCATCGCGACTTATTATTTCTCCTGAGCTCACCGGAACTCTCTCTCGAGCATGTCCCTGCTGCCTGTATCTTCCGCCCCCGCAACAGCGGCATCAGCCGCGCGCGGAGCGCCACAAGAAAGCTTTCGGGTGATTAGTACGGCTCGGCTGAGGACGTCACCGCCCGTGCACCTGCCGCCTATCGACGTCGTCGTCTGCAACGACCCTAATGGAGATCTCATCTTGAGGTTGGCTTCGTGCTTAGATGCTTTCAGCACTTATCCGTACCCGACGCGGCTACCCGGCCGTGCCCCTGGCGGGACAACCGGCTGGCCGGAG